>CAJQKF010000001.1 GCA_905478855.1 uncultured Gammaproteobacteria bacterium
ACACTTATAGGATCACCTAGTAATCTGGTCGCTAAACCTGCTTGCGGAAATCGTTACCAATCCTGCGGTGTCGTCAAGTCTGCAAGATATTACCATTGTAAGAGAAACGAGGTTGTCCAGAGCGTTGACGAGTCTGCCAAGCCCTTTTCCCTATATCTAGTCGATACCGAAAATTTTCTGCGAATACATGCCCTCCGAGTCGACTATTCTGATCGTAGCAGTTGGCAACTGAAGCTGTGGCAACAAAATTTTTATTTTCATTCAGGACACAAACAGTGAGCACAGATGATGCTTCAGATCGCATATAGTAAGCAGGGTAAGGTAAAACTCCGGTTTTCATATTCAATGTCTGAATCTCGGTAACTTGTCTAGTATCAGCCGTTCGAGCGTGGTGATACTCCAACTTCGGATCGGGAGTCACCTGCGTATCACGCTGTGATGTTGAATCTTTTGGCACTGGCTGTCTTCCTGCTTTCATAACCCTGAAATCTATGTTATCCCATTTGCTGACTGTATGGGATCAGGTTGACACATAGGGATTCGGGCTGCCAGGTGACACAAATCCTTTATCCAAATTTCCTCAAAAATTGGAGGTTTTGATTTGGGATAAAAGTGTTTTTCATCGGGCCTATTATTTTGATTAGTGCTCATAGTTTTACTATGCCACTTGGTGTGTTGGACATCTTTTCCACATAACAATCAAGTTCACTGGGTGCAATGAAGCGAAGCTAAATTGCCGTCCGAGTGAAGCGTCTTGCTAACGTAATCTGCAATGCAGCTAGGATCATCACTCTAGCCAGTCGCTACAGTTCCACTTCAACTCTTCTTCTAATTCTTGTATTTCAGGCTCAAAAATAGACATCAACAATCTTTCGCTTTTTTACTCATTTGAGATATCTAGGGTCAAGAACGAATGACCTTACTTGTAACACTATGGAAAGGAGTTAGTTCGAGAAAATCGGTTACATTATTTAGAGTCAAATTTGGATTTTTTTTAGATTTTGATTCTTCAAAATCAAGCCTCGTTCTTTCAGAAGCTACTCCCAAAGCTTTTGCGATTGCTTCAAATAGTGCCCTCTATCAGTATAGAAAAATGATGTGCTAGTGCCTCACGACACCGATTTTATTCGATTTTTATCGCCTCTCCAAAGGATAAACTATCAGCGTTTCTTGATCGCTCTAAATTCGTTTCGGTGATTCATTCCAATGCAGGTATATTGGAGTGTCTTATTAGGCGTAGTGATGTTTATTGATTTAACCAAGTTATAGCCTCTTTTTCTGTTTTAAAAACACAAATGTCAGACTTATCTTCTTCCTTTCTATAAACCATAAGTTGCCGCATTTGACCGTAAACTAAGACGTCAGTTGCGACGATTCCCATTTTGTTTTTTTTTATAAATTTTGATTTGCCATATCTTGATATATTTATAATTTCTTGGTGTGTAAAATTGAAATTAGATTCTGAGAGATTCCATAATCGTTTTTCATAGGGATAATTTTCAGCAACATCATCAATAGCGTGCTGAGCTTCTTCGAAAGTTGGTTTTTCAAAAAAGGTAATTTTTGTAATACCGTTTGAGTACTGAATATTATACAACTTTGACATGGTACTAATTCTTTCATTTGCCTAATGCTGTTAGGTCGACCTAATTGTACACCTTAATAAGGGGGGGTTCGTACTAGTTTAGACCAACATAACCCAATGTTGAGTGCAGCCTACCCCCGTTATGGTAACGAATGTATGTATTTACGTCATTGATTATTTAATCTCGTATCAAGTGAATAACATTGGCTAGCCATTCGTATTTCAAACTACCAAAGAATCGTTCTACAACCGCATTGTCATAGCAGCTACCTTTGCCGCTCACCTTGGTGCCCCTTGAGGGTATTGAGTTTTGCATCCCATATTTAGATAGCTGTTTACGGTAAGCATGACTCGTATGCTGCGGGCCACGGTCGCTGAGATGAAGCAGACGTCGAGAAGGTTTACGCAAAGCATGTGTTATTGACCCAGTCGTCATGCGTTTACTCATTGCCTAGCCTACGATTGTTCGGGAATATAAGTCCATTGCAATCGCTAGGTAAACCAAGCGCTGCCGTGTCGACAAGTAGGTAATGTCGGTGCTTCATGTTTGATTTGCTGCGGTTGGGTTAAATTTCTAATCCAGTAAATTGGCCGATATTGCGTTATTGTGATTGCTGTTGGTTGTGCATTTGTAAGCGCGGCGTTGGCTACAAACCAAGTTCAGCTTACGCATGATCGTTTTAGTACGTGCTTCTCCAATAACAAGGTCAACTTTATTCAGACCACGGCATAAATTAATGATTTCATGGAAATTCTGAAGTTTGTTGGATTCTTTTATCCATGCATTATCGATACAGTCGTTGTTAGGCCATGCTGATGTGTCAACCACAATGATTTAACCTCATCTGGAGGATTTTTCCAAAGGCAAGTCTTCTAGTTCGCTAGACTTTCTGGATCCTTAAATTATCATCCAAACCGCCCAACTCCAAAAGGAGCAAGATCAACACTCGGCGCTGCTTCTCGCAACATTTCGGAAACTAACAAACCCGTTATGCCGCCTAGAGTCAAGCCAATATGTTGATGGCCAAACGCGAATAGAATATTTTTTGATTTAGGTGAGTAATCGATAACCGGCAGCGAATCGGGAAAGGTTGGTCGGTAGCCGAGCCAATCGGTATCGGGTTCGCTGTTTATACCAAACTGTTGTTTGGCGCAGCGTTGTAAGTACTGTATACATTTACGGTTTACGGGTTTTTGCAGTGCATCTATTTCAACTACACCGGCGAGGCGTAAACCTTGATTCATGGGGCTGGCATAGAAGCCTTGATCGGCGAAGCCGATGGGACGAGAAAGTAAGTCTTCATGTTGTGCATATTGCACGTGATAGCCCCGTTCGGTGCCAAGGGGCAACTGTTCGCTACCGCTACCTCTAATGGATTTCGAAAATGCCCCGCATGCAACCACTACTTTTTCGGTGCTTATCTTTTCATTATCTTCGGTATATAGGGTTACCGACTGTTGTTCGGGATGTACATGACCAACTTTTGCTTTTCTCCATGTGCCGCCAAGTTGTTGAAAGTGTTTGAAGAAACCTTCGATTAGGTGAGTGGGGTTCAAGGTTTGGCTGGCTTTCGGAAAGTACAGGCCTTTATGCAAACCACCTTTTAGTGCCGGTTCTAGATCTTGAATGGAGGATTGATCGATAATATCGAATGGAACACCGGAATCTCGGCGACGCACGATGCTGCTTTGAGCGCTGGTGAAACTCTGCTCAGTTGAATACACGTATAGGCAACCGCTCTCGCGCATTAGGTGCGAAGTGTTACTTGCGGCAATAAGTGGATCGAGACCCGCTGGGATGCTTTTAAGAAGGGCGCCAAGTGCGTTAGAGATGTTATCCACGTTTTTGCTGCTGCACTGGCGTAGAAACTCTATAGACCAGCGTGGGTTGCCAAGAATATGCAGCAGGTTAATACGTAATGGGCCATCGCCAAATAATAGGCCGGGTAGGCGGCCAAACAACGAGGGATCGTTAACCGGTACATTGGCGTAGTCGGCTATGGTACAGGCGTTTCCATACGAGGTTCCTCGCCCGGGGTCCTGATAATCGATGAGTGTTGTTTGTATGCCCTTAGTTTGACACCACAGAGCGGTACACATGCCGACCATGCCGGCACCGATAACAACAATATCTTTGGTGAGGTTCGACATTAGCGGCGTACCCAATTTAGGTGTTTTAGAGCCATAAAGTGTATCATTCTCGCTTTAAAAATTAGGTTAGTTGATACGAGTATTGCAGAGTTTAGGATTTGTTTATGGTAAATTTTTTCGCCATACTCTATATCAACACACTATCATTGATTAAAACAGTTATGGTATCTCAAAACTCATCATCTGATACAGCAGAACGCGAAGCTTGGTATGAAAAAATTAATGCCTATCAGCTTAGTCCTTTATGGCGGTTTTTATCCACACTGGTAACACCCGTTCCGCGAGGTGCATGTGTGCCTTACTTGTGGAAGTTTGCCGAGGTCGAACCATTTGTGTTGGAAGCTGGAGAATTAATTACCGCGCAAGAGGCAGAGCGTCGTGTGTTGATTCTGGAAAATCCAGGGTTGGCTGGAACCAGCCAGATTACGACTTCGTTGTATGCGGGATTGCAATTGGTTAAGCCGGGGGAGATTGCGCCTGCCCACCGACATACCCAATCGGCACTGCGCTTTGTGTTGAAGGGTTCAGGTGCACACACCGCGGTAGATGGGGAGCGAACTGTAATGCGCTATGGTGATTTTGTGATCACTCCGCCCGGTGCATGGCACGATCACGGTAATGAATCTGAAGAGCCGATGATTTGGTTGGATGGCTTGGATATACCCATGCTGGCCTTCTATGATGCATCCTTTGCTGAGATGTATGCGGAAGAGGCTCAACCTGAATCGCGCAAATCTGGCCATAGTCTGGCCCGTTATGGGGCTTCTATGTTACCGGTGGACCATTATCGTAAAGGTACGGTTTCTCCAATTTTTAATTATCCCTATGATCGTTCTCGTGAGGCACTTGAGGTAATGCGCCGTCAGGATGAATGGGATCCGTGTCATGGCTTAAAGATGCGCTATATAAATCCGGAAACCGGTGGTTTTGCTATGCCGACCATCGCTACCTTTCTGCAATTATTGCCCGAAGGCTTTAAAACAACACCCTATCGCTCTACTGATGCGACCATATTTGTGGTGGTTGAAGGTCACGGGCATAGTGTTATCGATAGGCAAAAATTCGAATGGTCACCGCAGGATATATTTGTAGTGCCGAGCTGGAAGAATGTTATTCATTGTCCGGCAGAGGATACTGTTCTATTTAGTTACTCGGATCGTGCGGCCCAGCAAAAACTGGGATTTTTTAAGGAACAGCGCGGTGGTGTGCCACAAAATCCGTTTGTGGCTTAAGATTTTATTTTACCAATGGTTATTCTGGATTTGCTGCATATCACCCAAACCCGTGAAGATACGATGAGAGTTTAGGCGCGATAGTACGCTATTGAGATTTATAGTGTTACCCAAACTCTATTCTTGGTTGTCACGTTTTTACCAGCTTATTTCCCCAATTTGTTTACCCGCTACCAATATATTCAGACTCTTTTACTAAAAATAGTTGGTGCACACCCATTAATTTTTAGTAGATCCGTTTGGTTAAGCAATTTCGTAGTGTTCATCGACATATAAGGGTCTAAGATGCGATCTCGCATTGTTATGCGATTTTATCGAAATTTGTATACAATTATTCAATATATTGAAAGAAATGTTTGAATATTAGTTTATTTTGTATACAATAAAAAAATGTTTAACGAAAGTTATTTTGTAAGACCTTTATGCAATTTAATTCGCGGCAGGAAAAATTGAACCAATTTGGCAAGGCACTTTTAGAGCTGCGTTGGCAGATTCTGCACGGAAAATTTAAGGCTAATAGCCGATTACCGGAAACAGCTCTGGCCAAGCGAATTGGTATTTCGCGCACGCCACTGCGGCAAGCAATGGATCGTCTTGTTGAAGAGGGTTTATTGGTTCGTTTGAATTCCGGTGGTTGTCGAGTGGCTAGTTTTTCAATTGAAGATATATCCGATGCAATAGAGATTCGTGGTGTACTTGAAGGGACTGCGGCTAGGCTTGCAGCCGAGCGCGGATGTGATTCATTTTTGATTTCACAATGTCAGGATCTATTGAATGAGTTAGACGATTTGTTTACCCAAAAGGATGGACTAGATTTTTCGCGGTATGTGGAACTCAATGCGAGGTTTCATGAACTATTATCCCGACTGTCAGGGAGCCGTATCGTGCAACGCGAAGTTGAAAAAGCCTCACGTTTACCTCTCGCATCGCCGAGTGCGTTTATTAATGGTCAGGAAATTGTGCCGGATTTTTGTGCGTCACTTAAATTGGCGCAACAACAACATAGGGCAATTTTTGAGGCAATAAAAAATCGTGAGGGTGCTCGGGCAGAGTCATTAGCCCGTGAACATGCAAGACTAGCCCGCAAAAATCTTGACTATGTCATCAACGCTGACTCCGCGCTAGTTGACAGCATTCCGGGACTAGCATTGGTAGCTATTTAATCAATATCAATAGAATATATACGAGGAAATTTGTGGCAAGTCTTTCTGATGTAATAAATGAATATAAGAACCCGGTGGAAATGTTACGAAATTCCGAAATAGGAATGTATGTATATCCAGTTGTTGCTCCCGAATTTACAAATTGGCGGGATGAGCAACGAGCATGGCGCGATAGTGTTGTACTCTATGACCAGACACATCATATGGACGAATTGACTGTTTCAGGTCCGGATGCAGCTAAATTTCTGGAGTATGTCGGAATTAATAGTTTCACAAATTTTCAGTTGCACCGAGCCAAACATTTTGTACCAGTAACACCAGCTGGTCATGTAATCGGCGATATGATTATCTTCCGTGAGACTGAGAATAAGTTTGTTCTTGTTGGTCGTGCACCCACAGCAAACTGGGTACGGTTTCAAGCGGCAATTGGTAAGTGGTTAGTGCAAATCACACATGATCCTCGATCCGATAGCCAGCCTGACGGGAAGGCAATTTATCGCGGGCATTACCGGTTTCAAATACAAGGGCCGGATGCAGATAAAATATTTGAAAAAGTGAACGGTGGACAAATTCAGGAAGTGAAATTTTTCCATGTAGACTGGATTAAGATTGGATCTAGAAGAGTGCAAGCGCTTCGTCATGGCATGGCAGGAGCTCCAGGTTTAGAGATTTGGGGACCGTACGCGGATAAAAATTACATTCAATCAACCATACTCCAAGCGGCTCGTGACATTGGTGTAGATCTTCGGCAGGTTGGAAGTCGGGCCTATTCTACAAATACGGTGGAATCTGGTTGGATACCGTCGCCTTTGCCTGGTATTTATACAGGTTCTGGAATGATGCAGGAGTATCGTGACTGGTTAAGCGCAGAAAGTTATGAAGCCATCGGTTCTATCGGTGGTAGTTATGTTTCTGAAAATATTGAGCATTACTATGTCAATCCATTTGAGCTTGGTTATGGTTTTTACATAGGCTGGAAATCAGAATTTATAGGCAAACATGCACTCGCCAAGCTAAAGGAAACGAATAATCGTAAAAAGGTTACCTTTGAGTGGAACCGCGAGGATGTTCTTAAGGTTATTTCGTCAGGCTTTGAGCCTGGAGTTCCATATAAATGGATCGATTTCCCACAACCTAATTATGCTTCATCCGGTGCGGATATGGTTGTGCACAACGGTAGTATGGTTGGCATGTCGATGTTTAATGGCTATAGCTTCAATGAGCGTTGCATGTTGTCCCTAGGTGTTGTTAATCAAAATATAAATGAAGGAGATGTACTCACATTAATATGGGGTGAACCCGATGAAACGCGAAAGACATCGACCGAGAAGCATAAACAAGCGGAAATTCGGGTACGCGTAGCATCTACTCCATACTCTAATGAGGCTCGAGAAAACTACGCCGAGAGCTGGCGCACAAGTTCGTGATAGTAGTTTTCGGTATTATGCGAACAGGCCGGTATCAATACTGTTCGCTTGAGACGCGCAGTTCCGTATCGTTATTACCTAGAACTTAATTATATTAGAATCTCAAAGTTACTAAGAGGACAAATTATGAAAAATACATTTAGAATACTGACTGCCGCCATGTTGCTCTCGGCGGTAACAACGACGGCGTATTCGGTAGAATTAAAGTTTGCATCTTTTACCCCACCGCAACACACCATTACCGCATCCGTTGTTGATAAGCTTTCTGCTGGTTTGAAAGCGGATACTAATGGCGAAGTTAGTATAGCGTACTATCCTGGTGGCGAATTAGGTCCGGGGCCTTTGGAGCAGTATGTTCGGGTTGTGCAAGGAGCCGCTGATATGTCCTGGGGATTACAGGGCTATACATCTTCACAGTTTCCAAAATCCATGGTTGCTGAACTGCCTGGATCTATAAAGCCCGGTGGTAATGGATACGATATGCTTTGGAACGCGTATGAGAAGCATCTGGCTTCGGAGTATCCAGGTGTCAAGCCGTTGGCTCTGTGGACTTCTGAACCGAACATTATCATTATGAAAGATAAACAAATTCGCACACCGGCAGATTTAGCAGGTTTAAAAATTCGTGTGGCAGGAGCCGTTGCGGCAGATGTTATTGCCGCACTTGGTGCGACGCCAATTCAGATGCCGATTCCGCAAGTCTATAATGCATTGCAGACCGGATTAATTGACGGAATCGTTACAGGTGCAAGTGCTGTTGCTGATTTTAAATTATTGGAGGTTGCTAGCAGCTATACCATAGGCGCTCCATTAGGAAGAATTGCATTTTTTACTGTAATGAATAAGGCAACATATGACGGGTTGTCTGACGCACATAAGTCGGCGATTGATGCACATAGTGGTCTTGGGTTATCAAAAAGCGCCGAAGACGCTTGGAATGCAAAGGCTAACGAAACGATTGTTAAGCTTAAGGAAAATTCAGCCAATGTTGTTATCGAGCTTGATGAAGCAGGAGCTGGGACATTTGCAAAAATAACACTTTCGGTAGCTGAAGCAGTGCTGAAAAAGGTCAATGGCGCAGATATTCTTCGAGACATGCGAGGCGAATAATCGTTAGCATGGAGATTCTCCGGCTACTTGCGGACAAGCTAATTGGCTTGTCCGCTCTGATTGGTTCTGTCGGTTTACTCATTGAAGTGTGTATTATACTCGTCGATGTGATTGGTCGTGCGCTAGGTAATCCATTATTTGGTTCGCAAGATATGATTACCATGACGATGGTTATCGTAGTTTTCGGCGGCATGGCAATCTGTGATAGGGGAGGAGGGCATATCTCGATTGATATTTTTAAGAGTCATTTTTCCGCTTCAATGAACCATATGATTGATATCGTGGCGGCTGTTTTAGGTGCCGTTGTTTTTATGATGATTGTCTGGACAGTATACGAAAGTTTGTTACTTTCGCGTATGCTGAATTTATCTACTAATTTACTAAACTTACCCAAAGCCTGGTTTCAATGGGTACTGTGTTGTTTTGCTTTGTTAACATCCTTTGCAATGTTTTTGCGCGCTATTGAGTTAATTTTTTATAAACGTGATGTTTGTGAGGATGAAAAAATTTGAGCGAGTATGTTCTTGGGCTATGGGGGCTAGCGATCCTTTTGATTTTGTTGTTGGTTCGTATACCTGTTGCCTTCGCAATGTTTGTGGTTGGGTATTTTGGAATCGCAGCGCTGAACGGATTCAATGCAGCCAACTCTACACTGGCTTCCGAGGCTTTTACGCTGGCGTCTTCCCCTGAACTAGTAGTAATTCCGCTTTTTATTTTGATGGGGAATATTGCATCAGCATCTGGTATGAGCAGAAGACTCTACGATGCTGCCTATGCGATCATAGGCAGAGTTCAAGGTGGACTCGCATCTGCAACGGTAATAGGTTGTGGTGGATTTGCTGCTTTGTCAGGTTCGTCTGTAGCTTCAGCGTTAACTATGGGGAAAGTTGCTCTTGCCGAGATGGAACGATTTAATTACAACACACGCTTGTCTACGGGGGTGGTTGCGGCGGGTGGAACACTTGGAATATTGATTCCGCCATCTACGGGTTTTGTTATTTATGCAATTTTGACGGAACAATCCATTGGCAGGTTATTTCTTGCAGGGATACTGCCGGGTTTGTTGTTATTAACCTTGTTCATTGTCACCATTTCGATAATATGTTGGATACGTCCGGAATATGGCCCGAAAGGACCTAAAACTTCTTGGCGTCAGAAAGGTGAAGCATTTCTAGGCGCCGGCCCTATATTGTTGGTGATTTTATTGACTATTGGCGGGATTTACGGTGGTGTGTTCTCACCGGTGGAAGCTGCTGCAGTCGGTGCAGGATTTGTCATACTGCTTGGCTTTATTTCCGGAAACCTCTCGTTACGACGACTTTTGTCTGCAACACGTGATTCAATAGTCACCACCGCCACAGTAATGCTGATTCTGATCGCCGCACATGTAATTAATCCTTTTTTGGCGTTAAGCCATATTCCGCAGTTTATTGGTGGGGTTATTTCTGATTCAGGGTTATCAACATATATGATACTTGTTCTGATCTTAGCGATTTATTTGGTATTGGGGTGTTTTCTGGAAGGTTTTGCCATGATGGTATTAAGTTTACCGATTTTCTTTCCAATTATTTTACAGTTAGGAATAGACCCCATTTGGTTTGGTGTTTTAGTGGTTCTTACCCTAGAGATGGGGTTGATCTCGCCACCGGTTGGAATAAATGTATTTATTGTGAAAATGGTGGCTCCCAAGGTGCCCCTTGGTCAAATCTTTTTGGGTGTTATTCCATTCTGGATTGCGATGTTGGTTACGTTGGTTATTTTACTAATATTTCCTGAAATCGCCCTAGTGCTGCCGAATACGATGATTAACTAGTCGTGATGACTGAAAACACTAATATACTAATACCGGGGCTCCTTTGCGATGACATTGTATGGCGACCACTTATTCATCAATTAAACGGTAACGCAAAGGTTGCCGACTTGAGCCAACAAAATAGTATTACTGAAATGGCACAAGACTGTTTAAATATGTCCACTGGACCATTACAGGTTGTTGGTCATTCAATGGGAGCCCGGGTAGCTATGGAAATGGCTCGGCTTTCACCAGAGAGGGTAACGCGTCTGGTTTTGCTAGATACGGGCTTTCGTCCTTTGAGCGTGGGGGAAATTGAGCGTCGAAATGAGCTAATTCGGTATGCTTACGATAACGGTATGGCTGCTTTAGCTGATCGTTGGCTACCTACAATGGTTTATGAAAAGAACCAGAATAACCAACAACTTATGCGGCAACTGGTTAACATGGTTGTTAGCAAGACTGCGGATTTACATCAACGTCAAATTACCGCGTTAATTAATCGTCCGGATGCTTCGAAGTATCTTGAGGGAATTAACTGCCCAGTTCTTCTATTAGTTGGAAGAGAGGATCAATGGAGTCCGGTCTCGCAACATCAAGAAATGCTTATGTTTCTGCCCCACGCCCATCTCGAAATAATCGATGATGCAGGCCACTTCACGCTATTAGAAAAACCAATAATCGTTGCAGATATTATTGCAAAGTTCTTGTATGTGGGAAATTTAACGCGGGTCTATTCTGGTGAAATGAACAAGTTGAATCTTTAATTACCAGATGAAGGTGTAAGCTTGATCATTGTTTTTTCGATATCTCTATAGACTCGTTTGCTTGCCGCCCTATACCCACCCTAGAAACTTCCACCATAAAAAATTTAACGGCATTAATACGACAGCTGAAATTAGTGCGAGAAACGCACAAACTTTTAGTGCGGTCGTTAGTTTTACTTTTGCTAACTGCATACCAATGAGCAAGGGAGGCGCTTGATAAGGGAAAATTATGATCGAAAATCCAATAACTTGAGTCATGAAAACTGATTTTAAAGGGAGACCTGTTGCGCTAGACAATGCGCCTGACAATGGGGTAAGCACGGCAGGAACACCCGACAATGTCGTGGCAATGCCGGTCAGCATTGAGCCCAAGCCAAGAGACATATAATTCGTAAAGGGCGAATTCATTTTTAAGGGTAAATAAGATACTAGAAATTCGGTTAACGTATTTCCCAGACCTGAATAATTGATAACCCCACCGATACCAAGTATACCGGCAACTAAAAACAAGGAGGCGTAGTTTATTTTTTCACAAAATTGCTGCTTGGTTACGATTGCTATTTTGGGTAGCAAAATAAAGCATGCACCCGCTAAGGCGATCCATGCGGGTGAAATATGGTGGATAAAATCTGTTAGCCAAAAAACAATGAGAATGAGTAACACAATAGATAATAGAATTTCCTGCTTGGATATGGAATTGGGGACGTTCAATGATTTGTCTTTATCGATGGTTGGTTGGTCTGGATAAAGCCATAAAATCAAGTAAGAAATTACGATGGCCTTTATTAGGCCGAGAACAGGGAAATGCAGCAGTAAGTACTCCCCGTACAGAGGAGAATAATCGTATAGAGTTTCGGTCATTCCGATCAGAATCATATTGGGAACATTTGCAGGCAGTATGGCAAACGCCGGAATAAAGGATCCAAGAACGATAGCTAGCATGATACCGACAAATCCATTTGAATCTTTTTTAAATCCAAAATAATCTGCAAGAGCCAATCCTATCGGCACAAGCAAGACCACGCGTCCCATCGATGAAGGCATAAAAAAACCAAAAACTAATCCAATACATACCAAGCCGTTAATCAGTTTAAAATAGCTGTTGCCAAGATGCGTTGCAATCTTGCCGGCAATCCGTTTTCCTAGCCCTGTTCCATTGATTCCAACACCAAGGACAAGTCCAGAAAAAACAAGCCAGAATGCCGCAGAATTGAATCCCGAAAATACGATATAAGATGGCGCGATTGCGAGCAGCATCGCTAAGGTAAAGAACATAAGTGCGGTTAGGTATTCTGGAATAATTCCCGTGATCCAACACAGAAGTGCAGTGATAGTCAGGGCAGCAGTGAGTCCCTGCGTGCCGGGAAGCGCAGTTCCCAACCAGGCACCGGCGATAATGATGGCCGATGTAATAATTTTTTTAAGATGACTTGTTGGTATTCTCAAAATTTTTCTAACCTGTAATCTAGCCGTACTGATCTACATAAACATTTCCAGCTTTAGTTTGGCGGGTATGCCTAGCCAAGAAGCGTGATCGGTATGATCCTTGTAATTATCATCGGAGAGGGAATGCACTAGTATGGTAAGACCGTTACGATGTTCGTCCAGCCACGGTATTAGACTGTCGTACTGATCCGCATTAAAGGCTAGTTGCTGGCTCCAGCAAGGATGGGGGCCGACAGGTTTTTGGTGAACCCGGCCCGGATTTAATTCAAATTTTTCATTGGCCTGCTTACCTAGCGCAATGGCTTGTTCCATTGTGGTTGCATCAAAATATAAATGCGCATGATAGGCTGAATGAATCATTTACTATTCTTCTATGGGTTAGCGGAGTAATCTTTAGTTGTATAAAAGTATAGGGAGTTTTACGCTTCACCACACTATTTACAACTGCCACATTCGATCATTGCGGACTTGCAATAAACTATTTCTTGTACTATCGTACAAGAAATCCAAATAGTTGTACAATATTGATTAAACGAAAGCCCGGCCAGATAAAGGACGACATCCTTGATCACGCTGAAGAATTAATGTCGGGTAATGGCTATAAAGGTGTCAGTATGCGGGATATTGCAATGGCGGCGGGGGTTAATTTAGGTAGTGTAACCTATCACTTCGGAACTAAAGAAAATTTACTTTCTGCAATTTACGCTAAGCATACTCGGCCAATGAATTTGATGCGCTTGCAATTGTTGGGTGAAGCCGAGCGAATTTCTAATAAAGGGGAACGTCTTTCAGCAATTGTGCGTGCTTATGTTTTGCCTACTATCCGAGCCGATGCTGATGGGGGTGGTGCACGATTTACTCGGTTACGCGCAGTATTGTCTATGGAAGGGCACAGTGTCGCTAAAAAAATTATAGCAGATGCGTTTGATGATACGACCAGACAGTTTATAAGGGCATTAATGTTGGTATTTCCTAATGCTAATAAACAGCGGTTAGTTTGGCGTTGCCACTTTCTACTCGGTGCATTGTATTACACCCTGGTTGATGGTGATCGTGTTCAGCGTTTACTCGGTACAAAGCACGGCGTGTATTCAATGGAAAATGCTGTCGCCGAATTAATTGAGTCGACAACGGCTTCATTGGCACAGCTAGCGTTTGACAGCAGTGTTAACGACGGTAGATAGATAGTGATATGAGCCTAATTTATTGGTTTAAAAATACCATTAAGGAGTATGCCAGTGCGCGAAACTAGAGACTATGATGATATTCCCGGCACCTATATTTTTGATGGTGAGCATTCCCGCGCTGGCTACCATTTAAATATGTTTTGTATGTCATTAAATGAAGTAGTAAATCGTCAGGCATTTGCCGACAACCAATCTACGTATTTGGATCGTTATCCGATGACAGTGGAGCAAAAAACCGCTGTACTGGATCGGGATTGGCTGGCTATGTTGCGTTTGGGTGGCAACATTTATTACACCTTTAAAATCGCGGTGTTTGATCAACTCAGCATGCAGCATGTGGCGGCTTTAATGTCAGGTAATGCTGCCATGACGGTCGACGATTTCCGTCAAATGATGTTGGCCGGTGGACGCCCGATAGATGGTAACCGCAGCAAAAAGGAGCAGCAACATGGCTAAATTAATTGCCGGTATCGGCACTTCCCACATTCCTGCAATCGGTGCGGCAATGGATTCAGGGAAAACTGAAGAGGCCTACTGGCAGTCGTTGTTTGAAGGGATTCAACCTGCACGTGACTGGATGGCAGAAAAGAAACCCGAAGTATGTATTATTGTTTATAACGATCATGCTTCAGCTTTTTCTCTTGAGGCTATTTCCACGTTTGCGATTGGTGTGGCCGATGAGTTTCCACCTGCAGATGAAGGTTATGGTCCGCGTCAAGTTCCTACGGTGCAGGGCCATTCGCGATTTGCCTGGCATATTGCAGAATCGTTGATATTGGATGATTTTGATATGACCATTATCAACAAAATGCCGGTAGATCATGGCTTAACCGTGCCGCTTAGCGTTATGTATGATCAGCCTGCACAATGGCCATGCCAAGTTATTCCTGTGTGTGTAAACGTAATTCAATATCCGCAGCCGAGTGGCAAGCGGTGTTACAACCTTGGCAAAGCGATTCGGCGTGCGGTAGATAGTTTTGACGAGGACATTAATGTAGTTATTATGGGCACCGGTGGTATGAGCCATCAATTACAGGGTGAAAGAGCGGGTGTTATTAATACTGAATTTGATAAAAAATGGCTCAATGCCATGGTGGAAGACCCGCAGAGTATTCTGGATATCAGTCGAACCGAGTATTTTCGCGAAGCCGGGTCGGAAGGTATCGAACTGGTAATGTGGCTTATTATGCGTGGCGCGTTGGATGCCGATGTTGATGAAGTCTATCGGTTTACCCGTGTACCGGTTTCCAATACCCACTATGGTTTAACTGTCCTAGAAAATCAGAATTAAGGAAGTTTAAGATGAATGTATTAATGGTTGGCGAAGGTGCATTTGCCAATAAACATATGGACGCTATTGCTCATATCGATGATGCAACAGTGGTTGGTATTGTTGGTGGCGTAGCCGAGGCTACACAAAAAGTCGCCGAAATGAGAGGCTTGAAGTATTGGAGTACGAGTCTTGAAGAGGGGCTGAATCAGCCGGGTGTGGATGCGGTAATACTGGCGACGCCAACGCCAATGCACGCATCTCAGGCGATACAGGTATTGGATGCTGGGAAACATGTGCTGGTGGAAATCCCCATGGCAGACAATTTGGCCGATTCAGAGGCGCTGGTAAAAACCCGTCAGCAAACTGGATTGGTGGCAATGGCAGGTCACACACGACGGTTTAATCCAAGCCACCAGTATATACGGAACAAAATTACCAATGGCGAACTTTCCATCCAGCAAATGGACGTTCAAACATTTTTCTTTCGGCGAAAAAATTTAAACGCATTAGGTGAGCCTCGTAGCTGGACGGATCATCTGCTTTGGCACCATGCCTGCCATACCGTGGATCTATTTCAATACCAGACTGGTGAGGTGGCTTCCGAGGTATTTGCCTTGCAGGGTCCGGTTCATCCGGAACTAGGTATCGCTATGGATATGACCATTGGCCTGAAAGTGCCCTCTGGAGCCGTTTGTACGCTATCCCTTTCGTTTAATAATGATGGGCCGCTGGGCACGTTCTTTCGTTATATCTGTGATAACGGCACTTATGTAGCACGCTATGACGATTTGGTTGATGGTCGCGAGAATCCAATTGATGTATCTGCTGTGGATATATCGTTAAATGGTATTGAACTGTGCGATCGTGAATTTTTTGCAGCGATACGTGAGGGCCGACAACCGAATGCGAGTGTGGATTCGTGCTTAGCAGCGATGCAAACACTGGACCGTATAGAGAAATGTCTGGTTTAGAACGTAAGCGTCGGAGCTAATTATGGTATCACCCGGGTATCTTGCTTTTCATGCTGATCCAAAGAAACCGGATCAGCCTTTACCGGCCAATGCCTGCGATGCTCATTGCCATGTTTTTGGTCCGCAAGCAGTATATCCGTTTGCCCCAAGCAGCACCTACGAACCGGTTGATGCCGGTAAAGAAATATTATTTCAACGACACCAATTTTTAGGTGTTGATCGTGCAGTGGTGGTTCAGGCAAGTTGTCACGGTACTGATAACAGCGCTATGCTTGATGCGCTTAAGTCTGGAGGCGATCGCTATAAGGGAATCGCCATTGTTGCCGATGACGTTGATCACAAAAGTCTCGATGAGATGAATGAAGCCGGTGTGCGCGGTGTGCGTTTTAATTTTGTCAAACGCTTGGGTGGCGGTAAGCCGCCTGAATATTACCGGACAATACTTGAGAAAATTCGTCGCTATGATTGGCACGTGGTAGTGTATTTTGATTCGGAAGATATTGTATCCCTTGCACCATTCTTACAGGAAATACCTTGCCAGGTGGTTATCGATCATATGGGCCGGGTGCCGGTTGAGCAGGGCACGGGTGGTCATGCCTACCGTCTGCTACATAACTTGTTAGTTAACGATGATCGCTTCTGGGTAAAAATAAGTTGTGCAGAACGCTTGTCTGCCAGTGGACCGCCCTATGCGGATGTTGATCCTATTGCGGTAGATTTACTCGCTACAGTTCCGGAACGCATTTTATGGGGCACGGATTGGCCACACCCAAATATGAAATCGCATATGCCCGATGATGGTCAGCTGGTTGATCGGATAATGACAATCTGCGCTAACACCGCTCTTCAGCAAAGGGTTCTAGTAGAGAACCCAGCCCGTCTATACGGTTTTTAAGTTAATTTATTTCTATAGAGTATGAATTATGTTTAGACCTGTTGCAGTTAAAAATATAGAGCGGGCTGATGTCGATATTATCTCCGGTCTCGGTGAAATGGGCGTAGCTACTGTGCACGAAGCTCAGGGCCGAGTCGGTCTCTTGCACCGCGCCATACGACCGGTTTATCGAGGTCCGCGTATAAGCGGCAGTGCGGTTACTATTCTTACTCAACCTGGCGATAACTGGATGGTGCATGTGGCTATAGAGCTGTGTAAACCTGGAGATATTTTAGTTATTGCCTGCACCGCAGATAATACGGACGGAATGTTCGGCGATTTGTTGGCAACATCGGCAAAAGCACACGGCATTATCGGGATGGTATCGGATACTGGTGTTAGAGACTCTGCCGATTTTCCGATAATGGAGTTTCCTGTTTGGAGTCGTGCTGTGCATGCTAAGGGTACTGTTAAGGAAACAGTTGGCAGTGTTAACGTGCCAATTGTGTGTGCCGGGCAGTCGATTACTCCAGGCGATATCATCGTAGCAGATGATGATGGAGTCGTAGTGGTTGAACGTCTTCAAGGAGCTACTGTACTGAAGAATGCGCATAAGCGAATTGACAACGAAGATGAAAAACGTCAGCGGATGGCAAGAGGTGAGCCCAGTCTTGATATTTATAGCATGCGACCTCGGCTGGCAGAAGCCGGCCTAGTCTATGTTGATTCGTTGAGCGATTTGGAGAAGTTAAAATGATCATTGATTGTCATGGTCACTATACAACGACTCCTGATGAGCTTGGACTTTATCGCGAACAGCAGAAAACCGATTTGGCAATGGACCCTATGTTCGCCCATGTTAAGGGTGAAATCGTTATAACTGACGATCAGATTCGGGAAAGCCTAGAAGGTGCGCAAATTCGCTTACAAAACGAACGGGGGACGAACTTAACTATATTCTCACCCCGTGCGAGCTGGATGGGACATCATATCGGTAATGAATTAACCAGCATCTACTGGACTGAACATTGCAACGAATTGATTTACAGGATTACCCAGCTATATCCGCAAAATTTTGCCGGTGTGGCCCAGTTACCACAAACCCCCGGGGTGAAGCCGACAGCCTGTATTGCAGAAATAGAGCGATGTGTTAATGAATTCGGGTTTATTGGTTGTAATTTGAATCCAGATCCTTCCGGTGGTTACTGGACCGATCCACCGCTAGGTGATTCTTATTGGTATCCAGTTTATGAGAAATTGGTAGAGCTTGATTTGCCGGCGATGATTCATGTGAGTGCTGCGTGTAACCCCGCATTTCACAGCACCGGCTCTCATTATCTGGGAGCGGATACAACCGCAGTAATGCAGTGTATGACATCAGATGTTTTCAAAGATTTTCCAACGCTGAAGTTCATTATTCCTCATGGTGGTGGTGCAGTTCCCTATCATTGGGGGCGCTTTCGAGGGTTGGCTGAGATGATGGGCAAGCCCCCATTGCAAGAGTTAATTCTGCAAAATATATATTTTGATACGTGTGTTTATCACCAACCTGGCATTAACCTACTATTAGAAGTTATTCCTACTGAAAATATTCTATTTGCCTCGGAAATGGTCGGCGCAGTGAGGGGTATTGATCCGGAGACCGGTTTTTATTTCGACGACACCAAGCGATACATAGATAATTCACCATTGATAAATGACACTCAGCGTCAAATGATATTTGAAGGTAACGCTCGCAAAGTCTTTAGTCGATTGAAAGCAAGCTGATTGATTTTATTCAATAAGAATATAAATTTTTATACATGGCCAATAGTGATCTAATAGCAATACCCTGTACCTGGATGAGAGGTGGAACATCAAAAGGTGCGTTCTTTCTGGCAGAGCATTTATCTGAGAATGTAGCGGAACGCGACGCGCTTTTGCTTCGAGTAATGGGTTCACCTGATCAACGACAGATTGACGGTATCGGTGGCGCGGATCCTCTGACTAGCAAGGTGGCTATTGTTTCTGCGTCTGCTCGGGATGATGCTGATGTGGATTATCTTTTTCTGCAGGTTTTTGTCGATCAGCCATTGGTTAGCGATGGCCAGAACTGCGGTAATATTCTTTCCGGTGTGGCTCAGTTTGCTATAGAAAAAAACCTCGTAGAAGCGCGGGAAGGAGTTACTGACGTTCGGGTTTTTATGCTCAATACCCAGCAAGTGGCAATAGTTACCGTTGAAACATCAGCAGGGCTGGTGCGTTACCGCGGCACGGTCTCTATTGATGGAGTTCCCGGCACGGCGGCTGCCGTACAGCAGAATTTTCCAGATGCCGCGGGTTCAAGCTGCGGAACTTTGCTACCGACAGGCAATGTTCTAGACGTGATTAATGGAGTAGAGGTAACGTTGATTGATCACGGAATGCCGGTAGTTGTATTGCGTGCCGCAGACCTAGGTATTACAGGTTATGAAAGCCGGGAAGAGTTGGATGGTAATGCTGTTCTAAAAGAGCGGCTGGAGCATATACGGCTTATTGCCGGAGAGAAAATGAACCTCGGTGATGTATGTGATAAGTCGGTACCTAAAATGAGTATGGTTGCGCCACCGCTACATGGTGGATGTATTACTACTCGGACTTTTATTCCCCATCGCTGTCATGCGTCTATTGGTGTGCTGGGTGCGGTTAGCGTGGCAACAGCCTGCTTACTACCCGGTTCACCTGCCGCTGAACTTGCTGAAACAGCATCGGGCAACGAGAAGCAGCTATCAATTGAGCACCCCATTGGGGAGACCAGCGTCGTTATGGATATGACTATTGTTGATGGTGAGGTGCAGGTTAAAAAAGCCGCGCTTCTACGCACCGCACGTAAGCTGTTTGAGGGCTATGTATTCGTTTGAATTGGGTCACAGTTTAGATCGTAAAACGTAATAGTTTTACAGATTAAAGATCTTCAAAATTACAAATTCAAGAGTTTCTATTGCCCAAACCGAAGCGACTGGGTAAAGTGATTGCCAATTATTTACTCTTCATTTTATTGTCATGACATCTACAAATACCCTTTTGCATCTTAATGATCGTGATGGTCATTATCCTGAGTCCTACTATGCGGCGAGTGCAAACCCGTGTTCGGATTATCCGGCGCTGGAAGGTGATATCAAGTGCGACGTGGTAGTTGTTGGTGGGGGTTTTACCGGTTTGTCCAGTGCCTTACATTTGGCAGAACATGGTTATGATGTAGTGTTACTTGAAGCACATAAAGTGGGTTGGGGCGCCTCAGGTCGTAATGGCGGGCAGATAGGTACCGGGCAGCGTCGAGATCAAGACGACCTGGAAGAGATGTTGAGCAAGGATACTGCGCGACAGGCCTGGAATATTGCAGAGGAAGCCAAGTCGGTGCTAACCGGGCTTATTGACAAGCACAATATTGCCTGTGACTACAAACCCGGGTGTTTGCATGCCAATCATAAGAAACGCTATGACATTCATTCCAAGCGTTTTGTCGAGTTGTTAAATGAGCATTATGACTACGACAAGATTCGCTATATAGAGCCACAGGAACTGCGGGAAATGGTGGGCACAGAAGACTACTCGGCGGGCACGTTGGATATGGGTGCAGGTCATATACACCCACTGAATTTTGCCTTAGGTATTGCTACGGCGGCTAGTAGTGCATCAGTTCGAATTTTTGAGAACTCCGAAGTGCTAGAGACAAAACATGGAGAACCGGTAAATGTTCGCACCGCGAAGGGTAATGTAAAAGCAAGGTTTCTGGTTTATGCCTGTAATGGATATTTAGGCGGTTTAAGCAAAAAAGTTGGACGACATGTAATGCCGATTAATAACTATGTTATCGCTACTGGGCCGCTTAGCGATGAGCGTGCACGATCTCTGATTCGGGATGATGTATGTGTAGCAGATTCACGTTTTGTGGTGAACTATTATAGGTTATCAGCGGATAAGCGTATGTTGTTTGGCGGTGGGGAGAGCTATGGATATCGATTTCCCAAGGATATAAAGTCTTTCGTGCGTAGACACATGCTCAAGATTTATCCTCAGTTAGATGATGTTCGTATTGATTACGGTTGGGGTGGTACATTGGCTATTACTATGTCCCGTCTGCCGTATTTTCAACGACTTTCCGGTAATGTTCTCTCCGCGTCAGGTTATTCCGGCTCCGGTGTAGCGCTAGCGACTTGTGCAGGTTCTATTATTGCCGATGCCATACACGGCAATGCCAGCCGTTTTGATGTGATGAGTAGTTTGCCGACACCGGGTTTCCCCGGTGGTAGCGCGTTTCGATCACCGTTGTTAATGCTCGGTTTAACCTGGTATGCGCTGCGTGATCGTCTTTAGTCGGTTTTACAATAATTGACGTAATATTTGGGCGAGACGCACCCCCGATTGCTGTAAGCGCTCTTTTGCGACCACACTAAATTTTTGTATGTCGTCTTCTGTAATTTTCGGGTTGGCGAGTGGTTGGCATTTTGTGCTGAAGAAAGTTGATCGAACCGTACAATATTTCGTTTCTGGTGAGATTGTTATAGCAAAGCTTTCGGCGGTCCATTCCAGTGGAGAACTTTGTTCCCACTTCTTCCGTTGTTGAGTGGATATTTGTTTCGCTAGTTGCTCGGCAAATATCCACCACTTGGCAGAGCCAACTAATTTGTCTACAACCACGCTATCCCAGAGGCTATGCATATTAAGTTTTGCAGAAACCTTGATCCGGTTGCCGCCACGGTCGTCGGCAAAACTGATGTGCATGGGCTGATGCGCATCTGCTACCCAGTGCCCGAGGAAGAACAACGCTTCGGCTTTGTCCGCGCCGCTAGTGCTGCTTTTAAATTTCGTCTGATGGTAATCGATGCCTGTGAGAATACAATTTCCTCTACAGTATTTGCGTCCAGGTTGTTTCACTGAACGTGGGACATTCAGAAAATGCCAATTCTCAAAACGCCTAAATTTTTTCCATTTTGTGGCTCCTAACCTAGCCTTTGATCGAGCAATATCTGCTAGTACACAAGTTTGGGAAAAAAACCGGAATGACCTTCGATCGGGTGTTCGATAGTTGACGACGATTTGATCGAGCGTTTTCTGTTGCTGCGTTTCAAGTAACTGGTAGGCAATGCCACAGGCGATTTTATGTCCGGTGGCGCCCCAGCCATGTGTGTTTAAGGAAATTAAACACAATAAGAGTAGTACCAATCCCTGGCGAATTTCTATCATAATGTTTTGCTGGCAGCCGCTAATCCCAAATCTGCTGCATTGACAATGCGCTGTACGTCGTCAACGGTAACAATTAGGGGTGGTGATAGAATAATATTATTTCCAGACACTCGAATCATTACACCGGCTTGGTAAGCGGCTTCAAAAAATGCGGCAGATGTGACTTTGCCTGCCGGTGTTTTCTTTTCCGGATCGGAAACGAGTTCAATTGCCGCCATAAGGCCAATACCGCGGGTATTGCCGGCGACTTCGTATTTTTCTTCGAGCTTTTTCAAACCGTTCTGAAGGTGTTCGCCGACTACTCGTGAATTACGGGCAACCTCAAGTCGGGCGGTCTCTTCTAATGTTGCCAGAGCGGCCGCACACGCTACCGGGTGTCCTGAATAGGTATAGCCGTGGCCTATGGCTCCAAAGCTATCGCGGTTGCTCTCAAAGGATTCAACCACCTTCTCGTTAAGCAGAACGCCACCGAGAGGGAAGTAACCGTTGGTGATGGCCTTGGCGAAAGCCATCATATCCGGTTGAACGTTCCAAAGACGTGAGCCTGTCCATGCACCGGTTCGACCAAATGCGGTGATAACTTCATCGGCAATCATTAGCACGCCGTGACGCGTACAAATTTCTCTGGCCAGAGGCATAAATGTTTCATGGGGCACAATCACACCACCAGCTCCTAGTACAGGTTCCATGATAAATGCGGCGACAGTATCCGGGCCTTGGAAAATAATTTCTTCCTCGAGTAGATTAGCGCACAGTTTGGCAATTTTTTGCGGGTCGGTTTCTTCAAACGGATTACGATAATCCCAGGGTGCGGGTATATGATAAACACCGGACAACAAGGGCTCGTAGTTGCGTCTAAAATTCGCATTACCGTTTATCGAGGCTCCACCGAAATGGGTTCCATGATAGCCACGACGTAGGCTAATAAACTTCGTCCGGTCTCGCTCGCCTCGTACTTTGTGATACTGCCGAGCTAGCCGCAAAGCGGTTTCAATGCTGTCTGAACCGCCGGATGTAAAAAATGTTCGGCACATACCTTCTGGTTTAAACCAATCCAGAATCTTTACGCTGAGCTCAATGAGTGGAGCTGTGGTTGTGCCACGAAACGATGAATAATAGGGCAGTACTTCCAGTTGCTTGCTAATCGCTTGTTTTATGGTCGTGTTGCTATAACCTAGATTAACATTCCATAAACCACCAACCGCATCTACTACCCGGTTGTTATCAACGTCTGTTAGTTCCACACCATCGGCCGATACAAAAATTTTTGGTGGGTTTTCATGCATGTCGTTAGGATGTGCCATTGGATGCCACAAATACCGTGCATTATTTTCCTTAAGAAAAGCGCTGTCTATCATTTACTGGTGCCTCAAAAAAGTCAGAATTCGTATTTTGGGTTTGGCCGGTGGATTAAGCACAGCCCAGCAGATCCAATGCAAGTTGAAAGCTTTGTGCCGGATTTTGTACATCAAAATGTACAGTTTGCATACCAACGGCTTTTGCGCCGTTGATATTCCTAAGTTGGTCGTCAACAAAAACACAGTGTTGCGGAAGCGCTCCTAATTTGGAGCAACAGTCGGTGTAGGCTCGTGGATCCGGTTTAAGTATTTGTGTATAGGTAGCATCGCAAATCGTATCCATTAGATTCATAAAATTTAACTGGTATTTGAATAACTCACCGTAAAATAAATCAAGTTCATTAGAAAGTATGGCCAGCTTGTAACCCGCTGCATGTGCCCGGTTGATGGCGCTAAGTGCTTCCGGTCGAATTACCAATTTAGGTTCGGCACCTCTTGCTGCACGGACAAAATCCTGCATTGTGTTCCAGTCTTTACCAATCAATTTACCAACTTCTTGGGCCCGGGTTAGCCAGTAGTCTCGTTCACTGATCTTATCGCTTAGCATGGATTGCCAAAGTTCATCAGAACCGGGATTGAACGGCCCGCGCCAGGTCAAACTGTTTTTCGGCAACCCAAGAGCGCGTTCGGTTTCTTCATGGGTTTCAAACAAGGTACGTGA
The DNA here is from genome assembly GCA_905478855.1 of uncultured Gammaproteobacteria bacterium. GTDB lineage: Bacteria > Pseudomonadota > Gammaproteobacteria > Arenicellales > CAJQKF01 > CAJQKF01. The sequence continues at coordinate 24,203 of CAJQKF010000001.1, forward strand.
TATCACGCCCCCAAAATCGAGTACCAAGCAGGTGTCTGCCTGAGTAATAGACTTAGTCATCGCCGACAGCCCGTTTCCAAATACCGCCTTGGGCGCGAGTCAGTGCTGTTGCAGCCTGAATTACAGAATCTCGCATGATGACTTTTTGTTTCACTGTCATTCGCGATGAAGGCGCAACAACAGCTACGGCACCCGCAACAAAACCCTTACGTGAAAAAACAGCGGCGGCTATACCTTCTGCTTCATCCTCAAAACCATGAATAACATGGGCAAACCCTCGTTTACGCGTTTGACGAATTTGTTGTTTTAACTTTTCAGCATCTGTAATAGTAGCGCCGGTGTAAGTGGTTAGCGGTTTACTGATTATAGATTCAACAAATTCTTCAGTTTCATGAGCCAGATAGGCTAATCCTGATGCAGTGCAGTGCAAGGGCAGAGCATCACCGTAATTTACGCTTACCCGCAGCGAGTGGCTGGATTCTACTCGGTGCACTGTTACTAAATGGGTTCCGGATAAAACGGAGAAATGGGTAGTTTCGCCCGTTTTGGTGGCAATTTGTTCTAATATAGGTTTTATAGTTGTCTGTATTGGAACGGTAGACTCCCGAACGTGGGCCAGTCTCAGCAGTTCGGCGCCTAAAGTGTAAACCCTTGTTTCTGGGTTCTGTTCTACCATGCCATTGCGCATCAGCGCGAGTAAAAGTCGACGAGTTGTCGCTTTATCCTGATTGGCCTGTCGTGCTATTTCAGAAAGCCCGAACTCGGGTTGTTGAATACTGAAATGGTTAAGCAAGCTTAGCGCTTTATCAAGGGTTGTAGACATCAATGTTTGATTCGAAATAGTGGCCGCGGACAAAATTATTGACAGGAGACAATGATGTTGTCAAAATTATTTGAAACACAGGTTCATATAATGAACCTGTGTGTAAAAATTGTCCATAGTGTTTTGCCTTGATTTAAAAGACAAACAGGAGCCTTTTGCATAAGCTTAGGGCAGTATGATTCAATGACACCCGGTAAACGGGACTCAAAACCAGCGAGGAGAATTAGATGAAATCGATGTTGAAACTTGTTGCAGTTGGCTTAGCCGCTGCATTCCTGATTGTGGGTCCTGCCCACGCGGCATATCCCGATAAGCCAGTATCTTTTATTGTTCCATGGCCTCCAGGTGACCTTGAAGACGTTCTGACACGAATGATCGCTGATGATTTTCAGGCTGAATATGGCATCGCGGCTGCAGTAGTTAACAAACCTGGAGGAGGTGGTGGCCCATTTCCTGGCGCGCTTGAAGTGGCTAATGCAGATGCTGATGGATCAATGATTGGTAGCTTTGTAATCGGCGTGCCTGTTGTTGGCCCCGCAGTCGGTGTGCCCGGTATTGAGGAAGATACTTTTGAAGCCTTGGGAATTTTCCTAACCTATCCCTTCGTAATCGTAGCTTCTAAAGATGCACCGTTCTCTAATATGGACGAGCTTGCAGCACATGCCCAGTCTAATGATGTTGCGCTCGGTCACTTTGGACCACCACTGGTACCAACCAAAGTAACACTTGCTATGGCTAAAGCGAAAGGCTTCAGTTATTCCTCCGATGCTGCATTTGATGCTCTCGATTGCAATACGCTGGCATCTGGTGATGCCGATGTGATCAATACAACTATTCAACTTATACTCCCGTGTTTAGACAAAGTGAATGTGTTGGCTTCAATTACTAGTGATCCGATTCATCTAGTCCCAGATGCTCCAACTGCAGGTCAATTAGAGGCCTCACTAGATGTTTTCTTATGGAATGGTTTGTTTGTTAAAAAAGGTACTCCAGCGGACGTTAAAGAAAAGATCATCGCAATAGCTAAGAAAACTATGGGGAGTGATAAAGCGCAACAGCTTGCGAAAGACACGGGCGCGCAAGTGTATTGGATGGATGCAGCCGCTGCGGAAGCTCAAATCGTAAAAGATCGTGCAACCATGATAACTGTCAACAGCATGATAAACTAATAACTACTTCACTCATTCTGACCACTAACGGCGTGTTCGAATTGTTGAATTTCGAGCACGCCTTTTTTTATGGCTAAGGAAAAACCACAAAACGCTACTCATAACTCATCTAGAGCTGAGGATGAGTTATTTGGCCGTGATCAAAAGAGTGGCGAGATCGTTTTTGCGGGCTTTTTGTTATTTATTGCGTTGTTGTTACTGGCTTTGATTGCTCAACAAACAACTTATATCAAAGGAATGTCGTTTGTTAGTCAACCTAGGTTTTGGCCTGGGTTGTGTCTTATCGGGTTTGTGCTGTGCGCGGCGATCCACTTTTATAACGTCTATAAGAATTTCGACTTTGTTGCCAACAAACAAGCAACTATTGCGGAACTTCGACACTGGATATCACCCCTGGAATATGCCATTTATTTCATGGTTTATGTCTACTCAACACAATGGCTCGGATATCTATTTTCCACGTTACTATTTAGTTTTTTTTTAGTGCGCCGCTGTGGCTATAGTGGGCGACGTTGGTCATTATCTGCAGCTGGGTTTGCGCTAATCGTCGTATTGTTTTTTAAGACCTTTTTACAAATAAGAATTCCCGGTGGCGCCCTTTATGAATGGTTTCCTGCCGGACTTCGTAATTTTATGATTCTGTACCTTTGATATGTTAGTTGAAGGCATAACGGCTGTATTGCGACTCGACGTGATGTTGGCACTATTTGTCGGCGCCATTGGCGGCGTAATTATTGGCGCTATTCCTGGTGTGGGTGCGGCAGTTGCGATTGCTATCTTATTGCCAGCTACTTTTTCCATGGACCCATTGGTTGGGCTAACATTGTTGTTGGGAATTTACGGCGCTTCTATGTATGGTGGCGCAATACCGGCAATACTGATCAATACGCCTGGCACGCCGGTTAATGCGTTAACCACATACGACGGCTATCCGATGACACTGCGCGGAGAAGGCTCGCGGGCTATCTCTCTGGCGTATAGCGCATCATTTTTTGGTGGAATTTTTTCGGTTCTGTGTCTGATGATTTTATCCCCCTACCTCGCCAAAGTTGCGCCTTTATTCGGTTCAAGAGACATCTTTATGGCCGCCTTACTTGGAGTCGTATTAGTAATCGTATCGCATCGTGGTAAAGCCATGATTGCCGGTATGTTGTTATTTTTTGGTATGTTTTTAAATACGGTTGGCATGGAGAACGTGCGTTATTCCATGCGTTATACGTTCGAACAAGATTGGCTTATCTCGGGCTTTAATTTGATCGTCGTATTGTTAGGCCTATTTGCTATATCTCAGGCATTTCTCTTATTGACTGAAAAAGATTCTGTGCCCAAGCAGGGCGAAATTAGTGGTGGTGTGCTTCATGGTTTTAAAGAATTGTTTCAGCATAAAAGAGTAGTAACCACATCGTCTACCTTCGGTGTAGTGATGGGGATAATCCCGGGGGTAGGCGAGTTTTTATCTCAATTTTTTTCTTACTCGTTGGCACAGAAGTTCTCAAAAACCCCAGAACTTTTTGGTAATGGCGCACCGGAAGGAATCGTTGCTGCGGAATCAGCAAATAATGCTGTGCCGGCAGCGGCTATGGTTCCGTTGCTAGCGCTAGGCATTCCAGGTGAGGCATTAACTGCGATGATGCTTTCGGTTTTTTATGTGCATAATATTATTCCGGGACCCGCTCTATTTAGCACACGTCCTGAGTTTCTGGTGAGTCTTTATACCTGCCTATTTGTGGTGAATATAGTCATTGTTATATTTCTATTGTTTAGTACGCGACTAATAACCAAGATTATTCGCATACCGACTAAGTTTCTGGGAATGTGTATTTTAACGTTGTCTCTGGTCGGTGTTTACAGCCTGCGAAATTCACCGATTGATTGTGCTGTCGCTGCTGTTTGTGGTCTATTTGGGTTTATTTTAAAGCGACTTGATTGGCCAGTAGTGCCCGTGGTTTTGGGAATGGTTCTCGGGCGCATTCTTGATGAAAAATTCCGTAATAGTCTTGCCAGGTTGAAAACTCCCATCGATATGATTGATAGACCTATTTCCGGCACTATTTTCGCTATTATTGTTTTGGTGTTGTTAGCGCATTTTTACGGAATGTATCGTGCTCGTTCTCGCCGACTTGCGAGCTAATGCTAACGACTTACACTAACGCCGTCTTATTTATACATGGCTTACCGTTAATCTAAATTTATATAAATATTCTAGTCGTATCATTATGCAACAAGACTCTATTAATACTCTCCGGGACCAACCTATCCGGCCGCAAAAATTGTTGATTAATAACAAAAGCATTGATGCAGTAGAGCAGAAAACGTTTGATGTTATTAGTCCAATCGATGGCCGCGTAATAACATCAATCCCCCGTGGTGGTGAGATGGATGTAAATCTTGCAGTCCGTGCGGCACGAAAAGCGTTTGAATCGGGTGTATGGAGTAATGCAACTCCCTCATTTCGAAAACAAGTATTACAGCGCTGGGCGGATCTTATTGAAGCACATGCCTTGGAAATAGCTGTGCTCGGTGTGCGCGATAACGGTACCGAAATCGGTATGGCGTACAAGGCTGAACCATTGAGTGCGGTTGGAACATTTCGTTATTTTGCCGAGGCCATTGACAAAATATATGGTGAAATTGCGCCTACGTTGAATACAACATTAGGTCTGATTCATCGAGAGCCCGTAGGTGTTGTTGGTGCTATTGTTCCGTGGAATTTTCCGTTAATGATTGGAGCATGGAAGCTGGCACCGGCATTGGCTGCAGGAAACTCGGTGGTTTTAAAACCGTCTGAGGATGCTAGCCTTGGTTTACTAAAAATTGCTGAGCTTGCGGTTCAAGCGGGAATGCCTGCCGGCGTTTTAAATATAGTAACGGGTCTGGGTATCGAAGCAGGTGCTTCACTGGCATTGCATAACGATGTTGATGTGCTCGTATTTACCGGCTCGGGGAATGTTGGTCGACAACTTCTTGAATACTCAGCTCAATCGAACTTAAAGCGTGTGTATCTCGAACTTGGTGGAAAATCGCCCAACATTGTATTTGCTGATGCGCCGAATTTAGATATTGCTGCAAAAACCTCCACACTCGGTATTTTCCGAAATGCCGGGCAGGTGTGTGTTGCGGGGTCTCGTTTGTTAATTGAGGAGCCAATCTATGACGAATTTCTTGACAAGGTTTGTAATCATGGAGCAAGTTTACGAATTGGTGATCCGCTTAATTTGGAAACAGATGTTGGCGCTATAAATAGTGGTCGGCAGTTGGAGCGATGTCAGGGGTTTATTCAGCGGGCCCTAGATGAGGGGGCACATTGTTTAATTGGCGGGCAAGCTCTGCATCAGGAGTCGGGCGGTTTTTATATGCAGCCTACTATATTTGATCGTGTCACACAGAATATGGAACTTGCTCGTGAAGAAGTGTTCGGGCCTGTTTTGGCAGTTAGTAAATTTACCGACGCTGATGAGGCTCTTTCGATCGCCAATGATAGTGTTTATGGACTTGCCTCAGCGGTGTGGACAAGTAACTTATCTTTAGCGCATAGAATGGTTCGGGGAATACGTAGTGGACTTGTACATGTAAATTGTTACGGTGGTGCGGATATTACTGTGCCGCTTGGAGGTGTCGGCCAATCAGGCAACGGACATGACAAATCCATGCATGCATTTGATAAATATTCAGATCTCAAGACCGCTTGGATTCAATTAAGTTAATTATTTAACCTACACATAGTTATTCACATCTTGACTGGGCTATGTGGAGTTATATTGAGTGGATGTATCTAGCTATGAATATTTTCATTAATGATATTCAAATCTGTGGAAGTTAATAACTCGAAAGCTGCACTGCTTATGGTGTTTTCAATGTTATTGATTTCCGCTAATGACGTGATTCTAAAACTTGCTAGCGATGATCTAGGGGTTGGACAGCTTCTTTTTATACGAGGCCTGCTGGCAAGTTTAATCTTTAGTGGCGTAATCATAGTCAGCGGCCGACCCTTAATACCGAAACAAGGTTATTCATTTTGGGTTGTTGGACGCGCTTTTTGTGAAACTTGTGCCACACTATGTTTTATCTCTGCACTTGTATTGTTGCCAATTGCTACGGTGTCTACGCTGGTATGGACATCACCATTTTTTCTTACAATTCTTGCGGTAATTTTTTTGTCGGAGAAAGTGCCGGTAGCTCGATGGATGGCTTTATTGCTTGGGTTTGTCGGCATGCTACTTGTTACTAACCCATTTTCTGAATCGTTTGAAATGGTAATGGTGTTGCCTTTGCTTGCCGCTTTTTTCGTTTCGGTTCGCGATATCGTAACCCGCAAAGTCGATATTAACTTACACTCGATGTACATCACACTGCCAACATTGGTGTGTGTTTCGGCAGTGGGGTTATTACTGTCGTTTGGCCGATGGCAGACGGTGGAATGGTCGCATATTGGTTGGCTTGGGATAAGTGCGGTCCTTCTATGTGCGGGATTTTTTACTCAAATTGCGGCGATACGGAGTGGAGAATTATCATTCGTGTCGCCATTCGTCTATGTGGGTGTTGTTAGTGCTGTGTTCTGGGGATATGTGGTTTGGGGTGATGTGCCCACTGGCCTAACGATTCTAGGAATGCTAGTTATCGTGGTATCCAGTATCTACGTTGTCCTACGCGGTGTGAGACGTTGATTGTTCTAGAAAAGTTACCATCCAGCGCGCAAAGAGCGCCCTGTGGCAAGGTTGAGTTAGTTGTTTATGTGCGGTAGTAAAAACATCCTTGGGTATATTTGGTTGTAAATGCTCCACGAGGTTGGAGATGAAATCCAAACTCATTTCAGGGTGATATTGTGTTGTCATTATGTGCCGGTCAATAACATACGCGGCGTTATGACAGTTGGCACTGGTGCCAATAATGGTCGCACCATTAGGTGGTTCTATAACTTGTTCCGTATGCGCTGAATATAGATTTAAGCTGGACTGCGTTGGTTGCATCCACCCCAATCTTGAAGGGAATTCAGTTGCTTCCATTCCAAGTGACCAGCCACTTGGGTTAGATGCTATTTTACCGCCCAATGCGTTTGCGATAACTTGATGACCAAAACAAATTCCGATAGTTGGATATTTATGGGTATTCAGTTCACGTATAAATTCATAAAGTTTGGGTATCCATGAGTGAGAATCATTAACAGATGCAGGGCTACCGGTAATAATATATGCATCGTTTGCATCGATAGCATCTGGAAAAATATTATCAATAACTGGGATGATATTGAGCTTCCAGTCTGGTCGATAGGGGATCAGTAGCTTTTTAAATTTAACTTCGTCACTATCAAATTGTTTTGCAAAGTCCGAACGGTCGGTATTTACGAGTAATATTCCTATGGATTTAATCATACGGCTTTTAGTTGATTATTAGATTTCTTACGGTCGAATATTTTTATGGTTAATGGTTCGCATTATGGGAAACATCAGTAGCTATATGAAATACCAAAGCGTTCGCATTTTACCTAGGGTGTTAGATCTAAGTTTGGCTGATCCCGATTGCAATGCGAGATTATACTAATTTCACTGTATATATGTATTAATCGGTGATTAAGTATCTCACTTTTGATTAAAAACTTTCTATGTGTGTTGAGATATAATAAAACAGTTGATTTAAATTAAATAACACGTAGCCAGAATTTTCCTTTATATTCTGGTTATTGGTTAATAGAATTCACTCGCATTAATTGTAAAGAATAATAATGACGGTATTTACTCCTAACGATGATAGTTATGCAGATCTTTCTGATCATGATTCTTTTATTAATGGAGCACCGTATAATACTTTTTGCCGATTACGTAAGGAAGACCCAGTTAGCTGGTGTGATGGTGGAAATCATAAAGGTTTCTGGTCGATTACTCGACATGAAGATATCATGTTGTTAAATAGAGACTTTCGACGAGTTAGCTCTGCCCAGGGCATTCGATTGGAAGACCAAACTTACGAAGAATATCTGGCGCGCCGCACCTTTCAGGAAACTGACCCCCCTGAACACAGTCGTACTCGTATGCTGGTGGCGAAAGCGTTTTCACGTCCTGTTGTTGCCCAGTTTGAAGCAGACATACAGCAACTCTGTGATCAGATTCTCGATGAAGCATTACAGAGTAGCGAAGTAGATGCGGTTAAAAAAATAGCGCGTCAATTGCCTATGCGGATGCTGGGCAGAATAATAGGTGTACCTGATCAAGATCTTGATTGGTTAGTCGAAAAAGGCGATGCACTGATCGCAAACACAGATCCTGATTTTAGTAAGCATGTTCTTGATAAGGACGATACCGATGCCTATCGACTAATGCCGTTTAGATCTCCTGCTGGTGTAGAGTTGTGGAATTATGCCACCAAACTGATGGAGTCGAAGGTTCGTAGTCGGGACAAGTTGGGAGTTTTGAGTCTGATTACTCAACCAAATTCTCGTGGTGAGGTCATATCAGATGCTGAGTTTCGAAACTTTTTTTGTTTGCTGGTAGCGGCTGGAAACGATACAACACGCTATACGATTGCAGGGGCAATACACGCTATTGCTAACCAGCAGGGCTTACTTCAAGAATTACAACAAGCAACAGACGAAACTTGGAAAAACCTGCCGGATGAGTTTGTTCGCTGGGCTTCTCCCGCAATGCATTTTCGACGCACAGCGATACAAGACGTAACACTTCGCAATCAGAAAATTAAGGAAGGCGACAAAGTGGTACTTTGGTTTGTGTCTGCTAATCGTGATTCAGATGTCTTTGAACATCCCTATAGGGTGGGCATTGCTCGTACACCTAATCCGCACCTCGGCTTTGGTCAGGGTGGCCCTCATGTTTGTTTGGGTATGTGGTTAGCCAGACTTGAGGTGCGAATTTTATTGAAGTCTCTGGTTAGTCGGGTATCTGCTATTACGCAGAGCGGAGATCATACTTTTTTACGATCCAATTTTGTCGGTGGCATAAAACAACTGCCGATTCGAATTACGCTATAAACGCTCAGTAAGATTACAACATACCCTAATTTAAGAGAGCAATTGAATATGATTCAACCCAAACTTCGAGTATTGTTCTGCGACCATTTGAATCTGGCTCGTGGTAAATACTTACCATTAAGCAAGGCTTCAACCGGCGAAACCCGTTTTTGCCAGACAACGTTTGGTGTAACTTACGCTAAAGGTTTAGTGCCGGCACCTGGCTCCGCTATGCTGGATGGATTACCAGATATGATTGCCCGTTTTAAAGAGGAAGATATACGTGAAGACTGGCAGTCTCATTCTCGTGTGGTAATTGCGGATTTATACGACACACAGAACAAGCCTCTGGATGTATCGGGACGCACCGCGCTAAAGCGCGCAATAGAAGAATGGGAAGCATTGGGTTATAAACCGAAGATTGGCATTGAGCTGGAAACCTACGCTTTTTATTCTACAGACGGTGGACAACTCGAACCGTTGGAGACACCAGCAGCTTTTGTGTACAGCACAGGTCCAATGGCTGACCCTACCGGTTTTGTCGAAGCGATATGGGAACGTTCCGAGCAGGCTGGGTTTAATTTAGAAATGTCTACCTCTGAATTTGATGCACCGCAGTTTGAATTTACACTGACATTTGATGACGCACTAAAGGCTGTAGATGATGTATTTTTATTTCGATTGATGGCGAGAGAGACGGCATTAGAATTTGGAGTGTTATTGACGTTTCTGCCGAAGCCCGTGGAAGATATCGGTGGGTCAGGGTTTCATATCAATTTTAGTTTTGAAGACAAAGATGGAAACAATGTAATTGCGGATGGCAACGCCGATGATGGACTATCTGAGCTGGCTCGTGGATGTATTGCTGGTTTGATGCATCATCACAAAGGTATGGCTGCATTGCTTGCACCTACGGTCTGCTCCTACGAACGTCTGCAGCCGGCCTGTTTAGCCGGTTATTGGAAAAACTGGGCAAACGATCATCGTGGTGTGACCACGCGAATTTCGACGGAATCTGTTGAGCGTGCACGAATCGAGCACCGCATGGCGGATGGCGCATCTAATCCATATACTGCTGTAGCTACTGTCTTGCAGGCCGCGCGACTGGGATTTATTAATGAATATCCGCTGCAAGCCGCAGAAACCGGGGATTGTTTTGAGACCACTGACACAAACGAATGTGTTGCCTCAAGCCTCGGTGAGGCATTAGACGATTTGCGGGCGGATACTGACTTACGTACTGCCGTGGGTGAAACGTTGGTCGATAATTTAGTATGTATAAAGCGTGATGAAATTGAAGCAACTTCTCATTTGGAAGGGCAATCTTTACGTGATTTTTATATCCATTTTATCTGAGGGTCTTATACGACTTTAAACGCATTATTGGTAGCAATGCTGTATCTGTCATGTTGTGGTAAACAAATAACTTGTTTTAGCGAATGTAACTAAATAGAATCATGATCCATATATCGCAAAAGTTGGCACCTTTTTTAAAAATACAAGTTAACTAGTTGACCACAAATGCAAAAAAACATAGCAGGTCGGAGTAGTTACTCCGAACTTCGGATGGTGCTTTGAAAACCGCTGATCTACATTATCATACTAATATCCATCGTATGAGCGCGCCACAACGGCAACGCCGCATGAAACGTATCAAAAATGCGTTGAATAGTAAGCCTGTGGATATTATTGCGTCAACGGAGCATGTCTATAAGGCGCCGGTTGATGCATATCTGTATCTGCGCGACGTTGGTGGAGAAACAGGTACTGAAGTGATAGCCGGTATTGAGGCGCTTTCATCTGAGGGTGTCGAAGTAATCTATCTCTTTCGCGGAGAGCGAGAATTGCAAAGCGGACTATCTGATTTACATGCGTTCGAGTGGTCGATAAAAGACACCGCACAAATAGCTTCTAATCATGATTGTGTAACCATTGTTCCTCATCCATTCACCATGGGGCAAACGGGTGCTGGAAATAAGATGGAGACTGATGAGTACCTTGGTTTATTAGCCAGTGTGGATTATGTAGAAATACATAATGGTTCATCACTATCTTTACGAAAGCTGATGAATTCTAGAATACCGGTCGATTTTAATTCTGCATTCCGTAAAAAAATCGAATATACCTATGACCTACCAAAGCAATATCGGGGTACGGATATTGGGTGGGCTATTGGTTCTGACGCGCACTTTCCTACCGAGCAGGTCTGTGTTGGTGTGAGTCTGGATTATGATTCGAAGCTTTCTGAATTTGATAACCTGAAACGTCGTATTCGATTCGAAAAGCATCACATTCGACCTCATTCCAGAATTGCTAAATCGATGATAAAAAACGGTGTCTGTGTGGCGAATGAGTATCGGATAAAGAAAACCATTGGTCGGTTTCAGAGAAATGCCGCTTACTCTGTTTGAATGGACCATTGGTCGGGCAACTAATGGCTGTCCTGCATAAATTCAGTATCATCTGTGTAAAATGGCTAAAAGGGGAGATTGATCGGCACATGATTAACTCTTCAAAACTAATGGGTGTAACAAATGAAATTTAATGGTTGGTTAATTGCGGGTCTTATTGCATTCCTCCTCGGGTGTGGGGGCGGTGGCAGTAATAGTGGGGGCCCGCCAGTTGAGGTGAGTACAACCGCAGTTGATTTAAGCAAGCTGGTTGGCACTTATAGGGGGTCAGCTACCATTACAGTTTCTGTCGATTTATTAATTACTACTGAACGCGAAACAGAAAGTTTTACGGTAGTAGCGACAGTCACTAGTGACGGTAAAATAATTCTAGATTTTCAGAACGAGCTTCGCGCTGAAGGTCCCCTAAGCAGTACGGGGACTTTTCGTATAAATGATACACTTAGAAATGCAGGTTTCAGTTGTGACGGTACACTCACAATTTCGGGTGGTGTTTTAAATAATAAGGTTCAGGCAAATATTTCATCAAGTGGTGGCGAGTGCAGTAATATAAAAGCATCAGCTGGTGGATTGCTTTCGGCGACTAAAACCTAGCTAGATCAAATAAACTTGGTATTGTAAAGAAGCCCGAGTTAAGTCGGGCTTTTTCTTGTCTCTTTTGCGTAGTTTATGCCGCTGCCGGAGCACGTTTAGTGAGGTTGAGGCGCTCGCGAACTTCAGCTGGGCTTAATATTCTAGCGCCCATATTTGTTACGATTGAAGCAGAGCGTTCTACTAATTCGGCATTGGTTGCAAATACGCCTTTTTCCAAATAAAGGTTATCTTCTAGTCCTACGCGCACATTACCACCAATGAGCATTGCGGCGGCTGCGTAGGGCATTTCATTACGGCCGAGGCCGAATGCTGAGTAGGTCCAGTTCTCGGGGATATTATTTACCATTGCCATTAGCGTATTTAGGTCATCCGGCGCTCCCCATGGAACCCCCATACATAACTGCACCATAACCGGATCTTTAATAACCCCTTCTTTAACAAGTTGTTTGGCAAGCCAGAGGTGTCCGGTGTCAAAAGCTTCAATTTCGATTTGTAATCCAAGATTAGTCATGATGGTAGCCATCGCTCTCAACATTCCGGGAGTGTTTGTCATTACATAATCGGCTTCGGCAAAATTCATTGTGCCGCAATCTAATGTGCATATTTCCGGAAGGCAAGCCGCCAAATGTGCAGTTCTCTCGGTGGCACCAACCATGTCGGTCGAAGGCCTGAAGGGTAGAGGCTCTTCGGCTGATCCAAAAAGGATGTCGCCGCCCATTCCAGCAGTTAGATTCAGTACCACGTCAACGTCTGAATCACGAATGCGTTCAGTCACTTCTCGGTAATACTCCACCTTGCGACTGGGAATGCCGGTCTCTGGTTCACGCACATGGCAATGAACGATAGCGGCGCCGGCCTTGGCCGCGTCGATAGCACTATCGGCAATTTCCTTGGGTGACTTTGGAACATGGGGAGATTTGTCTTGACTGCCACCGGCACCGGTTACAGCACAGGTTATAAAAAGTTCGCGATTAGCTTCAAGTGGCATGATTTTTTTCCGAAGGTGTAAGTTTCAATAGTGTGCAATGTACCGTTTTACGTGGGTAAATATCTACAACAAAACGATACTTTATGCTAAAAAACCGCCATAAGTGGTTACGTGATCCCTACCAAAGAGCTCCAGCATTCACCTGTATGTCTTCCATGGTCAAGCCAGCAGCCGCATTTGAGCAGCAAAAGGCCGTGAGTGCGGCAATCTCGCTTGACTGAATTATGCGATTTTGAGGGTTAGATTTCGCCATTAGAGAGATCTCTTCTTCTATGGTTCGCCCAGCTTTTTGCGCTTGAATTTGTGCACTTCCTCGAAGCATATCTGTCTCCACCCAACTGGGGCTGATTGCAATACAGGTTATACCAAAGGGGCCGCCCTCTATGGCGATGGCCTTGGTCATGCCGACCAGTCCCGCTTTTGAGGCACAGTATGCGGCATGAGTTTCGGCGGCGGTACGCGCAGCAGTCGACGCGATATTAACAATTCGTCCCCATTTGTTTTTTTTCATGTCGTCGATACAAGCTCGGATAACTCGAAATGGCCCACTTAGATTGGTATCAATAACTGATTCCCAATCGGAATCTGAGTGTCCGGAAATAGTTTGGTGAACGGAAACTCCCGCAGCGTTTACAATTATGTTTGGTGTTCCAATCGTATCACGTACTTTCTGCACGAATTCTTCCACAGACTCCGAACTCTGCACATTAAGCGCAGCCACCATGCCGTTGTCGCCAACAGCTTTAAGTGCTGCTTTTGACGCGTGTTGGTTGTCTCCTTGTCGTGAGCCAACGGCTACTTTCGCGCCTTGGCGCGTAAGTTCCTCTGCAATACTTAAACCCATGCCTTGTAAACCGCCGGTCACAATAGCTATTTTATTTTCGAGCATAATCATAGTTCCTGAGGTTTTTTTACTGTTATTTCCAATTAGTATAGGTGAATTGGAAAACATGGAGTGCCATAAATCGAGTTGAAATCAGGATATTATTATCTGTTTTAAGCAAGTGTTAAATCTTAGGTACGATATTTGAGTGATAAATATTTCGAAGAATTCAATGAGCGCGGCACTCAAATTATGATAACGTTTGTGTATGCTGGAAATTAAATTATTACCGTAATAAATTTGCCAGAATACTACTTTTCTCAGTTCTTCAATTAATAAATAACCAATAAATAGGTACTATTATGTTAACCAAAAATAAACTTGGCGCCATAACGTGTTTAGTCGGCATATTTGCTTTCGCGCAAAACTCCTATGCGGAAACACGGGTGACTTTTAAATCTGCTAAGACGACTTCGTCCTATTATCAGATGGCAGTGCAAATTTCTGAAGCGATGAAATCAGCTTCTAACGGCGACATAATTGTAACGGTAGAGGAAAGCCAGGGCTCAGTGCAGAATGTAATGGAAGCGAAGGTACGTGGAGCGGATTATGTTTTCACTACTCCTCCGGTTCTTGTGCGGTTGGCACAAGGTGGTAAGGCAATGTTTAAGGACAAAGGCGATCCGAAGTTTAATGATATTCGCGCGCTATTTCCGATCCCGTCATTAACAATGCACTTCGTTATGTCAAAAGATAGTGGGGTGACTGACTTTGCTGGCATGGAAGGCAAAACGGTTTTGCTAGGGAAAGGCTCATTCGGTGCAAAGGAAGGTAAAAAATACTTGGGGTTGTTCGGTCTTGAAGGTAAGGTTGAATTGGCAAATGTTGAATTGTCGAATGCTGTTTCCGCACTTAAAAATGGGCAGATAGATGGTTTTGTTACGGCCGGTTCTTTTCCTGCACCTAACGTAATCGAAGCTGCAGCGTCAGTTGGTGTGCATGTTCTATCATTGAATGATGAGCAAATCAGTCAAACTAAACGCACTCGTCTAATTATCCCAAAAGGAACGTATTCGGGTCAGGATGCCGATATTACGACGACCTCATTACCTGTGGTAGCGTATACAACAGCGGCTATGGATGAAGATACGGCTTATGCATTGACTAAAAATTATTGGGACCAAAAAGCATCAATGGGTTCGGCTGCAGCATGGTGGAATGGCGTTAATGAAGGATTAATGGAGAATATCACCGGTAAGTTACATGCTGGTGCTATTCGCTATTATAAGGAAGCTGGTGTGACATTAAGCGAGGCACAAATGTAGTATTCTGGTCATCCATATTTTTTAAATTACAGAGTGAGCGCCGATACATTATCGGCGCTTTCTTGTTTGACTAAACATGCTAATAAAGTTTTATGAGCGAACAAGTTGTTACCAACTATTTAGTACGATGGACTAAGTTGTCGTTTGCAACCTTATTGGTTGTGTATCACATCGCGCTTATTTTTTCGGGATTGGTTCCCAATCTTGTTAGTCGCCCACTACACATGGCCCTTATATTGCCGTGGATTTTTATTCTTGGCGCCGCAGTATCGGGTTCATTTTTAAAAGTAAGTGGATGGTTGCTCGCGGTGGTTGGAATAGCATGTTGTATCTGGGTCGCGATACAACATGATTATCTTTCAGATCAATACGGTTCTCTGCAGAACTCAAGCCAAGTTCTTATTGCTACTGTTTTATTGATAACAGTTGTTGAAGGTGCTCGTCGTGTAATTGGTTGGCCTCTGCCTATGGTTGCATTATGTGCGTTGTTATATGGGTTTTTCGGTGAATATATTCCTGGGGAGTTTGGTCATTCCGGTCTTCCACTTGCTAGCTTTCTTGGCACCCTAACCATCGCGGAGGGCGGTTTATGGGGGAGTTTGACCGGTGTTTCGGTTGGTGTTGTTTCTATTTTCGTTATTTTTGGTGCTGTACTTAATGCAGGTGCGGCAGGCAAGGGTTTTATGAATTTAGCTACCGCAGCTGCAGGTCGATTGGATGGCGGTGCGGCAAAGGTGTCGGTAATTTCTTCAGCTTTATTTGGTTCTATTTCGGGGTCCGCCTCTGCCAATGTAGCATCAACAGGTGCAATTACCTTACCTGCCATGACCCTGCTTGGCTATCCGCGCCGATTGTCCGCGGCGGTTGAGGCGGTAGCATCATCAGGTGGTCAGATAATGCCTCCACTAATGGGTGCGGGGGCATTCGTTATGGTTGAGCTTACACGTGTCCCTTATACCGAGATTGTTCTTGCTGCCTTACTACCCGCGATTCTATATTTCGTTGCTGTTTGGGTGGGCATCAATGCTTATGCGAAGAAATACGAATTAAAAAGCGTAACCAAGTCGGACCTGCCTGATCGCAAGGATGTGGTTATTACGACAGGATTTTTTGTAATACCATTTACGGTGTTATTGGGTGGCATGTTCGTAGGAAATTTTACTCCTCAATACTCTGCATGTCTGGCGATCATTGTGGGCTTATTGTTGTTGTTGGTTGATGATCAGTTTATTTTTCGGCTGCGTGACATAGGCTTACGTTTGGAATCGGCTTTGCTTACCTCGGCTAAGCAGGTCTCGATGATTGCGGCGATTATTCTTTGTGCTTCTATTGTCGTCGGTGTGCTCGGTATTACCGGTCTTGGTGTGAAAATAACGTCGCTGATTCTATCTGGTTCAGGTGGATTACTTTGGCCATCATTGTTATTGACAGCTATCGCCTGTCTGATTCTCGGTATGGAAGTACCGACTACCGCAGCGTATGTGATTTGTGTATCAGTTGCGGGACCGGCGCTGATAAGTCTTGGGCTCGAACCGTTGCAAGCGCATTTGTTTATATTTTGGTTTGCATTGTTATCCACCATTACACCGCCGGTTTGTGGCGCTGTTTTTATCTCAGCTGGCATGGTGGGTGAAAACTGGTTAAAAGTTGCGATAACGGCAATGTCATTGGGTATTGGTTTATATATCATTCCATTATCAATGATCATAAACCCGAATTTGATACGCTTGGAGCAAATGCCATTTTTAGCGTTAGTAGCATTTTTTCAAGTAGGCGCAGGTTTGATATTTATTTCTCACGGCGTAATCGCCATAGCTAAGTGGTGGTTAAAGGTTATGTTCATATCTTTAGGGACCTTGCTGATTTGTTTGCCTCTGGTTATTTCATAGCGTGTAACGTCGATTGTTATGAATACTCATTTTTGCAGTAAAATAAACGTCCAAAAATATTCAGGTTGTATTTATTTAATATTGTCCGGGAGGGAGTTTTGAATAAGCATTGGATGATTAAACGTCTAGCTGGAACGATTGGCGCTGAGGTGAGTGATATAGAGTTGCCGTCGATTTCGGAAGAGGGCATTGAAGATATTAAGGAGTTGCTAGCCGAACATTTGGTACTCTTTTTTCTGAACCAACATCTTTCGGTGGAGCAACACGTTACATTTGGTCGACACTTTGGGAAATTGGAATGTCATCCTAATCTCAAAAACCCTTTCCTCAATCACCCAGAAGTATTCGAGTTGGCTGCTAGTCATGGCGGTCTTGCTGATGAGTGGCATAGCGATATTACCTTTGACCAACACCCGTCAATAATGTCGATATTAAATATGATCCAATGCCCAGAGGTTGGTGGCGATACTATGTGGGCGAATACCTGTGCGGCATTCGACGCTTTATCGCAACCATTGCAAAATTTATGTGAAGGGCTATCTGCATTGCATGATGCTGAGCCTCATGGAAAGCCGGAAATAACTGCAGTGCATCCTGTTGTTCGTGTTCATCCGGTGACGGGGAAAAAAGCGCTATTTGTTAATGAGCACTTTACGCGCCGTATTGTAGAAATGAGCCATTCGGAAAGCCGAATGTTATTGGATTATTTAACACGATGGGTGACAAGCCCGAAGTTTACTGTTCGATATCACTGGCAGGAGGGCACGATAGCGATGTGGGATAATCGATGTACACAGCACTTTGTACTCAATGATTTTAATCAACAACGGATTATTCAACGGGTAACTATTGTTGGCGATACACCTGAGCCCGTCGCTCCATTGCAATGGCCTGCTTATACTCGTGTGGAAAATGTTGGAGCGACTAGTCGTTTTGATAAGCAGTTAAATGATCATCTGGGCCGGGCCATTATGAGTCTTGATTCTAATGCGCGAGACGATAAGCCTTAATTTACGAGTCTGACTAAAGTGGATCGTGATTCATTTTTTGATGAGAATGTTTTTTCGGGCCAGAAGTCATCATTACGACTTAGATAGTCGGATTGGTCGAATTTTTCAATATTTAGGAAATGTATGAGCTACGGTATATATATTGGTAAAAACCTCACGCGGGACGGTATCTCGTATCTTGGCGGATATGGAGATGAGCCGTCTTCCCATTGGCTTGAGTTGATTCCCGCAGCGGACCTTGATTCTGCTGAGAATGTTCCGGTTGGAGTGGATCATACCGCAGACATGCCCGGTGTGCGCTCGACAGTTCCTCAATCGGCTCATGCCGCGCGACATCTGCGAGTTAGTTATAGCTATTACAAAGGCGTTCTCGCTCCGATAACCAATGGAGGTCTTAATGAATATGGTGTAGCCGTTCGGGATATATGGTCAACGTCGCGACAAGAATTAATTGATATGACGCCTACAACGCAAAGCGGTCCAAATTACAGTGATCTCGCGCGATTTGTTTTGGAGCGAGCTGAAACTGCACGACAAGGTGTGGAGTTGATAGGCGCATTGATCGGCGAATTTGGTGAGTCGACTTATGGTGGTAATTCTCACCTAATCGCAGATGACGACGAAGCCTGGGTTGTTATTCAGTTTGCCGGAGGACAAGGGTTGTGGGCCGCTGAACGACTGGGTGACAACTCTATTCGGGCGTCGAGGCCGGGCTATATTTTGTCGGTGCCTATTGACCAACTCGAACACCCAGATTACCTGTATTCAAGTAACTTTGTTTCCTTTGCAGTATCTAAGGGATGGTTCAACTCTGATCGAGATATGGAGTTTAATGCGAATCTTATTTATGGTGATGGTAAGCAAAAATGGGATGGTGTGAAATGGATCGAGTCGCAAATGTTAGATCTTGCCTCACGCCCGGAGCGAATCGGTATTGAGGATGTTATGTGGGCAGTAAGAACTCCGAAACTTACGGGGGATACCGCAGGCTACGGTCAAGTTGTTCCGTTGAGAGAGCAAAAGTATTCAATGTTACGAATGATGTGGCATGCCCATATTGGCGCGATGGCTGCACCTTTTACTCCAGTTTATATGGGTATGCAGGAGGTTCCGTTTGAATATCGTAAACACCGTTATTTAAGTGTGGGCGAATCATCACGGTTTATGGATATGCGACACTATAAACAGGGAGAAACTGAATCGCTGAGTACTGTTTCTCAAGGGGTTGAGTCGACCCGTTCGGCAACGGCCATATATAAACGGCTCATGTATCTCGTGCTGCAAAACCCTGAAGAGTTTGCTGATGAATTACAGGAGATATGGATAGCACTGGAGAGCGAGTTGCTAACGAAACAATCAACAATCGCTAAAACTTCAATAATTCTACTAGAACAAAAGGAAGCAAATTTAGCAGAGCAATATCTTGATTATTACTGTGGCTCTGAACTTGACAAAGCGCTCGATTCGGCAGAAATATTGGCAAAAAGTTTTGAGCTAAGAACTCGTTTGAAGTTCGGAATCAAAAACCAATCGGCACCTTTATCAATGGAGCAGATCTGGTAAACAAAACTTCATGTTGTGTTTAGGCCTATAGTAAGCAATTGTGGTCTAGCTGACTGATAGATATTTTTCCTAGTTGTGCTAGCGTTACATTAATTTCACTTGAGAGAATGTTTATCAGATTATCCAATCCCCTTGCGCCGTTCGCACCAATTGCATACATGAATGGCCTGCCGAGCATGACAAAGCTAGCTCCTGATGCAAGGGCCTTAATGATGCCTTCGCCTCCGCGCACTCCACTATCGAAGATGAGCGGGTAGTCTTTGCCCACAGCCTGTCGAATTATTGGCAGCATGCTAACAGCTGCCGGAGCGCTATCCAGTTGTCGTCCGCCGTGGTTAGATACGTATATTGCATCTGCACCGGTATTTTTAATCATCAAAGAATCGACCGCGGACATCACACCTTTAATAATTAATTTACCCGGCCATAGATCCCTAAGGCGGCGCACAAAATCAAGATCCACGGCGCCACGGCTTGCGGTTCGGTCAAATGTACCGTGGGACGACTTTTGATTGAAATTTGCTAATTCAGGTACACCCGTAATCAATGAGGTGAGAGACCAACGTGGATGTAATGCGAAGTCGACAAATTGTGGAATACCCATTTTGAACGGTGTTTTGAAACCGTGTCGCAATTCGCGTCGACGCGGTGCAACTTGGGGTACGTCGACCGTTAAAATTAGAGTTTTATATCCCGATCTTTTCGCTCTTTCAACGAGTTCAACGGCCAAATCTAGCGACTGGCTCACATACAACTGGAACCAGGTATTTTCTGCTGCAATTGACGCAATTGACTCCAGCGAAGTAGAGGCCATAGTTGATAGACCTAACGGAATTCCGTGTCTGACAGCTGCTTCTGCCAAAAGCTGGTCAGCTTTCGGCCAGGTGAGATTACACATACCCATCGGTGCAATTCCAAACGGGAGCTTATAGTCTTGATCGAATATTCTATGAGCAGCCGTTCGTGATTCAACATTTACCAGAACCCGCGGCTGTAATCGAATCTTGTCCAGTTCACTCCTATTTAATGCAACCGATTGTTCATCACCGGCGGCTCCATCGACATAGTCGAACATGATTCTTGGAACTCGTTTTCGCGCGAGCAGGCGTGCTTCGTCGATGCTGTAAAAAGTTCTATTCATTCTTCCAATAACTTAATAGAAAATATGTGTCAATTAACATGTGGATGTTTTAGTCGTTTATGCGCAAACCAGTAACTTGCTAGTGCTAATTTGCACTTGAGTCATACCGAATAAATATAGGGTAAACGTCATCGACTTTATTGTCCGAGTATATTCGCAGATGATCATTCTATCTAGGGTATGTTTGCTATTTACCTAGTGCTCTTTCTCGCCAAACAATAACTAATCCACCGGCGATTATCAGAAACACGCCTGGAATTAGACGATCAAAAGGTGCTTCATTGAATATTACCCAGCCGATTATGAACGACATTGGTATGCCAAAATATTCAAAAGGCGAAAGATTACTGGGCTCCGTTAAACGATAAGCGTATATTAAGCAGAACACCGCAGCACCGCCAGCACTACCCATTGCGAGAAGTAACAACCAGTCTTGTGTTGAAACAACGGTGACATATTCGCTGGTGGTGAACAAAACCAGAGCTGATGATACTAGTGTTCCTGCTACCGCGTAGATATTAATTACTGCAGTGGGCAAACTCTCGTCAAATAGCCGAGAACTAACGCTGATGGTAGCGTAGCCAAGTGCAGCACAAATTGGCAGTAATGCATAAAGTGTGAATACATCACTGGTTGGCTTCATGACTAATACAACACCGCAAAAACCAATGGCTACAGCAGACCAACGCCAATATCCAACACGATGTTTAAGCAATGGAATAGATAGCACAGTGATAAACAAAGGACCGCAAAATGCGATAGCTGATGCGGTAGCAAATTCCAGTTTAACTAGGGATAAGTAGAAACAAAATTGGGCAAAGGTACCAGCGCAGCCGCGAAGAAGGCCTAGTCGCCATTGACGTATGTAAATAGGGCGGCCGTCAGAGTACCATTGCTTGGAGAAATATAGGATGATTATGCTGGGTATAACTCCAAACAGGTTTCGATATACTGATAGTTGTTGCACAGGATATCGCGTGCCTAGATATTTTATGATTGCACCCATGATGTCGAACAGAAAAATCGCGACTAACATTATAAAAATAGCGCGACTAAGCGAGGATTGGATGTTATTCATGGGCGCATTGTAGTCTTGTTTAGATAACTGCGGTAAGAATTTGTTTCATAATAGGGTAGTATTTAGTGCTTACCGAATATCGAAAATGGCGAACGGTGTTTGTTTCGGTGTGTAGATAGCCTACGGCTTTTATTTCGTATACGGGCTCTTCTTGCTTTTTTCCAAATTCACAAGATAGATA
>CAJQKF010000002.1 GCA_905478855.1 uncultured Gammaproteobacteria bacterium
TAATTGAAGGCTTAACGGCACTTATTGGTTAATAAGACCATTGCTAAATACAGCAACGTGGTTTAATCTTCCGCGCCGTTGGTAAATGCTCGTAAGGAATCTTCGAGTATTTACACAAATGAGTGAGAATAGGAGAGGTGGCCGAGTGGTTGAAGGCGCACGCCTGGAAAGTGTGTATACGTTTATAGCGTATCGAGGGTTCGAATCCCTCTCTCTCCGCCATAATTTTTAATACTATCTGTTAATCTGGTTTGTAAGGTAGTCTCCCAGACTATGATAGAATATTTAGCTCGATTGGGCTTGATATAACGGAAGTCTAAATTTTCGAAGTAGAAAATTTCAATCCACAGTAATAATATCATTATGGTGGCAATGTCCGGCCACCCGAGTGGCGGCAGATTGCGAATCCGGTCAGATCCGGAAGGAAGCAGCCGTAGTAATCGCGCCGGGTGCTTGGGTACGGCTGGTCATTGCCGCCACCAGTATTTATGTAACTTCCAAGAGCTTTGTAACTTAAGGTTAAACTTGCATTTACTCATAGTAATCCAATGACTTATCAAGCACTAGCACGCAAATGGCGACCGAGTCGATTTGATGAAGTTGTCGGGCAGGAACATGTCGTTAATGCGCTTACTCATGCTCTAGATGATAATCGTGTTCATCATGCTTTTTTATTCACAGGCACGCGAGGCGTTGGCAAAACGACGCTGGCTCGACTACTAGCAAAATCTCTCAACTGCGAACGTGGTATGTCCTCTAGACCATGTGGCGAGTGTGGAACATGCGTGAGCGTTGACGAAGGACGTTTTATTGATCTGCTGGAAGTTGATGCAGCTTCTCGGACCAAAGTAGACGACACTCGAGAACTGCTCGATAATGTTCAATATGCACCAACAGTAGGCGCTTATAAAGTCTACTTAATAGACGAAGTGCATATGCTTTCGGGGCATAGTTTCAATGCGTTATTGAAGACATTGGAAGAGCCGCCACCCCATGTAAAGTTTTTATTAGCAACCACTGATCCGCAAAAATTGCCGGTAACTGTGCTTTCACGTTGTTTACAATTCAATCTTCGCGCCTTAACGCAACACGAAATATTGGGGCAATTAGAACGAATCCTAGAGAAAGAAGAAATAGTTGCAGAGAAAACCGGTTTGTCATTGCTTGCTAGATCGGCATCAGGAAGCATGCGTGATGGCTTAAGTCTACTAGACCAAAGCATTGCGTTTTCTGGGGGCGAAGTAACCGAGGAACGTGTCCGGCGAATGTTGGGAATGATCGACGATCACCATGTGCTGGATTTACTCGAAGGATTATTATCACAAAGCCCATTGTCTATTTTCCGACTAGTCGATCATATGCGCGCGCGCAGCCTCGACTTTTCTAGAGCACTCGACGATCTGTTGACCGCGTTACATGAAATAGCCCTATTGCAAAAAGCGCCGGAATTAACCGCTGAGCGAGAAATGACATGGGCTAATGTTCATCATCTCGTCAATACTATACCAAGTGAAGTAGTCCAGCTTTTTTATCAAATCGCATTAATCGGCAAACGGGATCTACCCTTGGCATCAGATGCTGCGCAAGGATTTGAGATGGTTTTACTCCGTATGCTAGCCTTTAAACCGGCAGGCAACGACGATGCCAAGGAAATAAAAAGTCACATACCAGATAAAAAAAATAACGTTTCAAACAGGCTAGATGATAAAAATACCCCAGCTGTTGAAAATCATCAGTCACTGAAAAATAGTTTTTCTAACGAAGTGCCTCATTCATCACAGAATTTGAATCCTGCTCCGGCAACAGTTAGTTCAGAAATAAAGAGCGCAACCAATGAGAGCGGAGAAATTGATTCGGAGTCTTGGGGACATTTTGTGGAAAATACGAACCTAAAAGGTTTAGTACGAGAACTAGCTATGAATTTATCGTTCTCCCACCTATCCAAGAATAAAATGATCCTGAATCTGTCTGAATCGGTGGGTCATTTATATAGCAATGTCCGTCACCAAGCGTTAGACGCAATGGTTAAAGAATATTTTGGTTCCCAATATTCAATTGATACGCAGAAGGTCACCTCGGTCACATCCGATACTCCAGCACTAAAGCGTGAGGAACAACTGGCACGGGAGAAAAATGATGCTATTGAAGGATTCAAAAACGATACAGTTATTAAAGATTTTGTAGAAAAATTTGATGCAGAAGTATTAAATGATTCGATTCAGCCAGAGAAACATAAAGGAAGCTAAATTATGCGCAGTGGTTTTGGAAATATAATGAAGCAGGCTCAGCAAATGCAAGAGAAGCTTAAAAGTGCCCAGGAAGAACTCGCTTCAATTGAGGTTGAAGGCAGGTCGGGAGGCGGCATGGTAACGGTGGTAATGACATGCCGGCATGATGTTCGATCGGTATCGATTGACCCAGTGTTAATTGGTGATGAAAAAGAGGTCATAGAAGATTTAATTGCAGCTGCGATTAACGACGCGGTTCAAAAAGTTGAAAAAACAACCCAAGATAAAATGGGTGGATTAGCTGGCGGTCTGAATATACCAGGACTAAATTTACCTGTGTAATCGAGTATAATTGTGGAATTAGAAAGTGCGGTTGATCAACTTCGGGATGCTTTAAAAATATTACCCGGCGTGGGTCCGAAAAGTGCCCAGCGAATGGCTTTTCATTTATTGGAAAGGGACCGCGAAGGCGCAAAGTACATTGTTAAGGCACTGTCATTTGCGCTCAACGCGGTGTCACATTGCAGTCGCTGTAACAATTTTTGCGAATCAGATATTTGTCGCATTTGCTCAAGCCAAAAACGAGATCAGTCGGTGTTGTGTATTGTAGAAACACCGGCTGATCTCGAATCTATTGAGCATGCCGGTGCGTTTACAGGAGTATATTTTGTGCTAATGGGACACCTTGCTCCTTTGGATAATATAGGTCCAGAAAGTCTTTCTCTCGATAAATTACGAAAAACAGTTGCCGAATCTGAGGTTAAGGAAATCGTATTAGCGACAAATTTAACGTTAGAAGGGCAGGCAACGGCAGATTTTATTGCTTCACTGTTTGAACAAATTGATATTCAGATTTCTAGACTTGCGCGCGGCGTCCCAGTTGGCGGAGAATTAGAATACTTGGATCCAGGCACACTTAATCAGGCATTTGATGAACGACGAAGGCTGAGCTAATTTAAGAGGTAGGTTTTTTAAACCGTTGATCGGTCATCATCTCAAGTAACTTTTGCTTAAGTGCCGCTAACTCATCGAAATTTGAGTAGGTAAGCTCCAGACCTTTAACCGACCTGGCAAATTTCGAAATATCGTGAAACCCATGTTCGGCGTGATTTCTTGCGTTTACAAATGCCTGCATAAGCAAAAGAGTTACTTTTGCTGAAGAAATTTCTGTCAGAGAAAAATCTTTTGTTGCCGAATATCTTGGAAACACAATGACCTTAATATGGGTCGTTTCTCTAACAAAATGCGGATTGAATGCGCGGTGCTCAACTAAATGAGAAATGCTGCTATCTAGAATGGTAGCATTTTCCAGCTTACCTATTTTCGCGTTACGAATCGCTTCCATTCCCAGCAATTTTATATTCAATGGTCTCGCTAGGCCCTCTGTCAACCAAGTTCCAAGATTTACGCTGACAATTTCATCCGTTAAATAGCCAAATCCATTTTCCAGAAGCCAAGCTGTGATTGTAGATTTTCCTGCGCCAGAAACACCGGGCAGTAATAAACCCATACCGTTATATGTAAGACATGCCGCGTGGAGAAGTAGATCTTTTTCATTTTTATCGATTAAATGATAGATTATTTCACCAATTAAGTAGGTGCAAACTTCACCCGCCGTTTTAGCACGATGAGGAAAACTGTCGCCCCGTTTAATGACATATTCCTTTGCATCTGTTTTACCATCGTCGATGGTGAATTCTATTTCAGTTCGAGATTTTTCGGATTTAAGATCTCGAAGCAAGAATTGAAGTGATGGTTCTAATGACTGACTATAATTCCGAATAACTACGGCACACTGACCAAGCTGAACAAACGTTTTACTGCAATATTCGACCATTTAGGATTTAAGCGCACCGTGTTGCGAAAATGATTTGAGCGCCACCAGCACATCTGCACGTACTTCAGTATCTAAGTCAGGAAAGCTTTCTTCAAGTATTGAAATAATTTGGCCGACACTTCTATCGCCATTACAAAGTTGCCAAACCAGCGCTGCTGTTTGATTCATATAAACAGTTGCAGTGGATTGGGGGTGGTAGAGTAACAACTCACCATCCATTTCTTCAACCCGATAGCCGCTTGCCGGAGTTGGAATTTCATTAAGTTGATTCATTTAAGTCTACTATATAACGTTAACGATTTTGTATCGGAGGGGAGCTAAACTTCGAATTGTACCTGATTACGAACGAATCTGTGATAGATCTTTCACTCAGTAACATTCAGGCAATTAACCAATCAAATCGACGCCAATAGTCTCCTTGTAATCCAAAAAATAATCCTAAGTCGATGCTCAATTATGGCTGATATTCTTGATCGATGATTTACTTTAACCCCGTAATAGCTTCTAAACCACCATTCTGGCGGCGAACTTAGCGTTTGACAGGCCTTCAATAATGTTATTTTTGATACATTCAGTGAGCGTAGTGTCGGTATAAGTTCGCCTATCTGACTTGGAGATGTGTCGCTAAGTATAAAGCCCCGCAATTGAGCAGGAAGAGGTGTCACGAAATCCAATAAACCTAGAAATACAGGTAAATATGGATACTTTCGTTCAAGAATCGGCCAATCTATATCCGAAAAATATTTATTGGCATAACCAAGAATATCCATAACGGACATTAGTTTGATACGAGTACCGGGTTCTAAAGCATGTCTACTAAGCTGATTCATCATATCGATATGATCGAGCACCCGAAGTTCACCGTAGTTAGACGAAATTACTCGAGGTGGCTTAAGTAATCGATCATATCGCATTGAACCCGGCGCATCGCCACTTATCGCATCTATATGTAATTCCAAACTCACAAGTAAATCATCAACGAGTTTGCTGGCATTGGGCAAATGGTGATGGTGTGCCATGAAACGGCTAGGCTGATCGAGTTCAAATTTATATCCCGCCTCTATTACGATAGACTTTGCTGCATCTGCTGCGAAGTGAGGGATAAGTAGGTCGATATCTCTCATTGGTCGTAATTCTGGTTTTGGGTACAAATCGTTTGCCAAAGCGATGCCCTTTAACGCCACAGACGGTATGCTCCGTGTATCGAGCAAATCAGAAATTCTTACGCATTCTCGAATTCGAGTTGGAGTCGCATGTCGATGGCGAATAGCCAGCGCTCGAAATTGGTTCTTAACAGCATTCTCCAATGGGAAGTTTGCCGCTAGCAGATGCTTGTAAAGTATTGGTGCGATGCCATCTGTTTCGGCGTTAGATATTACTACTTGCCAGTCATTGACCTTGCGTGCCAGTTTTGTGATGATTTCAAGACGCTCATCATTCGCTTCTATTGTCGATGCAAATCGCAAGAGGTCATATTCGATGTTATGAGAGGATTCGTCGATCATGTTTTTATACGAGACGGGTGTTTTTTACTTGTTAACAATTTATAATTGATGCACGATCGAAGTCTCCATCAGTTCAACTATCCGCTAGAAAAATTTAGGCAATTCAAACGTGAAAGTTAATAATGCACAGACAATGTGTCTTGCAGCAACCTTGCAATGTTGTATATCAATACAACGACTTGCACGACATGGTGCTACAGATGAAAATATGCTTACGCGAATGGTTGCCACGGTATTAGATTTTAGCACAGTAGAGCCAGAAAAATTGTATGGTGGTGCTCAAACACTGAAAACCGGACTCAAGTTTATTCAAGATTCCGGACCGGGGCAGATGGACTCAGATAGGGTGGAAGTGCTTTCATTGACGAATGCGGTGCAACAAATTCAGAAAGTATTGGTAAATACCCCGGTGATCCAAAACTCGCTGGGAGAAAAACTGAATTATCTCCATTCTCAAGAGCTGGGTTTTCCATATTCGAATGATAGTTGGGAAAAGTTTAATCAAATTTATATCAAAACACTCGGCACATTAGAGCCGAAAATAATTGTCAAGGGCGAGCAAAACTGGTTACAGAATCCTTTAACCGTTGCTAAAATCCGCTCCGGATTGCTTGCGGCTGTCCGTTCAGCTTATTTTTGGAATAGTCTTGGAGGTAAGCGTTGGCATTTATTGTTATTACGAAAACAATACATCAATAATGCACGAACACTTCTGACGAATTTGGCTTAACCGGGTAACTTTATTTCGGGCGTTTTAGCCGCGCGATATAAAACACCGATTTTGCCGATCAGTTGCACAACTTCAGCATCAACTGCCGCACTCAATCGTTCCAGACAAATCTTTCTACTATCGCGAGTATCGCCTGTAAGCTTAACTTTAATTAATTCATGTTTTTGTAGAGACAGATCTAGTTCATTTACCACACCTTTTGTAATGCCATCGTTGCCAACACTGACGATGACCTTCCGGTTATGTGCCAGACTCCGTAAATATCTGATATCTTTGCTGTTGAGTTTCACTATTTGAACCTTCTGTTTAATATTGGCGGATTATTCCAGAATAGCGCGCTCGTTGATACTCGAACTCACCGTAATTTGTATAAATTTTCCTTTGGTTACCATATGGTCAAGAAAAAAAACAATAAACCACGTTCAAATTCAAGCGCTCGCTGGTTGCAGCGACAATCTAACGATGTTTACGTGAAAAGAGCTCGTGCGGAGGGTTTACGTTCCCGGGCTGCGTTTAAAATAGAACAACTCGACCAGCGGGATAAAATATTTCGTCCAGGTCAAATAGTTCTGGATTTGGGTGCCGCTCCTGGAGGTTGGTGCGAGTATATTGTCAAGAAAACAGGGTCGACTGGAAACATTGTCGCTATCGATATTCTGGAAATGCGGCCTATTGCTGGTGTATCTATCATACAAGGTGATATGTCAGACCAAGCTATTTGGAAGCAAATACTTGATTTAATATCCGATGGGCGGGTTGACGTGGTTGTGTCAGATATGTCGCCAAGTTTGAGTGGCATCAAGGACCGAGATGAGGCACAACACCAGGAATTAATAGATATAGCAACTAGGATTGCTATAAAAACATTACGAAAAAATGGTATTTTTGCTGTTAAATTATTCGAATCTGCCCAACGAAAGGCGTACATGGACTCTATGAAACCATTTTTTCGATCCATTGGCATTCGAAAGCCCGATGCTTCAAGAGCTGAAAGTAAAGAAATATATATGGTTGCTAAGGGTTTTATTGATGACAATGGTTGAAGATTTAGAATCGATACCCATATCTGTTGTCAATCCAATCAGTTTTTAATAGAACTAATTAGTCTGTAAGGCTTGAGCATCTGCTCAAAAAACTAGACAATCCAGTATGTCTAACTATGACGACTGCGTGAATTATAGGTCTCGCATGTAACTCTCAAGGTGTTTAATTGAACAATCTCACTAAAAACTTAGTTTTATGGCTCGTAATTGCAATGGTGTTGATGGCTGTATTCAACAACTTCACGCCATCCGGGTCTGCAGGCTCAAATGAAATCGAATACTCAACGTTTATTGATGACGTGACTAACGGTAGAGTCGCAAGGGTAGATATCAATAACAAAGAAATAAAAGGAGAGACACTTTCCGGTGCGAAATTTGTAACCTATAACCCAGGAGACCCTGGCTTAATTAATGATCTCCTCAAGAACAAGGTAACTATTGTTAGTCAAAAGGAAGAAAGCCCCTCTTTGCTAATGCATCTTCTGATTAATTGGTTCCCTTTATTACTTTTGGTCGGTGTATGGATATTTTTTATGCGGCAGATGCAGGGTGGGGGCGGCAAAGGAGCAATGGGCTTTGGAAAAAGTAAGGCTCGCTTACTTACAGAAGATAAAAACAACATTACTTTTGATGATGTAGCGGGTGTGGACGAAGCTAAAGAAGAAGTAAGTGAATTGGTTGATTTTCTTCGAGATCCCTCAAAGTTCCAGAAGCTAGGCGGTCGCATACCAAAAGGCGTGCTAATGACCGGTAGTCCGGGTACAGGTAAAACATTGTTGGCCAAGGCGATAGCTGGTGAGGCAAAAGTTCCGTTTTTTACCATATCCGGTTCCGATTTTGTAGAAATGTTCGTAGGTGTAGGTGCTTCCCGTGTTCGCGATATGTTTGAACAAGGTAAAAAAAATGCTCCCTGTATAATCTTTATCGATGAGATTGACGCCGTTGGACGACAGCGTGGTGCTGGATTAGGTGGCGGTCATGACGAGCGTGAGCAAACACTTAACCAACTACTTGTTAAATGGATGGTTTTGAAGGCCACGAGGGCGTTATCATTATTGCGGCCACTAATCGACCCGATGTACTTGATCCGGCGCTATTGCGACCTGGCCGGTTTGATCGTCAGGTACACGTACCAC
>CAJQKF010000003.1 GCA_905478855.1 uncultured Gammaproteobacteria bacterium
CCGAACGAAGACATCAAGCATTAAACAAAATGACACCTGATACAATCTATTATCAATCCGCAGCCAAGATGGCTGCTTAACCTCGGAACGCGACTACAGGACTGTCCAATATTTGGGGTCCACTACTGTGTACTGCCCAGATGATATAAACAATGGTTTAGTATGCTGATATTTCAGACAATATCAGTTATTACGACCGGACAGTCGAGCCATGACCAGGCTTACGAATTGAGACCAACGGTAAGTTTTACAAAATAAACATCCCGAATGGTGCTGTTTTGCCAATGTCTCGAATTCATGTCTTAGCGTGAATTTTAGGAGTGGACTAAAAATTGTATTATACTGTACCATGGCCCAATTTTTTATTTGATTCAATGAGTTAGTGGTAACCCTGTTTTATCAAACTATTCGAAAATCAGGCCTTTTCTTCTTCCTTAACGGGACACCGGTGATAAATTATGCATATGCTTTTAAGGAAGATAATATGACATTTAACGGCCAACATATTCGAATGGCCGGACTGTTCTTTGTGCAGGCGCTTTCCAGAGGAATTCTTCTTTCTGTTATTCCTTTGCAGGCCTTATCAATTTTTGGTGACGCCCAAACTACAAGCGTACTTTACTTTGCCGTGAGTGCGGGCGGTATCCTAGCTGCACTCGGTATGCCAGCCCTCATAAAAACCATCGGAAACTATCATGTATTTCTGCTGGGAAGCCTACTAATGCTTATTTCAACGGCCTTGTTGTACTTTAATGACCCTGTGTATTTTGCCATTGGATTGTTTTGTCATATATTCTCTATCGCCGCCATAGAGGTTTCGCTCACCCTTTATGTGTTAGCACGAATCCCCAGAAAAGAACTTACCCAATTTGAACCTTTACGAATATTTTCCAGTGTTTTGGCTCTAACCATTGGGCCTTTTTTGGGTGTTCTTATGGAGGCGCGCTTATCCCATGAATCGCCTTTTATATTTAGTGCCGTATGCGTTTTCCTTGCGCTGGGCTATTTCCGCATACTCGGATTAAATCGCGTTCAGATTCGAAGATCCGGGTCATCCGATATGAACCCACTGCAGTATATAAGTGCTTTTATTAAACAACCGCGACTAAGACTAGCTTACGGATTAGTCACCGCACGTTCTTGCTGGTGGGCAATGTTCGTCATCTACACCCCAATATATGCGGTTCAGGTCGGTCTTGGAGAATTAGTGGGTGCGGCTATTGTTTCATTAGGCACAGCATGGACCTTGTCCGTCCCTTTTTGGGGCTGGTTTGGGCGAAAATACGGTGTTCAGTTTCTACTGAAACTCGGCTTTATAACGACGAGTATTCTGACAATGCTAGTCTATAGCGCAACATCAATTCCAATACTGGCGGCCTCACTCATGGTAATAAGTGCTCTAGGCGCTACAATGTTGGATGGGATGGGGAATGTCCTATTCTATCGCGCGGTACGAGGCCGAGAGCGATCAGAAATGACCGCTGTATTTGCAACGTATAGGGATGTCAGTCAACTTGCCGCACCTGGACTATATGCAATTCTCTTGCAGGTTTTTGCCTTGCCTGTGGTTTTTATTAGTGCGTCTGCTTGGATGATGGTGGCATCGTGGTATTGCAAATATATTCCTAAACAGATGCGTTAGTAAATAAGGGCGGATGTTACTAGTAATATTTGGTCGCATGTATGAGACCGGCTGCACTAGTGAGCGCCAAAAACTGGATCACAATATCACCTGACTCTTAATCCGTAAGCCGCGGTTGAACATCCTCATAGAAATTGGCAAACAGGACGAAGGGGAGGCTGCGCAGAAACATACAGCTATCAGCCTAAAACACATTTCCACCCCTGATTATATCGGTTTTTCTCCACCACTAGATTTACCTACTGTAACGCAATCATGCTGCTATTTCGGTGTAGAAAAAATATTTAGCGGTTATACTCGATTCAACGAAAGTTCGTCACTACAAACTTATTATATCTAAGACTAAGACAGTATATGGATCTGAATAATTTACGCCGTGAATATTTACAAGACGGTCTGAGCCGCAATTTACTGGAGGATAATCCTGTGAATCAGTTCCAGAAATGGTTGAGGCAAGCCATCGATGCAGAGATTAAGGACCCCACTGCAATGTCGGTGGCCACGGTGGATGTGCATGGACAACCCCGTCAGCGATTCGTTTTGCTAAAGCAGATGGACAATGATGGTTTTGTTTTCTTTACCAATTATGAAAGTAAAAAGGCTAGTGATATTGCATTGAACCCGCTTGTCAGTTTGCATTTTCCTTGGCATGCGCTGGAACGACAGGTGAAAATTTGCGGTCGAGCTGAAAAGGTTAAAACTTCTGAATCGCTTAAATATTTTCTTTCAAGACCGGAAGAAAGCCAGTTGGCTGCTTGGGCGTCTCGGCAGAGCAGCCGTCTGTCTTCTCGGCAAGCTTTGCTAAGTCAGTTTGCCGCCATGAAAGAGAAGTTTAAAAGTGGGTCTATTCCACTACCCGATTTCTGGGGTGGCTTTCGTGTTGTTCCCTCGTCAATCGAGTTCTGGCAAGGTGGCGGAAATCGACTGCATGATCGCTTTGAATATACAAGAAACGGTGATGCGTGGGATATTCAGCGCCTTGCACCTTGACTAGGTGATATTGCTTGAACTGCAAAATATAATCTGAAGTCCTGATTTCAGATCTGACTATGCAGGAAGAAACAAGCAAAAATTCATCGATAATCTGAGCGATATAAGTCTAGATGAACGCAAACAACTTTACCGATTGATTTGCTGGAGTTTTCACCATGGCGTTGCTATGCTATCGATCCGTTATTCCTGATAAGCTCACATTACCACTCATCTAAAAGTAAAAGTCTGTCGACAAAAATGCACGGTTGTCCTGTTTCTGCTTGCATTGTCCGTAGGAACAAACAACGCCGCTGATCTGAATGCAGCAGATATTGTTAAACAAGCGCTGGATCACTGGCGCGGTGTTTCTTCGGTGGGTGAGATGACGATGCTGATCCACAGGCCGGACTGGGAACGGACAATGTCGATGAAAGCCTGGACTCAAGGCGCAGATAAATCTTTGATTCGGATAACCGCTCCGAAAAAAGATCGGGATAATTCTACGTTGCTGCTGGATAATAGTATGTGGAGCTATTCGCCGAAAATCAGACGTGTTATCCGCATTCCATCTTCAATGATGGGGCAAAGTTGGATGGGTTCGGACTTTTCCAACAATGACGTATCACGATCTGATGATATTGTTGATCAATATACCCATACCTTGCTCGGAACCAGCGTTTTAGATGGTAAGGTTGTATACCAAATTCAATCGGTTCCATTGGAAGAAGCCGCCATAGTCTGGGGTAGGGAAGTGCTAACTATCCGCGACGACTGGGTCTTACTGGAGCAACTGTTCTATGACCAAGATGATGTGCTGGTACAGAAACTGGAAACCCTTGAGATTGGCAAAATGGGTGGGCGCACCAGCGCTTTGCGTCAACGCATGGAAAAAGTGGGTGTTGAGGGTGAATGGACTGAAATACAGATAAATCAAATGGATTATGAAGTTGATCTAGATGATCGATTGTTTACTGTGGCAAATCTGAAAAACCCTAGAGAATAAAATTTCCCCTATAAATGCTGCTGAACAATATCACTTTTCGTCTAGCTTGGAGGAATCTCTGGAGGCAACCCAGAAGGACATTGCTGACGCTGGGTGCTATGGTTTTCGCCAACATTATTCTTGTCTGTATGATATCGCTCCAGTTTGGGATGTATGGTCTGATGATCGACAATACGCTATCCATGCTCACCGGGCACCTTAAGGTTCTGGCGCTGAATTATAAGGATGATGGAAAAATTCGTCAGAGTATTGACGAAGCGGAAACTCTGGCTCGGCAGTTAAGAAATGATCTGAATCGCCTCAAAAATAAAAATTTTGAAGGGGAAAGCGCTGCAAATAATGATACTGAAGGCGAAAACAATTCGGTGAAAATAGCTGTTCGAGGCAAGGCATTTGCACTGGCCTCCAGTGAAGATCGAAGTTTCGGTATTCTGGTAATGGGTGTCGAGCCCGAGCACGAACCCCAGGTTTCTTCTATTCCGGGGCTAATTCAGAGAGGCCGATATTTGTCGGATTCAAAGGCTGAAGAAATCGTCATTGGCAGTGTGTTGGCGCGTAATCTGCAGGTGGATCTGGACGACGAAATTACCCTCATAGGCAGTGGTCATGATGGTTCGTTTGCAGCAGCGGTAATTACGGTTGTGGGCATTACGCAAAGCGGAATGACAGATCTAGATAGAAGTATTGCCCAGATGCCGCTGCAATTATTTCAGGAAACCTTTGCCATGGGTAATGGAGCCCATGAAATTGTAATTCGGGCTCCAGATCTATCAGATGTTGAGGAAATCAGTATCAGAGCACAAAGACTGCTTGATGATCGCCCCAGTCTTGTACTACACGACTGGGATGATCTTGAACCTGGTTTAAAGCAGAGTATTCAAGCGGATCTGTTCAGTGCGTGGTTTATGTACGGTGTACTGATAACGCTGGTCGCTTTCAGTGTATTGAATACGATGTTGATGTCGGTTTTGGAGAGAACTCGGGAATTTGGAATTGTTATGTCCCTGGGATTAACACCCGGACGATTGGGGCGTCTGGTAATTCTTGAAACAGCCATCATGGGTGTCCTTGGATTGGCCGCAGGTATTCTCATTGGGACTGGGCTGGTCGCTTGGGCTGGAATTTATGGGATCACTTTTCCGGGTATGGATGAGATGGGAAAGCAATTTAATCTGCCCGCCAGAATTTACCCCGATTTAACTGTATTCCAGCTTGCTCTGGGACCCTCGATTGTTTTCGCCGCCACATTGCTGTCTTCTTTGTGGCCAGCTCTGCGGCTGCATTGGCTTGAGCCTGTCCAGGCTATGAGAGCAGCCGGGTGAAGATGATAGCAATTATTTTCCGCCTAGCATGGCGCAATTTGTGGCGCAATAACCGCAGAACGTTGATCATGCTGGTCACTATCGCCGTCGGAATCTGGGCGATGATTTTTATGACTGCATTAATGCGGGGTATGGTGAACAAGATGGTGCGTGATGCGGTAAAAGTCTTGCCCGGTCATGTTCAGATACATCATCCGGATTACCTGGACGATCCGAATATCGTAAACTCTATTGAAGAACACCCCGATGGGATATTACTGCAAGTACTTAACGGGCCGGATATTGTGGCCTGGTCCAGCAGGGTGCGTGTGGCGGCGATAATTTCAAGCGCTCGGGAGTCACGAAGTATCACCTTGTTGGGTGTTGATCCTGCCACGGAGTCAGAGGTTTCCTTTGTTGCGGGGAAAATTGTTCAGGGAAGTTTTCTCAACGATGGGGATGATGATGGAATTATTGTAGGCAGGAAGCTTACCGAAACCCTGGAAACCGGACTGGGCAAACGAATAGTGATTATGAGTCAGGATCCCGATAATGAAATTGTTGATCGCGGTTTTCGAATAACGGGGGTATTCGACGCGAATACAGAAGCCCTTGAAGAAGGTTATGTTTTTACCGGTGTAACTGCAGCCCAGAATTTTCTCGGCATTCCCGGCCGTGTTCACGAGGTGGCCATAGTCGGAAGAGGTTTTCGACAAATTGACGGTATGTATCAAGCAGTAAAAAATGCTGCCGGGCCCAACTTCAGTGTTTTACCCTGGACAGAACTTAACAGTTATCTTGGAACCATGCTGGGAGTGATGGATGGTTTCGTACTGGTTTGGTTTATGGTTGTATTTCTGGCTTTATCTTTTGGCTTGGTCAATACCCTGGTAATGGCGATTTTTGAGCGGGTTAGGGAAATAGGCCTGATGCTTGCCTTGGGAGTAAAACCAATGATTATCCTAGCCCAGATTATTGTGGAATCAGTATGCTTGCTTTTTTTTGGCGCACTGACAGGTAACCTAGTGGCATGGCTGACCATTAGGCCGTTACAGGATGGTATTGACCTGTCGAGCTATGCCGAAGGCCTCGAGATGTTCGGTTATTCAACCATTCTCTATCCGGAAATGACCGTAGAGGATGTGTTTACTGCAAATGTTGTAGTGCTTTCCCTGGGAATCATTGCGAGTCTCTTTCCGGCGATACGCGCTTCACGCTATCAACCCGTAGAAGCATTGATTAAAGTGTAGATATGATGACATTGAAAATTAAACTAGAGAACTCTGATGCAAAAATTCGAACAGACTCTGGGGCTTTTTATCTGATTTGCAGTTTTTTGATTTCAGGAGTGCATCATGAGTGACATTCGATGCGTGAATCTGTGTCGCACCTTCCATCAGGGGGATATCACGGTAACCGGTCTGGACCATGTTTCCATTGACATTAAAAAGGGCGAGTTTGTTTGTCTGGTTGCCCCATCTGGCGGTGGCAAAACCACACTTCTTAATGCAATCGGCGGCCTTGATAAACCCGATTCTGGCGAGGTATGGATTGCCGGTAAGCGTATCGATAATATGGGAAAGTCTGCTCTAGCAGAAATGCGCCTCAACAATATCGGTTTTGTTTTTCAGGCCTATAATTTGATTCCGGTGCTAACGGCCCGGGAAAATATCGAATTTGTAATGGAAGTGCAGGGCATTCCTGCTGCAGATCGACACCGAAGGTCAGCAGCAATTTTAACTGAGGTAGGGCTCGAAGGACTAGAGGATCGAAGGCCCGCAAAAATGTCCGGAGGACAGCAACAGCGGGTGGCGGTAGCTCGGGCAATTGTGGCGAAGCCTGAAATAGTCTTGGCCGATGAGCCCACGGCAAACCTCGATTCAAGTTCCGCAGAACAGTTAATGGACTTATTTGTTTCTCTTAATAAAAACCACAATACGACTTTCGTTATCGCAACACACGATCAAAGAGTGATGGAATATGCAAGACGGATCGTCAAAATGCTGGATGGAAGAATTGATCAGGACATTCCGCAAGATCCTAGATAGACAATCAGTCGGATCGGCAAATAATATGTTGTCAAAGGCGGTGCACCGCATGGGCGTTGCAAGTGTTATGGTTGTTCTTTTGGCGCACACGGCTCTTTCCTACTCTGCAGATATAGTGAGTTACAAACTTGGCGGTCATATCCAATCCCGAGTTGCGACTCAGGTATTTTCCGAGGACAGTATTTTTAGGAATTTGAGCGGAGCAAATGCTCATGACTTTACTAACGATCTGCGGATTAATTTTGACGCCGATACGGGTAACTGGAAATTAGATACCGACGCCCAGATTATTGCACTTTATGGAGAGTCTGTTGAATATTCTCGGCGACTAGAAAACCAAATTACAAAGTTTGATATGTTGTTCGGCCGATTACCTAACGATGATCGACGCTGGTGGGATTTAACCCAAGTTTTCGAAGATGAAAATAAAACTGTGCTTTTGGGTCGACTTGATCGACTTGCATTTTCCTATACTGGATCATCGACTTCTTTCCGCTTTGGCCGACAGGCGTTAAGTTGGGGCAACGGATTATTCTATTCGCCCACGGATATCGTTAATCCATTTGATCCCACGCAGATTGATACCGAGTACAAAACCGGTGATGACATGCTCTACGGGCAGTATTTGCAGGCTAGCGGTAATGACCTTGAAGTTAGTTATGTGGTTCGCCGGAAGCCGTTAACGGGAAAGGTGGAGAGCAATCAGGCAACTTATGCAGCTAGGTATAATGGTTTTAAAGGAATGGCTGAGTACAATGTGATGCTAGCCATGCATTACGATGAATGGATGACCGGCCTCGGGGTCAGTTTTGATGCTGCAGGTGCGGTATGGAGAAGTGATGTAGTTCTAAGTGACACGGATACAAGCGGCCTGAAAACACAGTTAGTCGTGAACTCAAGCTATTCATGGATGTGGGCAGGTAGAAATGCAACTGGAAGTATCGAATATTTTTTTAACGGTTTCGGACGGGATGATGGTTGTTATTCAGGGCAATGCCTGGAACAAAGCGCGGAGCTGCTAACCCGGGTCGCCCGAGGACAGTTGTATAATCTGGGCCGTCATTATTTTGGCGGCAGCATAACAACCGAAATGTCACCACTTTTCACTCTGACACATAATTTGTTCTGGAATCTATCCGATGGTAGTGCATTGTTTCAGTCGGTAACTCGAAGCAGCCTGGGAAATAACCTCGATTTGTTGGCGGCTTTGAGCGTTCCAATTGGGCCTTCAGGTACTGAATACGGCGGTTTAGACGCGTCGGATTCGGGCCAGAGTTTTTCCATTGATATGCAGATTTTTATGAGGTTAGCGTGGTACTTCTAGGTATGGGTAAAATCTACCATCAAGTTCGTTCAATCCGATCTAGAGCAAAGACTACACCTAATATTCTGAAAAACATTACGGCAACTGATATTATTAGACAACTGTTTTTCCAATAAGGTATAAAATTATGGCAACGATGCGTGTCGTTGATATGCAACACCCCGGTGATGCAAAAGTATTGTTCTTGATAGAGCAACCCCGCCCTACAATAGGCTCCAAGGATGTTTTGATTCAGGTAAAAGCTGCCGGGGTAAATGGTCCTGACATTGCCCAGCGCAAAGGACTTTATCCGCCACCACCGGGTGCTTCACCTCTACTTGGGTTAGAAGTAGCAGGCATCATTGTTGAGGTAGGTGACCAGGTTCAAGATATTACTGTAGGTCAAGAAGTTTGTGCATTAGTACCTGGAGGCGGATACGCGGAATACGTAAAAACACCTGCCGCCCATTGTTTATCTATTCCAGACGGATTAACTATGGAAGAGGCCGCAGCCCTTCCTGAAACATTCTTTACTGTTTGGCACAATCTATATGATCGAGGAAGGCTAAAAGCTGGGGAAACCGTTCTGATACACGGTGGAAGTGGTGGCATTGGCAGTACCGCTGCACAAATGGCTTCCGCCATGGGTAGTCGTGTAATCGTTACGGCGGGTAGTGATGAAAAATGTGAAGCGTGTCTTAGTTTTGGAGCCGACGCCGCGATTAACTACAAAACCCACGACTTCGTTGACGAAGTTAATAAGTTAACGGATGGTCGGGGTGTAGATGTTATTCTCGACATGATTGGCGGGGAATATATACGCCGCAATATAAAGTCGCTAGCTTTTGAGGGACGATTGGTTTCCATCGCGTTTAATCAAGGCGCCAAAGTCGAGGTTAATATAATGACCATTATGGGAAAACGATTAACATGGACTGGTTCAACGTTAAGACCCCAATCGGCCGAGGTAAAAGCGGGTATAGCCCGGAATCTTGAGAAAGAAATATGGCCGTTAATAGATGCTGGAAAGATACGGTCGATAATAGATCAAAGTTACCCAGTAGAACACGTTAAAACGGCTCATGAACGGATGGAATCTTCCGCTCACATTGGAAAACTAGTTCTAACCTTTTGAGACATGCTTAAAATCGCTTGCAGATAAATTTGAAACCAATCTAGTCTTTCCATTTCCGCTAAGTCATGGGAAGTATTGTTATCGCGTAACTAGCACATTACTCCACACTATATTTTAATATTTTTTCAATGGTAAATTTCTATGAGTAAAGCAATTCGTATTCATTCTCACGGTGGCCCGGAACAACTCAGCTATGACGATATAGACGTTGGCAAACCGGGTGAAGGAGAAGTGCGGCTGAAACAAACCTCTATCGGTCTAAACTACATTGATGTCTATCATCGCACAGGATTATATCCACTGCCGGATTTACCCGCAGTAATCGGTTTAGAGGCCGCTGCAATCGTGGAAGAAGTAGGATCGAATACTAACGACTTAAAAGTCGGAGACCGGGTTACTTATGCCAATCCTCCCCTCGGCGCTTATGCAACGGATCGTTTGATGCCGGCTCATCGTTTGATTAAAATACCCGATAGCATTGACAATGAAACCGCTGCGGCGATGACGCTTCAAGGACTGACCGTTCAATATCTATTACGCCAAACGTATAAGGTGAAAAAAGGAGATCGTGTACTACTGCATGCAGCAGCCGGGGGAATAGGCCTGATCGCCTGTCAGTGGCTGAATCACCTTGGCGCAACAATAATCGGAACCGTCGGCTCTGAAGAAAAAGCCGAACTGGCAGTGTCTAACGGATGTCATCATACAATAAATTATAGTAAAGAGAATTTCGTTGAGAAAGTAACGGATATAACTGAGGGGCAGGGCGTGCATGTCGTTTATGATTCTATCGGTAAAGATACATTTCTCGATTCTCTGGACTGTTTGGCGCCTTTGGGAATGATGGTTAGTTTTGGTAATGCTACTGGACCTATCGACGGATTTAATGTTGGATTATTAGGAAAGAAAGGATCTCTGTTCTTAACCCGTCCAACTATCATGACATACACAGCAAACCGCGATAACATGCTGCATATGGCAGATGAACTATTTGATGTAGTGGCAAGCGGAGCAGTGAAAATATCAATCAATCAACGCTATGCACTTGAAGACGCGGCCAGTGCACATCGGGATCTCGAAGCGCGTAAAACGACAGGGTCAACAATCCTACTACCGTAAAATAAATAGTGTAAGAAAACACAGTTATTAATAACTACCCAGCATTCAGGAATGCGTTAATACTTTGCAAAATGGCCCTCAGTTTGAGGGCCATTTTCAATTCAAAAAACGAAAGTATTTAGATAAAAAATTGCTCGGTTTTTTCAAAAATACTTTCTTTCATGTCGTGCTGCTCTACTGTTATCACATCAATTAGTTTTTCAGTTTGCCTAATCAACTGTGGTAATTTCTCAACTTCATTTACCAGTAACCAAACACAGCTTTTGTGACTTGAGCTACCCGCGATTGGTCGAATCATTACGCCTTCAAGGTTGTATGACCGACGTGCGAAAAGCCCGCAAATATGAGAGAGAACGCCCGGGTGGTTATTCACGATGAGTTTGAGTAATGATTGATTCTCGTTGCTCATTGTTCTTCTCCATGGATCATGTCACGATTAGACCCACCAGGCGCAACCATTGGGAAAACCATTTCGGTTTCACTAATAGGTATATCAATAACCCATGGACCCGGCTCCCTCAATGCCTTTGTTAGTTGCTTATGGGGATTATCGACCTGACCAAGATTCATTCCATTTACGCCCATTGATTTCGCCGCCATAGCAAAATCCACACCTTGTTGAAACTTAACAGCCGAAAGGTTCTTCTTATAAAATAGTGTTTGTTGCTGTCTCACTAAACCTAAGTGATTATTGTTCAAAATAATCACCTTAACATTTAAGTTTTCCTCAGCAAGTGTTGCAAGCTCCTGGATATTCATCATAAAACTACCGTCACCACTAAAACATAAAGTAGTTATATCCGGTTGAGCCAATGCCATTCCGATTGCGGTGGGTAAACCAAACCCCATCGTGCCTAGCCCACCCGAACTGATCCATTGTCGTGGTCGGGTAAATGGA
Organism: uncultured Gammaproteobacteria bacterium; assembly: GCA_905478855.1. GTDB lineage: Bacteria > Pseudomonadota > Gammaproteobacteria > Arenicellales > CAJQKF01 > CAJQKF01. The sequence continues at coordinate 11,422 of CAJQKF010000003.1, forward strand.
TAAGCCTGAGCTACCCACATTTGGTGTTGGCCAACATCCGTCGTTATATTCGCGGAATCATCCACCATTGATGCTATGGTCTTTATGGCACCGTAGGGACGAAACAGATCATCATCACCGTCAAGTCTTAACGGATGAGATTCTTTTAACTTTTCAATGCGTTGACGCCAAAGAGGTCGAGTGACGTGTTGTAAACTATTATTAGCAGCTCGTAAAACATCACCGACATCGGCATGAATCGAGTACATCGATGAAATAACTTTATCGATTTCACTTCGATCAATATCTACATGTACAAATTTTGCCCTGGGACAAAAATCACTAACTTTACCCGTAGCACGGTCATCAAAACGCACTCCCAAACCAACAACCAGATCACATTCCTCAAGAACAAGGTTGGTAAATGGAGCACCGTGCATACCTAACATACCGAGGGATAAAGGATGTTCATTTGATAGTACTCCCAAGCCCATAAAAGTCTGTACAGCAGGAATATCCAGTGTCTCAGCAAAAACTTTTAGATCGTCACAAGCATCCGAATAAATTATACCGCCACCAATCATTAAGATCGGCTTATGAGCATTCTTTATGATAGCTAACATTTCCCGAATATCATTTTCGTCAAGCGCAGAGCAGGGGGCTTTAACGTCCGTCGAGTCAATTGACTTTGGCCTAAAGTTAATCAGTTCATTTTGCACATCTTTCGGAATATCAATCGAAACCGGACCAGGGCGACCAGACAATGCGACTTCAAATGCGTGTGGAATAACCTCTAATAACTCTTCAGCTGATCGTACCAACCAATTATGTTTGGTTATCGGCAGCATCAAACCAAAGGTATCGATTTCCTGAAAGGCGTCTGTGCCGATCATTGTTTGAGAAACTTGGCCTGTAATAGCAATCAGAGGAATAGAATCCATTTTCGCATCCGCTACAGCAGTTACTAAGTTTGTCGCGCCGGGTCCTGAACTTGCAAAGCAAACATGTGCTTCACCACTTACACGAGCCATTCCCTGGGCGATAAAGCCAGCGCCCTGCTCATGGCGAGCCAAAACATGCTTTATGCTGGAAGAGGTTAGCGCGTCATACATAGGTAAGTTTGCACCCCCGGGGATACCAGCAACGTGTGTTACTCCTTGTTCCTCGAGCAAATGAATTAAAAGCTGAGCCCCGCTTATTATTGAATTGGTCTGTGGTTTCTGGTCAATCGCGCTATCGTTCATAATCGTGAATATAAATATAAGGTTAAAGGCAAAAAAAAACCCTTCGGTGTGTGCCGAAGGGTCTTTAGAGATCGTTGTTTCTAATAAACCCTACGGCATGCTTACTCCCACCACAATGACAGACACCACCACGCCCACTGATGCTTTTGGCAGCAGTGCTAGCAACGCTAGAATAGATGGTGTTCGGTAGGTCATTCGCAAAAGATTTATTAGTTCAGTAAAGTGTAGTACGAAAGTTACACTTATTGCAGTTTTCATGTCAACAATGAATTTTGACTAATTTAATGGTTTGTGAATAGATTACCCCTTAATTCCCGAAACATAATCGTTAAGACGTTAGATTACTTTTAGCGAAATCCTTCAAGCATTCGTTTAAAGTAAATAATCTGACTGGTACGACCCTAAATAAAAAGCGGCATGTCGGCCATGGTAAATAGTCTAAATCGATTGACACAAATATCGGACTGCATAAAAGCAACGAAACAAACATCTGCTTACACTAACCGGTAATGCAACGTGTCAACGCAAGAGGAATACGCGCATTAACTCTATAACGGTTACTTACGCAAAATGAGTAGAAGCGGACATAGAGAGTCATTCAGACTCTGTATTTCACTGTAGTCTTGATTTGTCAGGCATATACCTTACTTTACATAATATATATTATACGCACTCTAATGCGTGACGAACAAACCTCAGGTAAATCTCCGCATGTTGTTTTTACAACGCTGGAAAATACCAAATCGGCTGTACTAGACCCACTAGCGATAAAAAATACAAAGTCATTACAAACTGAACTGTTACGCTTTATGAACCAACAAAGAATGTAGCATCAAATTACCTGTGGCGTCATGTTAGTCGCCAGCAGATCAAACCTACTCCTCTCCATCCCAATTTTTCTGCAGAATAAAAAAACAACACAACTTTTCCAAGAAACGGTATATTTACGTTGATGATTAAATTTAAAGAACATACACAACCATAACAATATGATAATTTTGTTAGGTTAAGTTTCAACATCACGGGGACAACACATAACTCGTGGATAAGAACTAAATCAATTTGGCAACGCAAAACATACGCAATTATCAAGCTACAGAGCAAACGAATCCGCTAAAACGACCGGAGCGTGTGGTCTTTCTTTTGATTCCCAATTACTCGATGATTGCGTTCTCTAGTGCAATTGAACCACTCCGTATGGCTAACTGGCTGAGCGGTCAAAACTATTATGAATCCGTAATTGCTTCCATGGATGGCAATCCAGTAAAAGCCAGTAACGGATTCGAAATAACCCCATGTATAAACATTGCGTCAATACGTACTGCAGATGTCGTATTTTTATGTGGTGGAGTCGAACCTGACGTTTCCATTGCCGCTCAGGTTAAACCGTTTTTGAAGGAGTTAGTTCGAAAAAAATCCGCGCTCGGCGGCATTTGCACAGGCAGTTATATTTTAGCCAGAGCCGGACTATTGAAAGGATATCGCTGCACTATTCATTGGCACAGCATTAACACAATGTACGATGAATTTCCAGATTTAGTGATATCTCCGGATCTTTTCGAACTTGATCGCGATCGTTACACGTGCTCAGGGGGTTCCGCTCCACTAGATATGATGCTCACTCTAATTGGACGCTCACATGGGGGTGAACTCGCCACAAGTATCGCCGAAATGTTCATTTGTGAACGCATACGTGGTGTCCATGATCGACAACGAATCCCACTTCGTCAACGCTTTGGTTCAAGTCAACCCAAGTTAATAGAAGCCGTTGAGCTGATGGAAGCAAATATCGAAGAGCCCATGAGTCTTGATGAACTATCAACCCATGTGGGAATTTCCCGACGCCAATTGGAACGACTTTTTCAAAAACACCTGCGCTGTGTTCCAACTCGCTACTACTTAGAGCTAAGACTCCGTCGTGCTCGAGAGTTATTACTCAGATCATCCAAATCAATCGTTGATATTGCTTTCTCATGCGGCTTCGTTTCAGCCCCACATTTTAGCAAATGCTATCGGGATTTCTTTCAAATATCCCCACGGGAAGAACGTAGAAATGGCGGTTTTAAGGGCGCTGGAGAAGATCGTCGTCAGTAAATCGGGCTATTTTAGAATGCCCACCCTACTCTAAAATTCTGGGTATTCCAGATAGTTTCGATGCGGACGAAGAATATGCCAGTCTCTATCATCTCCATCAATAGTTACTCCAGTTGAGAACAATCCATACTTATTGAAAACAATTCCCTTAAGGGAATTATTTTGATACTTCAGTTTTGCCGCAACCCTCAATTCGTCACCACTTATATCCAGATTATTAATTAATAAGCTGTCGTCCTGAAGTCGAATCTCTGCCCCACCCTGTATATTGCCTACAGATAAAAGCTCCTTTATCCATTTTATTTTTCTTGACTCATCGCGCCCCAACAAAAGCTCCAGAAGCGGACCAGTAGAATCCATCTTCAGTTTGGCATCTGCAGCAAAGTACAACGGTGTTGTCCAGGTAATAGTGCCATTGGGCATTAAAATTTTAGCCTTCCAATTTTCTGAATATCCAGTAGTTTTTGACTCGCCGAGATTGCTTACCTTTATTTCACTTTGTTTTATATCAAAGCGACTTTGCCGTAAATCACCGTTTTCCAGTTGCAGACTAAAGTCCAAATCAAACTTTAGCTCATTTCCGTTTAAGCCAATTCTGATACCGGGTGCATGCATATGAATTTTTCCATTGGCATTAATCAAATCCAGATTAAAGGTTGAATTTAAAACTCCACTTCCTTGCAAAAAACTAAAAGAACTATGCTCAGGAAAATATGTGTTGTAGACGGTTATATCAGGCACCGTGGCATTCTCAATTTGAAAAGTAACATCAATATTGGTTAACGGTTTTTTGATATGCGGAAATTGCCCACTCACAAAAAAATTAACTCCTGGTGTCGTCATTAAAAGCTGAGACGTATCTTGCTTTCGAACCGTTACCTTTACCAAGGAAGTTTTTATGCTAAGTTCTCGAGCACCTTTTTGATTGACGACCTCAGCCTGTATGCCACCCCTACCCTCAGCCAAATACTCAAGAAAACTTGCCTTTAAATTCTCTGCTGTAAAATTGATTGCACTTCCTTGAGCTATCCAACCTTGTGCCATAAATAAATTTAACGACAGTTTGCCCGGGCCATTTACCTTAAATCGATCATCCTCAGTGAGTAATGTATTAATGAATCCAATATCGCTGATATCTCCGGCAACCCGAAGCACGCCATCAGTGAACTCTGCCAACTTAACGAGTGACTTTTTTTCCCGTATCAACGAACCTTCTAGTGATAATAGTTGCAATGTACCATCGTCTATTTGTAACTGAGCATCCCAAGGTTGAGTCGTAGCATTGGAATTATTGATAACGGTTCGGTCAAACTTAATTTTACTTCCAGCGATCGAAATACTTTTCGAACTAGCATCCGCACTGAGTTTCAAAAATAACTCGACGTCCGATTGCAATTCGAGTGTCTCAGTTTCTATTAATGTATTGTCGGCGGACAATGTTAACGAACCATCCATCCTTCGATTCTTCCATATAATCTCACCCGCCAACGAACCACTACCATCCAATACAGTTATTGGAACATTAGCCGGTATGAAGGAATTCAGCACCGATAAATTGGGTATATCACTGTTCGCAAACCTAGCAATTAAACCAATATTTTCAATGGGTGTAGCAAGCCCTGCACTGCTCCCAGTTACATTAAACTGCATATTATTCAATTCAGCCAAAATATTTTGGGTATCAACATGCCGAAGTAAAATTTTCGAAAATGAGAACTGCAGAAGTCCGTACTCACTCAAAATTTCGTCGCCCGGTTTAAGAACGATGTTACCGCTACTTTCCAACTGCAGTTGGTTTGTCTCAAGACTAAGCTGATCGGTACTCAGAGAAACCTGAGTCGGGGTAATAATTTGACCTTCGTCGCTAACTAATCGACCATCAAACGAGCCTCTGCCACTTAATCCTTGCCATTGTTGACGGGTTTCACTTAACAAATAAAAATTTAAAAATTCAATACTTTCAATAGAGCCAGATAAAAGCAAATCACTTTTCAAAAATTTAAGTTTCTTAATACCTGAGTGATAGCGAGGCTGAAAAGAAGAGAATTCGAATTCACCAGAAACATTAACATTTGTTACTACCGCATTATCGTTTGTGAAAACCTCCATATTCTCAATATCCGCGAGGCCGTCATCAATTACCAGCTCTCCATACTTATCACGTTGAGCCGACGCAGTTAACGTCCCGCTACCAAAAAAACGATGTGGGCCTATCCAAAAATCATGTTTGCCTGTTATCACGCCCTCATTTATATTCATGCTCCAACTTGGTCTTGATGGTCCTATGTCAGCAATATCACTCGAATTAAAAGGACGATATCCATCAATCGTTGGAAAAAAGTCTAGCATTGAAGCTGGAGACTTTCGAACAAGACTTAACGATCTAAGCTGCATGCTCGAATTAGAAAAACGAGCACCATTGAGCGTCACACTCTTAAAGAGTAAGTCAAACGGTGATATCCAAAATGATCCATCAGAACTATCAAGCTGTCCCTGAAGGTTGCGTGTGTGGAACCGAATCTGCAGATTTTTGAAACTGAAATGTCCCGGAAAATTACTGGTAATTTCATCCCATATTACCGAGTATTTCGAGTCATCACGATTAACGAGCTTCAGCAGAGCGCCGTTGTCGGCCAGCCAAAGGAATATCCCGACGTAGATAATTTCGATAACAGCTAATGAAATCAGAAAGATTCGAATCGGTTTGAAAATATTCAAATCTATCTTAGGTCCTTCGACTCCGTCGATTCAGAACCGGTTTCGTCAATAGCAATTGCTGCGGCCCCCAACGCTTTATTTTTCTGATCACTGGTTATATCCGACGGGATATGGACAATAACCTGACGATGCGCAAATTCAATTCCTTCGGCTTGCAACGCATCTCGCACACGCTTAGATGCCTCTCTGCGTATAACCCACTGCTCTCCGGGTTTAGCTGTAAATTTCATTCTCATGACCATAGCCGAATCCTCCATTTGCAACACGCCTTGAGACTTAAGTGGTGCTAGAAATGCGGGACCTAATTCATCATCCGCCAGCATCTTCTGACCACACTTTTTTATGATCTTACGAACTTTCTCGATGTCGGTGTCGTAGGGTAAACGGAACGACAACTTCATAATAATGTAGTCCCGACTATGATTCTTGACTGTCGCCATTTCACTGTATGGTACTGTTTGCACAGGACCAAGATGATGTCGCAGTCTTAGAGATCGTACTGATATTTTTTCAACCGTTCCGCGCATACCCGCTGTCTCAATATATTCACCCGTTCTGAACGCATCATCAACAAGAAAAAAGATTCCTGATATAACATCTTGTACCAGTTTTTGTGCCCCAAAACCTACTGCTAAACCAATCACACCCGCTCCAGCCAGCAGTGGAGCAATATTAACACCGAGAGAAGCTAGTAAAGTAAGAACCACCAACACGACTAGTACAAACTGAAGAAACTTCCTTAATAACGGCAACAAAGTTTCTGCGCGTGTGGCTGGCGCTGTCTCTCCACCTTCCCCATCAAACTCCATCTGCGATTCTTCTAATGAATTTGCCGGTAAGTAACGATCAATCGCTGACCGAATCATTTCCCACATAACCCATGCAAGTATTACCGTGACAGTAACATTTAACGAAGCGCTGAGAAGACGTTCACCATTCTCAGTCGCCAGAAATTCGGATAATCCGAATCCACTAGCCTCAGCATAAAAAGCCATGCCGATAATAAGTAAAAGTAATGTATAACCAAGGCGCGGTACTCCAAGGTTTTTCCCACCAATATTGAACGTTATATCACTACCGCTTTGATTTTTGCGTTGAAGCTCCAGACTATTGAAAACCATTCGTCCAAAAAATATTAGGACGATACGAAACAAACCGATTGATGCAGCTTTAGCGCCACTTGTTTCGCCAAGAATTACATTCAGTGACCAAATAAACGCGGTAAAGGATACTAAGAATGTCGCCGGTATTTGCCAATTTTTTACCAGCGTTTCGCTCGCTGGATTGATAAACTCTAGATGATTACTCATCCAGACATCGGCAACACGTTTCCTTAACGACCATAATCCAATCACTAGCAAACTAAATACAAAAATTCCACTGATTAAGGTTATGAACCGGTGAAGATACTCACTAATACCTAGAATAACGAAAAATGAGTTATGTAAAAAACCAAATGCAATAACGAAGACCGCGGCAGTCGCAACCTTGCAAATCCGGGCACCATCATCACGCGATAAATTCAATAACGACTTGTTATCACTCCCAGGAATAAAAACATCGAATAAAATTCGCGCAAAACGTGTAATAGTTACGGTAAACAACCATGTTGTAGTCAGGACTCGCAACGGATCGTAACGTTCGAAAAACATTAGTGAAACGCCGTACGCGACTAACGCAAATATAATAAGCCCTACAAATGAAAACAGAAGTGTCATACAACCGCTTATAATTTTTTTATATTCCGGTCCCGACGAATCGGCAGACATTCGATTTCTAAGTGAACGAGTTGTTCTGGAGACAAGCCACTCTACAATCCCAGCGATAAGCACCATCAAGCCGAACATCAAAAGTGCACTACCGATTTCCGACCATCCTTGATTATCGGTAAGATTACGTAACATATTACGATATTCTGTTGACGCAGACTCCAGTGAACCTAGCATCTGATCCCATTGTGCTTCAAGTCGAATCGACAAAGATTGCAAGCCAATTAAGAAGCCTCACCGAAAATGCTGCCTCCATCGAGCTTTCTGCATTATCAGGCTCCACACTATCGAGAAACCTAACTAACTCTGCCCTTACTTCGGAGTCAGTCATAACCGCAAGAAGTTCATTAATTTCTTCGGAGTTTAATGACGCGGTATCGATAGTAAGGACATCACCCGATGCTCGGCTTAAAACAATATCCGTCGCTATACTTGCGGCAGCAGTATAAGCAGACACCGAGAAAGTGACCAAAATCAACAGGCCAAACTGTATTAGGTATTTTTTTAGCACGTTTATTTAAGATGAATTCGCAAAGTTTTAAGACCAGGTAATAACGAGTATTGGACAAAGTTAATGACAGAATAAAACAGGGATTTCTGAATGAGAGAAAATGTCACTCGTGACACCACCAAATATGAGCGCCCTCAAACGACTGTGGGTGTATGCGCCTTTTACGATCAGATCTGCATTTACATCGCGCGCATAACTCATAATCACCTCAGACACACGTCCAGACTCACACTGCCGAGAAATACCCTCAGCATTAATACCATGCGCACGAAGCGAACAAGCAACCGATTCCGCATTGGGACCCGAGACCATACCGCCCTCGACCTCAATTACATGTACATGTTTCGCATTTTGCAGAAAACGTTGACCCATTGCCATGGTGCGGGCGGTTTCACTACTACCATTCCAAGCCACTACGATATTTTCTCCAATACGCGTTGGCAAATTATTACTCACCAAAACCAAAGGTCGCCCGCTTTCGAATAATACCGTTTCACACGTTGTCCGCCATTCTGTCGTACCTTCCGGTACCGGTCGATGCATTAAGACAAGATCGAAGGTTCGGGAAAATTCGGCTAGTGCTATTGCTCCACTGCCTTTTAGTGAAACCCATCCGGCGGCTATCGATGCGCCATCCCATTGATCTAATTCAGCAACTAAAATATCAGACTTAGCCACAAGCTCATCGAAGGCGGCTTTTGCCTTTGCCTCTAACTGATGTTCTTCATTCTCAAATTGAGTTAAATATTCAGCCGGTAATGTAATGCCTTCGCCAGCAATAATCGGTAAATTTTGCTGGCACCATGCCGCTTGAATATACCCACCATTCTGGGACGCAAGCTTAACTGCTGCACGAATCAATGACTCCGTTGGAATCGACCCATTAAGAGGTAAGAGTATAGTTTTCATAGTATCTTTTCTCCGTAAGTTATTTTTATAGTATAACGCATCGCTATCTAAACCTGCAGTGCATAGCGTCAGTATATCATGCCACCTAAAGTAGACTAGTAAACAGTGTTACATTAGGAACTTAAACGATTGATATCTTTAAAATAAGTCCTTACAAACCGTACTTCGCCAGCCATAACTTAACCGCCCAGTCTCCTCACGTAAAATACATTCTAAATCTTTACCATTAGCAATTAAACCGGGTGATATTCCATAATCAACGGCAATAGACTGCAGCCTGGATTTAAGTTGTTTCAACTCAGTTCGTTGATCGGCGGTTAACGGTTTTTTTAAACTCCATATCAACTTACCTGAATGAATAGCATCTCTCTTTTCTTCAAAAGCCTGCAGAATCTGACTGCCATAACGGTTCATGGCTCGAGAATCCACTTTAAGCTCCTTTAACTGGGCAATAGTTGTTGTTTCACTTTTTGCTAAGGTGAGTAAGTCCAGATTGCTGACGATCCATTCACGTGGGCGATTTTTCTGCTGCGCGACTTGTTCTCGCCACATCACAAGGCATTTGAGTTTATTTTGCTGCATAGGAGAAAGATCACCTAGGCCTCGAAACTTTTTGAACAACGACTCCTCTGAATACTGATACGCAAGTGTTGTGCGATTCTCAAATTCTTCCAACGCCCAGTTTAATTTACCCGACGATTCAAGTTTCGCTTTTAGGAGTTCATGAATATCGCATAAGTACTCAACGTCATGGATCGCATATTCAATTTGCCCCGCGCTCAATGGGCGCTGACACCAATCAGTTCTCGTAAAAGCTTTTGTTAGTGACACCCCGAGAAGCTTCTCGACTAAAGCCGCATACCCTAGCTGGTCTTCCTCACCAACCATTGCATAGGCAACCTGAGTATCGAACAAACGTGGCATATTAAAACCTAACGCACCCGATAGAACTTCTAGATCCTGGGATGCAGAGTGTAAAACGAAGACACCACTGATTTTCTCTAACAGGAGTTTTAATTGATCCGCTTCAATTTCAAGAGGGTCAATGAGTGCATTCGACCCGTCAGCGCTAGCCAGTTGAATCAAACATAACTTTGGAAAATATGTACTTACCCGCAAGAACTCGGTATCTAATGCAAGAATTTTTTGAACGCTAACTCGATCGATAAACGATTCTATGTCGTCAGGGTGCGTAAGAAGTGGATTTCGACTGGTTGAATTCATGTAGTCAATGTTATCATTCTTAGTCGACTACTTTTCATTTTCTTCAGCGCTCGCTGATTTAACCTCATTCTGCCGCCGGAACACTTCATGAGTTCTTTATTTAGCTACTTTGTCAATTTATGCCTGTTTCGTGTAGGCCCACAAGATGCTCCAACATCCGAAAGTATTTTATATGCTACGGGTATCGTTTTAGCCATCTCTTACACTGTAATGAACACCGCCTTCGAATCTATTGGAGAGCGTATACTTGTCGCAACCACGCAAGTCATTATTTTTTCCGGAGTAATCTGGCTACTGTTAAAAATAAACAATCTAACTGATCGCTGGAGACAAACAACAATTGCGCTGTTTGGTTCAGCAGCGGTTCTAGAACTCGCAAAGATGCCCTTTATGCTCCTAGGGACGGACACAGACCCCGAGCTTACCGGTGTGAAAGGACCGTTTATGCTGCATGTACTGGTGGGATTCTGGTATTTAGCCATAATGGCTACTATATGCAAAAAAGCCTTGGAGACATCTATGGGACGAGGAGTAATTGCCGCTATCTTTTGTCAATTAAGTACGGTGTTTGGATTACTTCTAGTGCTCCGTGCTATTGGACTGGTTCCTGGACCAGATGCAATGTAATGCATATACATATTCTCGGTGTTGCCGGTACATTCATGGCCGGCATCGCACTTATTGCAAGACAACTTGGATTTACAGTAACGGGTTCCGATCGAAATATATACCCACCAATGAGCACGCTGCTTGAGAATAACGGAATTGAGTTTTCAAACTACTCTAAACATAATATCCCTCAGCAAACGGATATGGTCGTTGTCGGCAATGCGATGTCTCGTGGAAATGAGGCGGTCGAGCATATCCTCAATGAGCGAATTCCATTCATATCCGGCCCCCAATGGCTCAAAGAACATGTCCTAACAGATCGAAAAGTAATTGCCATTGCGGGAACACATGGGAAAACAACCACAACATCAATGGTGCTGCATATATTGAAGGAGTCTGGAATTGACTGCGGATTTCTGATTGGTGGCATTCCTGGCAACGAAACGGTTTCTGCCAGCATCGGCAGCGAAAAAATTTTCGTAATAGAAGCTGATGAATACGACACCGCGTTCTTCGATAAACGCTCGAAGTTTCTCCACTACTGTCCCGATATCGTCTTACTCAATAACCTGGAGTTTGATCATGCCGATATTTTTGACAACCTAGAATCAATTATTCGTCAGTTTCATCACCTGGTTAGAATAATCCCTGGTAACGGACACTTAATTTACAATGATGACGATAAAAACCTGGGCACCGTAGTCGATCGTGGTTGCTGGACTAAAACCACTAAATTATCGTCCCAAGATTCAGATCGGCAAGCATGGAGACTAATTACGACCGAAACCGATCATAGCCAGTTTATTATTTCCCAGACTAATGAGGAAATTCCGATAAAATGGGCGCTTTTCGGCAAACACAATGCCCTGAATGCGCTAGGAGCCGCATGTATAGCGACACAATTGGGTATTTCGGGCAATCAAATTAAGTCGGCACTAGAGACATTTACACTTCCCAAGCGACGTCTGCAGCGATTATCTTGTCAAAGCAATATAATCATTTATGAGGATTTTGCCCACCATCCTACCGCCATTCGACTTACATTAGAGGCGTTAACTACCCGGCACCCTGATAGACGCATCCTGCTTGCTTTTGAACCACGTTCAAACACGATGAGTTCTGGAGTTCATAATGGTGAACTTTCATTAATTCCGGAACTATGTAATCACACCTTTGTCTTAACTCACAGTAAGCTAATGTGGGAACCTCTGGATGTGTTTAGGAATAATATTCCTAGCAGGGTTACAATTTATTCAGAACCATCGGCTTTAATTACCGATATTATTAAATCTCTTAAAAAAACTGACGTACTGGTGCTGATGAGTAACGGTGATTTTCAGGGAATACCCGCAATCATTCCTGAAGAAATCGACAAGTGCACTCTGTTACGTTCACATTCCCAGCAAAATTGATCTTAACTAAAACCTTCATCTTTATTGGTATTCATATGAAAAAAATCATCCTGTTTTCAACTCTATTGCTCCTATCTTTGGGGGCTATAGCCGCGGATTACGAGAATGGAGTCCACTACCGAGAACTTGCAGAACAGCAACCAACCAGCTCTAGTGAGAAAATTGAGGTGTTGGAATTATTTTGGTATCGCTGCCCACATTGTTTTCGCTTGGAAGAACCATTGAAGGTTTGGTTACCCACTATGCCTGAGAACGCCGTATTCGCAACGATGCCTGCGATATTGGGCGATTCCTGGGAGTTTCACGCCCGTGTTTATTATACGTTTGAAGCCCTAGGCTTAACTGATCAGTTTCATGAAAAACTGTTTAATGCCATTCATAAAGAACGAAAACGCCTTAATACTGTCGAAGACGTTGCAAGTTGGATGCAACAAAACGCCGGTCCTAATGCCGCAGAGGTGATTGATGCATACAATTCGTTTGCCGTTGATAGTCATACAAGAAACTCACTGGTGATGAGCAGGAAATATGAGCTTACCGGTGTGCCGACTGTCATTGTCGGCGGTAAATATGTTACTACCGTAACGATGGCCGGAAACTACGATACTTTTTTCAAAGTTATTAACCATCTGATTGATCTAGCTGCAGCAGACATTAGTACATAAGTGCGACTTGTCACCAGCATGGTTATTTAGTATCATAAATTTGTTCCGTCTGTACCCCCATCCCGTCACCTCCGACATTCAGACGGAATACATTTATAAGCCCCGCAAGATGCGGGGTTTTTTTTTGCATCTATCCTTTCAAATTAGGTAGAATTCTTATTACAGATTTCCCAGCGAACGTGTATTTTTTACGTATAATTAAGGTATACTCTCGGCGAAATTTTACAGGCTCGTAACTTTCTAGTCGACGATGTAAATCATGGTTTTCATGTAATAAGTTGAAACGTGTCCGACTCAATATATTAAAATTCAGGAATCATAAACAATGTCTGAAACCTCAATGTCCGATAATCAGTTTTCCAAACTGTTTGCAATCATGATCACATTCATGTTCTGCCTGACAATTTTTTTGATTTTTCTAGCTCGAAGTAATTCCGATGATGTCCAGACGGCATTAGATGGAGAAAGTCAGGTAGGTGTTAACGACATCATTACAGAGCGAGTTGAACCGGTTGGTGAAATGATGGTAGGGGATGCTGCAGTCGTCGCTGAAGTTGCAGTCACCGATAATACTGGCGGTGACGTAGCCGCTATTTCAGGTGAGCAGGTTTATCAAGCAAGTTGTGCAGCATGCCATAATTCCGGAATTGCCGGGTCACCTAAATTTGGAGATGCAGCAGTTTGGACAGACCGTATCGCAAGCGGAATCGAAACTTTATACGATCATGCGATTAACGGTTTCACTGGCGCATCCGGCATGATGCCTGCAAAAGGCGGAAATACCGCTCTAAGCGATGACGAAGTGCGTGCCTCTGTGGACTATATGGTAGACAAGTCGCAATAAGCATCGATAATTCGCCCGTGGATAATCACGGAACGATAAGAAAAGGGACTAATTGTTTAGTCCCTTTTTTATTGCCCTATTATCAAATCAACTAAACGCGTTAAACGCGATAATTGTGGATGTATTCTTAATATCCTTAATTTTTTGGATTTCGTCTATAACAAACCGACCCTCGTCGCGCTCCGCAGAAATGTAGCACTTGATCAGCAGATCGTACTCTCCCGATATTGAATAGACCTCGGACACACCATCAATTTCTACGATTTCAGTAGCAACTTGATATGCACATCCGAGTTCACATTTAATATTTACAAATAAAGTTTTCATAATGTGATTCTCAATTATTTTATCTTGTTTTTGAAAAAGTCTGAGAGAACACCGCCAGTTGATGCAGTTTTTCTAGAGCCTTTCCGCTTTCAAGCACTTTTTGGGCACGTTCAACACCTGCCTGCAGATTGTCAACTAGATTGGCAGCGTAAATTGTCGCTCCGGCATTAAGTGCGACAATATCTGCAGCAGGTCCCTTTTCGCCGCCTAAAACCGAGGTAATAATCTCTAAGCTCTTATCCGCACTATCAATTACGAGCTCGGAAATATTTGCTATCTGGGTAAGACTAAAATCACTAGGCGAGATCGTATACTGTGTAATTTCTCCATTTTTAAGCTCGGCTACACTTGTTTTAGCCGCTATAGATATCTCATCAAGATGGTCTTCAGAACACACCACCAGAACGTGGTCTGCACCTAGTTCGCGATAAACTTGGGCCATCGGTAAGACCCACTCCAAACTAAATACACCAACGAGTAAATTTCGCGCGCCCGCGGGGTTGGTTAATGGACCAAGCAAATTAAAAACGTTGCGTACACCAATCTCTCGTCGTGGCCCGATAGCATGTTTTGTTGCACCATGATGAGTCGGTGCAAACATAAATCCAATACCAATTTGATCGATACACCGACCTACCTGTTCCGGGGATAGAGTGATATTGACTCCGGCGGCTTCGAGCAAATCAGCACTGCCCGACTGACCACTGGCTGCCCTATTACCATGCTTAGCAATAACAGCGCCGGCTTCAGCGGCTACCATGGCACTGGCAGTAGACACATTAAATAAACTTGCTCCATCACCTCCGGTACCTACACAATCATTTACCTGGGTCGCATTGGTTTTCACCTCAGCGGCAAAGTGACGCATTACAAGGGCTGCACCGGTTATTTCCTCTACGGTTTCGCCTTTAATACTCAAAGCAACCAAGAACCCTCCTATTTGAGCGGGTGTAGCCTCTCCTTTCATTATTAGTGTAACAACGTCCTGCATCTCGGATCTAGTCAAATCCTTCTTACTTATCAATAGTTTAAGTGCGTCTTGAATATTCATCGGTCTTTCTTGCCGGGTTATAAATGACTCTATTCTACCCCTTTGCATGGCTTTCAGTACAACTGCCTATTGCTTAAATAGATAATTTTCTTCATACTACTATATTTATATACAGTATATAATAGATAAATGAACTATGCAGAGCTACACAGCGTAAGTAACTTTAGTTTTTTACGTGGAGCATCCCACCCAGAAGAGCTGGTAGAAACAGCCTCAGCCCTTAACTATCAATCACTTGCCATAACAGATGAATGCAGTTTAGCCGGTGCCGTAAAAGCACATCAGAAGGCGAAAGAATTGGGGTTACATTTAATTCTGGGGGCAGAGTTTTTGCTTGAAGAAAAAATTCGTATCGTTTTGCTGGCCAAAAATCGACAATCCTACGGCGATCTATGTCAATTAATCAGCAAGGCCCGACAGCGTGCCAAAAAAGGTACCTATACGGCAAAAAAGAACGATATCGAACAACTGGGGCACCACTGCATTGCTATTTTAAGCACATACAGCCAACCCGGGGAACCACATTTAATTCCTAAAGAACTTCAACAGCATCTAACGTGGCTAGCATCGATCAATACCCAAACTAGAATAGCGCTTACCTTTTCCGGTGATGGCAGGGATAAAACAAGATTCAAGACATACAGAGAAATAGCCAAAAATTGTGGCATCTCTTCAGTTGCGACCGGGAATGTTCACTTTCACCACCCGAACCGACTGCGCTTACAACACGTGTTGACCGCCATCCGACTTGGCATACGGGTAGCCGATGCGGGTTTTAGTTTACAGCCCAATACGGCACTTGCTATGCATAAAATGGCTTTTCTTGAACGCCACTACCCAGCAGATTGTCTAACTGAAACCCTTGTTATCGCGGAACAATGCCAATTTAATCTTGATCAAATAACCTACAGCTACCCAAAGGAATATATCCCACAACGCAGTTCGCCGTATTTGCACCTAAAGCGGCTTTGCATAGCGGGTATGAAACAGCGTTGGCCAGATAGTGCTAACGCAAAAGTTCGCGCACTCATCCTACATGAGCTTACATTAATTCATGAGTTGTCATATGAAGCCTATTTTTTAACCGTATATGACATTGTTACTTTTGCTCGATCGAGAAATATTCTATGTCAAGGAAGAGGCTCAGCAGCAAATTCAGCCGTCTGTTTTTGTCTTGGAATTACCGAGGTTGACCCTTCCAAGATGCAGCTCCTGTTTGAGCGATTCATCTCCAGAGAACGCAATGAGCCTCCCGACATTGATGTGGATTTTGAGCATGAAAGGCGTGAAGAGGTCATGCAATATATTTACCGCAAATATGGGCGTAATCATGCAGCCTTAACAGCTACAGTGATCAGCTACCGCCCCAAGAGCGCTATTCGTGATGTAGGAAAGTCCCTTGGTTTAGGCCTTTCACAAATCGAATTATTAAGCGCAAACCTTTCTTGGTGGGATGGAACTCGCGTCATACCAGAGCGCTTAAAAGAGATAGGCATAAACCCTGAGCAACCTCAGTTCCAATTATTACTAGAGTTAGCAAATGAAATCATCGGTTTTCCTCGTCACTTATCACAACACACCGGTGGTTTTGTAATTAGCGATAAACCGATAAACCGATTTGTACCAATCGAAAACGCTAGCATGGATAACCGCACAGTTATTGAATGGGATAAAAATGATATTAATGCAGTTGGTTTATTAAAAGTTGATTGCCTTTCATTAGGCATGTTGACAGCAATACATAAGTCCTTCGATTTAATAGAGCAAACTACCGGTAAAAAACTAACTATATCTACCGTTCCGGCAGATGATTCGAAGGTCTATGACATGATTTGCCGTGCTGATACCATTGGTGTTTTCCAGATAGAGTCCAGAGCTCAAATGTCAATGCTGCCACGCTTAAGACCACGTAATTTTTACGATTTAGTGATCGAGGTTGCACTCGTCAGGCCCGGCCCAATTCAGGGTGACATGGTACACCCCTATTTAAAACGACGCCAAGGGCTTGAGGAAGTAACCTATCCCAGTGAATCGGTAAAACAAGTTCTCGAACGCACGCTGGGTATTCCAATTTTCCAAGAACAGGTAATTAAACTAGCTATTGTTGCTGCAGGATTTACAGCTGGCGAAGCTGATGGTTTACGGCGCTCGATGGCCGCTTGGCGACGCCGTGGAGGTTTAGAGTACTACCATGAAAAATTAATTTCTGGCATGCTTGCACGCGGCTACCGTATAGACTTTGCCGAGCGTATCTACAAACAAATTCTGGGTTTTGGTGAATATGGATTTCCTGAATCGCATGCAGCCAGTTTTGCCTTATTAGTCTACGTATCATGCTGGATAAAATATCACCATCCAGCTGTATTCACTTGCGCACTTCTAAACAGCCAACCAATGGGGTTCTATGCGCCCGCCCAACTAATACAGGACGTACAGCGTCATGATGTTAAAGTTTTACCGATTGATATCAACCATAGCCAATGGGATTCAACTCTTGAAGCTAGCACCAAAGGGTTTGCATTACGACTTGGTTTTCGGCTGATTAAACACTTAGGTAAAGCAGCCGTTTCAGATTTGTTATCTGAACGTCAAAATGGGCCGTTCAAAACTATAGCGGATATGCGTCGACGCACTCGTCTTTATGAAAATGATATGAAGGCATTGGCCGCAGCCAACTGCATGTCAGCGATTGGAAAACACCGTTATCAAACAGTATGGGAGCTAAGTGGTATTGAACCCGACCTACCGATGATTACAGACAATTGGCCGGTAGAGCCTATACCGTTATTGAAGCCACCAAATGTTGGTGAGGATGTCCGCGCTGACTACATTAGCACCGGTTTGAGCCTTGGGCCACATCCGTTACAGTTATTGCGTTCAAAGCTGAACCATCAACGTATTCGAACAGCCGCTTTGATATCCAACATACAGCACGGAACACGTGTACGGGTTGCCGGAATTGTAACGTGTCGACAACGGCCCTCTAGCGCGAATAATGTAGCGTTTGTTACTCTCGAGGATGAAACAGGTTATATCAACCTGGTTATTTGGAAAAACCTAGCCGATCAGCAACGCCAAACATTATCCGGAGCACGTCTAATGGCCGCATATGGAGAGGTACAATCCGACGGTACTGTTATCCATATTATAGCAAAACAATTGCGTGATTACTCTTACCTATTAGGGGAGTTGCCAACTATCTGCCGTGATTTCAGATAAGCCAAACGAAACAGTAGATAGGTACATTCGATGAGAATATAGACCACATTCAAACCAAAGGTAGAACAAGTATGTTCTATAATAAGAATCATCAATACATTGCGTATTTCATATGTAGATATTTGTTAATAGACGGCCAGAATATTTAAAACGTCGTTCTAATATCTGCTTATGGCGGCAATACGATTAATTCTGATGCGGAACTTGATATCCTGCACAGTTCATACTAAAAACTGGAACTAGAATAAAGCAAGTATTGTATGAGTACTACGGTAGAACCCTACCGTCCAAACACTTAGAAGATAGTTTTGATATTTGAAACTGGGGAAAAATTGTGAATTCAGTGACAAACACCACCGAGAAAACTGTAGGTAAAAGACGGAAAACCCGTTCAACTCCCAAAGGTCGTCAGGTTGACCCAGTCGCATTGACAGAAGTTCAATCGCTACTTAGAGATAAGTCTAGACAACGGGATTTATTAATAGAGCACCTTCATCTAATTCAGGATGAATATGGCCATCTATCCGCACGTCATCTTGCTGCACTTGCTCGGGAAATGCGACTTTCGCAAACAGAAGTTTATGAAGTTGCGTCTTTTTACGCCCATTTCGATATCGTAAAAGAAAATGAGACACCACCACCTGCGTTTACCGTAAGAGTATGTGACAGTATTAGTTGCGAATTGGCCGGTGCTAGAGAATTATTAAAAGAACTCGCCGATAAAACTGATAACAACGTTCGGGTATTAGCTGCACCCTGCATGGGACGTTGTAGTCACGCACCGGTTGCAGAAGTTGGCCATCGTCATCTCGACAATACAACAGCTGACGAAATCATTGCCGCTATCGATCGAAACGATACGCACGCAGTCATACCAGAGTACTCAAACTTGGATACCTATCAAGCTAGCGGTGGGTACAGTCGACTACAGGATTGCCTACGCGGTAAATTAAGTATCGATGATGTCACCAGTAGTCTGGATGCTTCCGGATTACGTGGTCTGGGTGGAGCGGGTTTTCCAACCGGTAGAAAGTGGAAAATAGTGGGTGGTTTCGAGGGACCCCGACTTATGGCAGTAAACTGCGATGAGGGCGAGCCTGGCACATTCAAAGACAGGCATTATCTTGAATCCGAGCCCCATCGCTTTATTGAGGGGATGCTGATTGCTGCATGGGCTGTAGGAATCGAACATAGCTATATTTATGTACGTGACGAATATCCGGCAGTCATACAGATTCTTACAACAGAAATAGAAAGGGTTAAAGCCGCAGGCTTATCTAAACATTGCGTACTGGAAATCAGACGGGGTGCCGGCGCCTACATTTGCGGTGAAGAATCTGCGATGATCGAATCCATCGAAGGCAAACGCGGGTTACCTCGTAACCGACCTCCGTATGTTGCCGAAGTCGGATTATTTGGCCGCCCTACTCTGGAACACAATGTAGAAACACTGTATTGGATTCCTGAAATACTGACAAATGGAGCAGAAGCCTTTGCCAGTGCCGGAACCAATGACCGAAATGGCTGGAGAAGCTACTCGGTATCTGGCCGAGTTAAAAACCCGGGTGTAAAACTTGCACCTGCGGGCATTACTGTTCGAGGCCTAATTGAAGAGTACTGCGGCGGTATGCAAGATGGCCATAGCTTAAAAGGATACTTACCGGGTGGCGCATCCGGTGGTGTTTTGCCCGCATCCATGGATAATTTGCCCTTAGATTTTGGCACACTTGAAGAACACGGTTGTTTTATTGGCTCTGCTGCGGTCGTTATATTTTCAAATCATGACGACATGAAGGATGTAGCACGAAACCTTTTAAGATTTTTCAGAGATGAATCCTGTGGCCAATGCACACCTTGCCGTGTGGGAACCGAGAAATCAGTTAATCTGATGGACGCCAATCAATGGGACACATCATTACTTGGCGAACTCTGCACAACAATGACTGATGCCTCAATTTGCGGACTCGGTCAGGCCGCGGGAAACCCGATTAAAACAGTGATTAAATTCTTTCCGGAGGATTTGAAATGAGCAATCCGATTCAATTTGAGCTAGACGGTCGCCTAGTTGAAGCCGCCGAAGATGAAACAATTTGGCAAGTAGCTGCGCGATATGATGTCGATATTCCCCACCTATGTTACACCCCCGAACCGGGATATCGTGTAGACGGAAACTGTCGAGCATGCATGGTAGAAATAGAAGGCGAACGTGTGCTTGCACCATCATGCCTGCGTAAGCCAACGGATGGCATGAAAGTTCACGTCAATAACAGCCGTGCAAAAAACGCACGAAAAGGTGTTATTGAATTACTGCTTGCAGACCAACCCGATCGTAAAATTGCCCATGAGGTTAATTCCAAACTCTGGAACTGGGCAGATCAAATGAACGTTAGCGAAAGTCGATTTCCGGCACGCGAAACAGCTCCCCTTGCCGACACCAGTCACCCGGCAATGTATGTAGCGTTGGATGCTTGTATTCAATGCAACCTATGTGTGCGTGCGTGCCGCGAAGTACAGGTTAATGATGTAATCGGAATGGCGGGGCGTGGATCCGAGTCTAAAATTGTATTCGATTTAGATGATCCAATGGGTTTGAGCACCTGTGTCGCTTGCGGCGAATGTGTGCAAGCCTGCCCAACTGGCGCATTAATGGAACGCTCACGGGTTGACGAAAATGGTGTAGATAAACAACTCGAGCTGACTAAGGTCGATAGTGTTTGTCCGTATTGTGGTGTAGGGTGTCAATTAACCTACGAAATTAACGATAATAAAATTATCTCCGTGCAAGGACGTGATGGCCCTGCAAATGAACAACGCCTTTGTGTTAAAGGACGCTTTGGTTTCGATTACGTAAAGCACCCTCATCGCTTGACCAAACCACTTATTCGTCGGGACGATGCACCAAAAAGCGGTCAAATAGAAATTGACCCGTCAGATCCCTATACTCATTTTCGTGAAGCGACTTGGGAAGAAGCACTAACCAAGGCAGCATCAGGCTTACAGACCATTCGCGATACCCATGGTGGAGATGCACTCGCCGGTTTTGGTTCTGCTAAAGGATCAAATGAAGAAGCCTATTTGTTTCAGAAGCTGGTACGAACCGGCTTTGGAACCAATAACGTCGATCACTGCACAAGGTTATGTCACGCATCCTCAGTCGCAGCGCTGCTTGAAGGAATCGGGTCTGGTGCCGTTACAGCGCCCTTCACAGCAGTACAGGAAGCTGAAGTAATTATTGTTATTGGTGCAAACCCAATCGAGAATCACCCTGTTGCCGCGACGTATTTCAAGCAGGCATCAAAGCGAGCTAAGCTAATCGTGATGGATCCGCGCGGCACTGCACTTAAACGCTATGCATCGCATATGTTGCAATTCAAACCCGGCAAGGATGTCGCTATGTTGAACGCTATACTGAATGTCATTGTTACAGAGAATCTGTACAACGAGGAATATGTCAGTAAGTTTACCGAAGGCTTTGAACAACTGAAAAGCCATGTTGCTGAGTTCACACCAGAAGCGATGGAACCCGTATGCGGTATTGAAGCCGATACACTGCGCGAAGTTGCACGCTTGTTTGCAACCTCGAATGGATCCATGATTTTCTGGGGCATGGGCGTATCGCAGCATATACACGGCACTGATAATGCTCGTTGTTTAATTGCGTTAGCGCTAATAACAGGGCAAGTCGGTCGACCAGGCTCTGGTTTACACCCGTTACGTGGTCAAAACAATGTTCAAGGCGCATCCGATGCCGGGTTAATACCAATGATGCTGCCAGATTATCAACTGGTTGAAGGCGCCGAGGTACGTGAACGTTTTGAGGATATCTGGGGCTCGTCGATTGACTCGAAAAAAGGGCTCACTGTCGTTGAAATTATGCATGCCATACATGACGATAAGATACGCGGTATGTATGTTATGGGCGAAAACCCTGCAATGTCTGATCCCGATGCCAATCATGCCCGAGAAGCGCTCGCCAAGCTTAAACACTTAGTGGTGCAAGATATCTTCCTTACCGAAACTGCATTTCATGCCGATGTGGTTTTTCCTGCATCTGCATGGCCCGAAAAAGACGGTACCGTAACCAATACCAATCGTCAGGTGCAGATGGGCCGTAAGGCACTAGAAACACCAGGGGACGTTAGACAAGATTGGTGGCTAATCAAAGAACTGGCCGTTCGTCTTGGCCTAAACTGGACTTATGAGCATCCGTCTGATGTCTTCAACGAAATGGCTACAGTTATGCCATCGTTTTCAAATATCACCTGGGATCGACTGCAACAGGAAAGTGCGGTTACCTACCCTTGTAAGGCACCAGACCAACCTGGTGAAGCTATTGTATTCGGAGACGGTTTTCCAACCGCAAGCGGACGTGGAAAATTAGTTCCAGCGAGTCTTGTTTCCCCTAACGAGGAACCCGATGCCGATTATCCAATGGTTCTTACTACAGGTCGTCAGTTAGAGCATTGGCATACAGGCGCCATGACCCGAAGAACAGAGATTTTGGATGCGATTGAACCATCTGCGATTGCAAGTTTGTCACCCGCTGATATAAATACTCTTGGGATACAACCCGGTGATTTGATAAAAGTTGAAACTCGACGAGGATCCATAGAGTTAACTGCTCGACAAGACGAGGCTGTACCCCAAGGGCTTATATTTATCCCATTTTGTTATCATGAAGCATCTGCGAATAGACTAACAAATGCAGCGCTTGATCCTTATGGAAAAATTCCGGAGTTCAAGTTCTGTGCGGCAAAAATTGAGACAACAACCTAGTTTGATGCGCGTTTAGCGGCAATAAAGCAGCAATAAAAAAGGCGATCAGGTTGATCGCCTTTTTTTATTATCCTTTTTATTAAGTACTATGAAAGAGCTTCTTTCATAAATGCGCCCATATGCGATGGATTGCGTGTAACACGCACTCCGGCAGCTTCCAGAGCTTTAATTTTTTCATCCGCTGTGCCTTTTCCGCCAGCTATAATAGCGCCTGCGTGTCCCATACGCTTTCCTTCAGGAGCAGTAACACCGGCAATGAAACCAACGACCGGTTTATTCATATTCGCAGCAATCCACTCGGCACATTCTTCCTCATCCGTACCGCCAATCTCACCACACATTACAACTGCATCAGTATCTGGATCGTCATTAAACATTTTCATTACATCAAGATGTTTTAGCCCATTTACAGGATCCCCCCCAATACCAACACAGGTCGATTGACCGAGTCCTAGCTTAGTGAGTTGATCAACCACTTCGTAGGTTAACGTACCCGAGCGGGATACCACTCCAATTCGTCCTTTTTGATGAATGTAACCGGGCATGATGCCAATTTTAAGTTCTTCTGGTGTAATTAAGCCCGGGCAATTAGGACCAATCAAGATGGAATTTGACTCCTTCATACGATCACGGGTTCGAATCATATCCTTAACCGGTATCCCTTCTGTAATACATATGATCACACCGATCTCGGCATCCACAGCCTCATCAATAGCCGCAGCGGCAAAAGGTGGTGGCACGTAGATTACGGATACATCGCAATGGGTTTCCTGCTTTGCTTCCTTAACCGTATCAAAAACGGGTATACCTTCAACAACCTGTCCACCCTTTTTTGGAGTTACACCGGCGACATAGCAGTTTTCGCCGTTAGCATAAGACTTGCTGTGATGAGTATGAAATTGCCCGGTTTTCCCAGTAATGCCCTGGGTAACTACTTTAGAATCTTTATTTATCAATATAGACATATGATTATACTCCAGCAGCTGCTGCAACTTTTTCGGCCGCATCAGCCATTGTTGTCGCATTGGTGATAGCGATACCCGATTGTGTCAGGATTTCACGACCTTTCTCCACATTCGTGCCTTCAAGTCGCACGACTAGTGGTACCGATAGACTAACCTCTCGTGCAGCGTTAACTAAACCTTCGGCAATAACATCACAACGCATGATACCGCCAAAAATATTAACCAGAATAGCTTTCAGATTCTGATTACGCAGCATAAGTTTAAATGCCTCTGTAACTTGCTCCGATGTCGCACCGCCGCCAACGTCGAGAAAATTTGCCGGTGAAGCGCCATACAGCTTGATGATATCCATAGTCGCCATCGCCAGCCCTGCACCGTTGACTAAACAACCAATAGTGCCGTCGAGCGAAATATAATTCAGACCGTATTTATCAGCCTCTACTTCTGCTGGATCTTCTTCATCAAGATCGCGTAACTCTACCAACTCCTTATGACGGTAAAGCGCATTGTCGTCAAAGTTAAACTTTGCATCCAATGCCATAACCCGCTCGTCATTCGTGATGATCAACGGGTTAATTTCAGCCAACGAAGCATCCTTATCCCAAAACACCTGATAAAGAGACTGAAACAGACTAACGGCCTGATCTGTTAGATTACTCGGAATACCGATTGCAGAAGATAGTGTTGAAGCTTGTGCAATCGTTAAGCCCACTTTCGGATCAATGAACGCTTTATGTATTTTTTCGGGGGTTTCCTCGGCTACCGTTTCGATTTCCGTGCCACCCTCTGAACTAGCCATAAAGACGACTTGCTGGCTGGCTCGGTCTACGACTAATCCAACATACAGTTCTTCCTTTATCGATGCACCTTCTTCAACTAACAATCGCTTAACTATCTGACCTTCTGCTCCGGTCTGATGGGTGACAAGATTCATTCCCAGAATTTCACCAGCAAATTGCTTAACTTCATCCAGTGTGTCTGCAACCTTAACACCACCGCCCTTACCTCGACCGCCTGCGTGAATTTGAGCCTTTACTACCCACTTCGCGCCGCCAAGTGATTCTGCTGCTTTAGTAGCATCGCCAATAGAAAAGCAGGCTATGCCTTCTGGTACGGCAACCCCATACTCTCTAAGAATATCTTTACCCTGATACTCATGAATTTTCATAGATGAACTCCTGAATAGAAATCAAACAAACGAGTTAATAGTCAAACGGCATCAAACCAATGACTAATTCCACAAAGAATTAAGCATTGGTGCAATGTCGAATTTCAATCTGTTGTAGCGGGGAAACAGGCATTAGAGATTGGAAAACAGCCGTTTAAAATTGATCCAGCAATCTAGGTCAATTGCGATACTCTAACCCCAAGGAAAATTTCTCTTTAATAAAAGAATATCGAAGCTACTTCAGTACAGTGTTTTTATTATAGTAGCTTTCGACAAACTCGTGAGAATTTTTCTGTCAATTATCGAATTGTATTTTCTAGGGTGTTAATACAACTTTCGGCGCTGCAATCTCACCACGGAGCAAAGCACTGAAAGTTTCAGGCCCTTCATCAAGATGCCGTGTCTCAACCCAGTCCAGAGATCCATACGCACCGGAATAAAGCTTTTGCGCCGCTACACCGAGGTCTGCTTGGGTGTACGTATAGGCACCAATCATAATAATCTCGGCTAACGTCATTTTACGAGCGTCAAGACCACCATTATTATCCATCAAACCAATATGCAAGAAAACACTTCCGGGTGCTGCTGCAAACATCGACATTTCGCGGGTTTTCTGACTGCCGACACAGTCAATAACTAGATCAAAGCTACTTTCGTCCACGAGAGTTTCAATTGGATTAAATACCTGACTAAAACCTGCAGCCCGAGCTGGACCCTGCCGTAGCTCATTAGTCTCGGCAATATGTATGTGCTCACAACCTTGATGCTTTAGTAATAAGGCTGTTAGTAAACCGACACTACCGGCGCCTATTACTAGTGTTCGGGCTTCGGCTATGGGCCTTGCCATTACACGGGTAGCCAACACTAAACCATGTAACCCAGTTGCCGCAGGCTCAGTTAAGGCCGCCGCAACAGGATCCATATCATCAGCAACAAAGACTAAACATTGTTCCGGGATCGAAACTGCATCGGCATAGCCACCCGGTCTAGTCATTCCAATCATAGTGCGATCAGAACAAATATTGGGGCGCCCAGTTTCACAGTAATAACAACGATTACAACTGATTAACGGGTTAAGAATAACCCGTCGCCCTTTATGCTTGTCTGATGTTACTGTTCCACAAATCTCATGACCTAAAACTAATGGCGGTAGTCGACGCGCATCATGTCCTTGATAGGCATGCATGTCGGATCCACAAATACCAACCGCATCAATCTTAACAACAACCTCATTCTCGCCCGCGACCGGATCGGGTTGTTGCATAATGGTCATTTCGTGAGGGGCTGTATAAACTAGTGCTTTCATTATTTTAAGTCCTATCGGGCGGTAAATCCGCCGTCAACAAATAGAGTTTGGCCGGTAATATAATTCGATGCATTGGACGCTAAAAATACTGCTGTTCCATGCAGATCCTCCAGCTTTCCGTTACGCCCCATTGTTGTTTGGTTGGCCGCCCATTGCTTTCGATCCGGATTATCGAAAACTGGCGCAGTGAGTTCTGTAGGAAAAAAACCTGGTGCGATTGCATTGCAATTAATTCCATACTTGGACCATGCCTCTGACATCGCACGGGTTAGCTGCTCTACACCACCTTTTGAAGCGCCGTAAGGCATACTATCTGGAAAAGCCCGACGTGACTGAAGGGACGCAATATTTATAATTTTGCCCCAACCTTGTTTCTTCATATCGCCAATCAACAGCCGAGATAGAAAAAAGGGCACAGCCAAATTAATGTTTAGAGTTTGATCCCAACTCTCTATCGAGATGTCGTCGACCGGCTGCCGCAGATTAACACCTGCACAATTAACAATAATATTGGGTATACCGAGTGATCGTTCTATTTCCCCAATCAAATTCGGTAGACTTTCCCTGTCTTCCAAATTCGCAGTGTAGGCGCTTGCAACGCCATTAGTCTGGCGAATACGTTCAACAGTTTCTTGTAATTTTTCAGTTCGGCGTGCTGCAACCGCAACAGAAGCACCAGCTGTCGCTAGTGCCTCCGCTATAGCTTGACCAATACCGGTACTTGCTCCGGTAATCAGCGCTATTTTCCCATTTAGATCAAATAAAGTAGTCATACAAAAAAGTCTACTTATGTTCTAAGGTGAATTCCTCATCCGGAAAATACTTATGCAGACGATCATCACCAGAAAGTGCGTGTCCTTCCATACCTTCTAAACGAGATATACGTGATGAGGCACCGCCAACACTTTTGTTAGCCTCTTTAGTCATACGCTGCCATGTTACGGTCTTAATAAACTTGCCTACACTCAAGCCTCCCGTATAACGGGCTGCGCCTTTAGTCGGTAAAATGTGATTAGTACCAGAACATTTATCACCGTAGGAAACAGTCGTTTCCTCACCAAGAAATAATGACCCGTAGTTGCTAAGATTGTCTAACCACCAATCCAAATTTTCAGCATGCACTTCCAAATGCTCCGGAGCGTATCCATCACTTGCCGTTACTGCTTCTTCAACAGTATCCACTAGAACAACTTCGCCGTAATCACGCCAAGCGCTTTCAGCCGCTGTTCGATTTGGCTCTGGCAAGCGAGAAATATAATAAGGCGCTCTAGCGATAGCAGCTTCGGCAACTTCTCGTGAAGTACTGATAAGCCATGCTGGAGAATCCGGACCATGTTCAGCCTGGCCAATAAGATCAGAAGCGACAATTTCAGGATCCGCAGTGTGATCTGCAATGACCGCAACTTCTGTTGGTCCAGCAAATAAATCGATACCTACACGACCAAACAGAATTCGCTTGGCTTCTGCAACAAAGCGATTACCTGGCCCAACGATTACGTCCGCTGGATTACCCGTGAATAAGCCAAACGCCAATGCTGCAACACCCTGCACGCCACCCATATTCAAAATATGATCAGCACCGCAGAGATTAGCTGTATAAATAATCGCAGGATGCGCGCCGTTATAATTTCGGTTTGGTGGGGAACATACGACGACATTCTTAACGCCGGCTACCTTCGCAGTAGTCACACTCATAACCGCAGAAGCGATATGAGCATATCGTCCTCCAGGCACATAACAACCCGCCGAGTTTACCGGTATCAGTCGTTGGCCAGCGAATAGACCAGGTGAAAGCTCAACATCAAAAGATTTCATACTGGCAAGCTGCGCTTCAGCGAAACCGCGCACTCTGTCGTAAGAAAACTGGATATCGTCTTTTATTGCCTGAGATAACGAGTCAGAAGCCTTCTGAATATCTTCCGCAGTTAATACTGTTTGAGCGGAAAAATTATCCAGCTCAAGTGCGTATTTTTTCGCTCGCTCTTCCCCACCCTGCTCAATTTCAGAAAGCATAGTGTTTACAATTGCGCGAGTATCGTCTTCTCCTGTAGCAGGCGTTTTGCTTGCTCGTTTAAGGAAAGTAATAGCCAATGTTTAGTCCTCTAAAAAACAGTTAAAAACAAAATAGATCCATCGGATTTATTAGATAATCGTTCGAATTGCAAAAAAGCATCCGAACCAAATAATTACAGAAATTTCTAATGCATTGTAAGCGCTTACATAATGCGCCATATTCAAACAGTTTCGATGTAACGTGTCAACCGCCAATGCACTAACTGTTCCGAGTAAATTATCTGTCCGCTTAATCAGCAAATACGCTGTTCGGATTTTTTCTCATTATTCTCGGATAGTGGGACGAACCAGACAGCGTTTCTAAATAAGGTAAAACAGACGAAATTTGAAAAAGCATACGAAGGTTATCAAGCCAGGTGATTATCACAAACAGAAGCAGAACCCCTAAC
This sequence comes from uncultured Gammaproteobacteria bacterium, assembly GCA_905478855.1. Lineage (GTDB taxonomy): Bacteria > Pseudomonadota > Gammaproteobacteria > Arenicellales > CAJQKF01 > CAJQKF01. The sequence continues at coordinate 40,674 of CAJQKF010000003.1, forward strand.
CGGCGTGTGTGATCGCAGTTTTCGCCGGTATACTCACCAATACAATGATCCAACTGGGAAGATTTGTCAGACAAACGACCTGAGCAACCCTCTCACCGCCGGACGCCAAGAAATGAGGTTATGAAATTACAAGATTTATACTCACGCCGTTATCGAGGCTAGAATGTGCGTCCCCTTCATGAATGATATAAGCGCGAACATGAAGATGTTGGGATACTTTTTCAAGTTATTACGCTATTCACACCTGAGCGAGCGGCAAGCGCAATGATGAAAAACAAAATATCCTTTGCTCATAAGTTTGTACAATCGATCGTCGACCTCCTTAAACGGAGGCCGATAGATCGGTGTTATCCAGCCACACGTTATTGCAAACCATCATAGTAGCTATAGTGCAGCGACTGTCAATATGGCATAAGCACGACCATAATTTACCCACCAGACATTACTCTGGGCAGCCAAAGCACCAGTTGCGGGAAGATAAATAGCAAGATCAGGCCGATAAGTTGAATCACCATGAATTGCATCATGCCCAGGTAGATGTGTTTGAGATCCCAATCCGGCACAACCCCTTTCAGAAAGTAGGCTGACAAGGCAACAGGTGGGGATAGCCATGCGGTCTGCAGGTTTACCGCAACCAGAATGCCAAACCAGACCATTAGGTCGTAGCGATCTAGCCCGTGGATGTCCAACGCCTCGACTGTTGGCAGCAAAATTGGCACAACGATTAACACGATGGGGACCCACTCTAGCGGCCATCCTAGCAGGAATATTAGAGCCATAACCAATAAAAGGATAAAGTAAGGCGACATATCGAGGCCAAGCAGAAGCTCAGTCATCATCTTTGGCGTGCCCAAGTAACTAAATTCCGCTCCAAAGAAGTTCGATGCGGCAACTAGGAACATGATCAAAACAGTGATCTCTAGGGCTTTGACTAGACTGTCATAGAAACTAGGAAAAGTGAACTTGCCGTAACCGATAGATAACAAGATGGCTCCAAAGGCGCCCATCGCTGCGGCTTCCGCAGGTGTTGCCAAGCCAAGGAGTATTGACCCCAAGGCAAAAGAAATCAGGATCGTGGGAGGCATGAGCCCAGCAAAGAACTCATCCCAGAGATCCGAAAAATGAAACCCATTGTCTGACGCGGAGTGATAGATCGGCCGGCCTAAATATGCCAGCAGCAGAGTAAATGCAGCAAAGGTTATCGACCAGATTGGCAGACTACCGTCCTCGCCTATATTCGCAAAAATCATATAGACGTGAAAGATTATCGCGATCGGAAGCACGATCCTGAGTACATTCAATCGACAGTATGCTGCATAGGCGATGGCACAGGTAATTGCCAAAACGATCAAGCCGCCAAATGGAATTACATCGCTAAAAGTACCGCCCATGGAAAGTCCAAAAACTCGGCAAACGGTCAAAACACCCAGACAAATCAGCGCTACCTCAGCGCCATAAAAAGCCGACGTTTGCGGTTGGTCCTCTTCAGACAAAATTGGCCCGAGGTCTGGATTCAGCCAGCAGCGTCCAAGCGTGTAGAGCAGATAGAGGATAGCCAGCATGGCGCCGGGAATAAAGGCTCCACGAAAAAGGTCCAGGGTTGAAACTTCCAGAACAGGTCCCATGACGATCAGCATAATTGAGGGCGGTATCAGAATGCCCAATGTGCCGCCTGCGGTGATGGTTCCCGCAGCAAGCTTGACGTCATAACCTGCTCTACTCATGGTCGCACCCGCCATGATCCCAAGCAGAGTTACAGAAGCACCCACAATGCCAGTGGCGGCTGCAAAAATCGTAGATACGATTAGCACAGCGATAAATAACGCACCGCGAACACGCGACATCATCATCTGGATCGCTGAAAACAAACGATCCATCAAACCAGCCGCTTCCATCACGATTCCCATCAGTACAAAAAGAGGCACCGCCATGAGCTGGTCGTTCAACATGGTAGAGTTTGTGTTCAGCGTCATCAACAGCGTGGTTAGCTTAAAGTTGGCGCCCCAAATACCGAAGATAAAGGCGAGAAAGATCAACGTGAACGCAATTGGAAAACCTATAAAAATCACAAAGAGCATGGCTCCTAGCATGATCAATCCGATTGTAGCTTTGTCTATGTTCGGGCGGGCGGACATGAAATCAAAAAACGCTTCGCCACCGGGGACAATACCCGGATAGAACACCGCTGCAACGAGCCAGGTCAATGCTATAATATAGGCAGGTAAGGCGCGAACAAACCAACGTTCTCGCTCTTTGCCCATCTTGTGAAATGCGCGGAAGATCTCAGGGATGCCTTGCAGCATCAAGAAGAAAGCACCGAGTGGCATAGCTAAGCGCGCAGGCCATAAAATGGGTCCCCATGCACTGTCGACCTGCATGGTTTCACCTCTTGAAAAGGCAAGCCACCAGAAGTCTGAGGCGATAACGGTAAAGAAGATCATCGAAGGCATAAAAAACAGCAGGTACAGTGTTGCATCTACTGTCGCCTGTGTCTTTGCTGACCAATTTCGGTAAAGGAAATCAGCACGGATATGAACGTTGCGCATCAAACCATAGCCCGCAGCCCCCATAAAGAGTACCCCGGCTATCATACGACTGGTATCATATACCCAAAGCGTCGGGCCAAGTCCGAGGGTTCGGGCGAGGTCTTCGAATCCGGCATTTTGCAAGACCGAAAAGGAGTTTCGTGAGAGGACTTCGATCACCACTGCAATAATGAGCGGCACCATGAGCAGAGCAATAAACTGGCCTGCACGGAAATTAATGATGTCAATCGCTGCTGTTATAGGGCGTTGCCAGGATGTCATATCCTCTGGCGTTTCACCTGGGGCCTCGGCGCGACGTTCAGCGATCAGTTCGTCCGCAATTTCGAGGTCTTCTGGATTTACTTCATCTACAGCCATGCCCCTTCTCGCCCTATATATTTATGCCCATTTTGGGCTGTTATTATTTGAAATGGGGTTAAACCCCCTTACGAAAACTTCGAAGCGAGGCCTTGACGGGCCTCGCAACGACGTTTTTTTACTTCACGTTTTTTTACTTCACGTTTTTTTACTTCACGTTTTTTTACTTCACGTTTTTTTACTTCACGTTTTTATTACTTCAGCGTAGCTGCATGTGCGCGACCCAAACTTGCGTTTGAAGTTTGTGCACCTGACCAGAATGGTACCACTGTGTCGGCGAAATCTTTTTGCGACTGCCACACTTCTGCAAAGAAATCGTTTTCATCCGCAGCGGCTTGTAACGACTTTTTAGCGGCCGCCATGTACTCAGTAAAGTAATCCGCAGGCGTATCTTCAAGAATAACACCGTGATTTTCCGTCAGATCCTTCAGCGCCTTACCGTTCTCAAAGATTCGGTAGGACATAGATTTTGACAGAGATGCGTTTGCCGCAACTTCTAGTGCTTTCTGCTCAATAGGACTCAGAGACTTGTAGAAATCGCCATTCACATACATGTCTGCGTTCACGACAACCTGATGTAGACCCTGAAGATAGTAGTGCTTTAACACTTTCTGGAAACCAAACACTGAGTCTGGCTTAGGGCAGCACCACTCTGCTGCATCGATAGTGCCTTTCTCTAGCGCTGGTAAGATATCGCCGCCACCCATAGCAACCGCTGGAACACCGATTTCAGCGTATGCCGCACCAACCATGCCCGGAGGTGCACGGAAGCGCAATTTACGGAAGTCATCCATTGATTTAATCGGCTTAGGGAACCAACCGAGTGCTTCAGGACCTACTGGCTGTAGCATGAATCCTTTAACGTTAACGCCCATTTCTACCCAGAGTCGGTCATATAGCTCTTTACCACCGCCGAACTGGAACCAACTCAGGAACGCGAGGTTATCGAGTCCTACACCGGCACCCGCAACAGGCGCACCGAACAAGTTGGCTGCAACGTGCTTGCCAGCCCAATAATGTGTCCATGCGAAGCCCCCTTCAACCAGACCTGAGTCAACGGCATCAATGATATCTCGAGGTCCTACAACAGCACCTGCTGGCAAAACTTCGATGGTAAGCGAGCCATCAGTTAGCGCTGCGACATCTTTACCGAACTCCCTCAGCATAACCACCTCATCAGCTGAGGTGGATAGCACCGACTGGATACGCAAGACCTTGTCAGCCGCAATGGCAGGCGACGCAATCAATGTCAAGGCTGCTGCGCAAGCAGCTACATATTTTAGTTTGATCATATTTACTTCTCTTGATTAAGAAAGCCTTCATTATGTTATGCGTCCGCGAGGCAGAAGGCAACACCTCGGAGCGTGTTGGGCCGGTGGTCCGACCCGAGCATCAATATCGATACTCAGTACTGTTAACATACATATCCACCCCTTCTCAGTTTAAGAATTCCCAATTTGGATACCATATTGACAGAAAGAAAGTTCTTAGCGGTCTGGATGGGGATGACACATTACATCACTCCAAAATGGAGCGATGATGTTTTCATTAAGCAATCCTCCTTCGAATTTATGGATAATCGATCGTTTACATTAAAGCATTCAAAACTAATCATAACAGAAATTTCAGTTATGTTGTAAGCGCTTACAAAACGCGCTATTATTCAAACAGTTTACGCGTAACGTGTCAACCGCCAATGCGCTAACACGACTCATCAGTGCACTATGGTGAAGCAACTTCGAGAGATTCTGAAAATTACCCGACAAAATTCATCTGCACGTTTGGAAGATGTTGCCCACCACGCAGGCGTATCAACAGCAACGGTATCCAGAGTGCTTAACCAGCCTGATCTTGTGCGCAGAACGTTGCGAGATCGAGTAGAGGCATCCATCAACGATCTTGGTTATGTTGCACACGGGGCAGCACGTGCCCTTGCCAGCCGTCGAAGTCGCATTATTGGCGCAATTGTGCCGACTATCGATAACGCTATATTTTCTTCATCAATTCAATCTTTGCAAAAGCGTGCTTCAGAGTTTGGCTACACTCTATTACTCGCAAGTTCCGACTATAGTTTGGACCGCGAAAAAAAAGAATGTCAGGCTTTGTTAGAGCAAAATATTGATGGGCTAATTCTCGTCGGTGAAGAACACGATCCGGCAGTGTTCAGCATGCTCAAATCAAAACAGGTGCCCTACGTCAACATATGGTGCTACAACGAAGATAGCGAACATCCAAATATTGGTTTTGACAACTATTTAGCAGCGAAACAGATAACACAATATTTACTCGATCTCGGTCATCGACAAATTGCTATGATAGCCGGCGTGGTAACTGAAAATGATCGGGCTAGTGCCCGCTTGAACGCTGTAATGGATACACTCAATGATGCCGGACTTGCAGCAGAGAATGATTCGATACTTCAACGGGATTATCAAGTTTCCTCCGGGCGCGATGCCGCGAAGCAACTATTAAAATTAGACAAACAACCCACAGCAATTATTTGTGGCAATGACGTTCTCGCACTGGGCGCTTTATTTGAGTGCCAGGCTCAAGGACTGAAGGTACCATCAGACATATCAATAGTGGGATACGACGGATTAGAAATCGCCGCTCAGGTTACACCCGCTCTCACAACCGTAGTCATACCCAGCATTCAAATGGGAGTCTTGGCAGCTGAGTTTCTCATTTCGACTATCAATAAAAAACCCATCCAATCAAAAATAAAATTGGAAGCCGAATTGGCTATTCGGGAAACCACATCAAAACCACCGCGAACCAACTGACATCTCAAAATATATATAAACACCTTACGTCAAAATACTCGGCGTACTCTTTCAGCCTAATAGTTAGAAAACTATCTTGTTGCTTCTTAGGGTTGGAAAGACTTTGAAACCGAGGCTGAAAGCTTTTGTGTCGTTCGATAAATCTTATACCCTACTCTAGAATTTTTTACTGTTATACACATTACGTTCGAATGATTGCCGTAAAATGAACTTAGTGTTATGCGGCTTCTTAATTCTAAGTCGTGCAGAGTTGTATCGTGTGGCGAGATAAAATCGTCTTCTATTCGTTTAGTCGGCGTAAATTGATTTAGCGGACTAGACATCAACTCATGAATAGTAAGAGTTTTACCTGCTCTTTTTACTGTCATCGTTGCATGATAACTTGCATGCATATCTCCTGTTAGAAATATAGTTTTGCCAATATTATTTCCCAAAAGATAGTCCAAAATCTCATATCGCTGTTGATTAAACTCAGTAGAGCACCATTTATCATTTAACTCGGTTTTCCGTTGAGTGACAAACGGTACGCTAGTGACGACAAATTTTGTATTAGATGCGTGTTCTCCAAGCCAGTTTTTAAGACAGTTAAGTTGCATTCGACTAATCATCTGTCCCTTAGAAGCATTTCTCTCGGTCCTTGTGTCGAGGACAAAGAAAGGTGTCTTGCCATAATTAAAACTATAAAAATATTGTCGACCATTTACAGGGTCATTTGCGGTATCCGGATTATGGGAATGCTGAAATTCATTATAGGCTTGAATCGCAACACGCTTTAACGCATGAGAATATCGTGTATTTAACGACCCGTTATCAAAATTATCACTAATTTCATGGTCATCGAGAATCATATATTGTGTTCGCGCAGAAAGAAATCGACGAGCAGGATAACAATCCTCCCACGCATCTAGATACTTATTTCGATAAAAATCGGGATCTGCGTCCGGAGCAAACGGGATATCAGCGTATATTTGATCACCGCAGTGAATCATAAATTTGGCCGTATGTTTATTTGAAACTTCCGATACGCGCATCCATACACTATCGGGGTTTTTTAAGGCTCCAAACACATGGAGATTGCAACTACCTAATAAAAAGCTAAATTCTGATTTAGCATCTGGGATCGGAAAGGTGGTAAAACGCCCGGTTGTATAAGCATCGCGAACTCTATCTTCAAAAGAATCATCTTCGGTCTTTGCAAATGATAAATGTACAGTATAAGGTCGATTAGGACTTAAGTTTGACCAATAAATAATCCCCGTATAGAAACTATCCTCCAATAGGAATAATGATTGAGTTTGCCCTTTTCTTCGCCCTGCTGAATCCCTAACATCTAAAAAAGCGACTGGCCATCTCGCGCTTCCCCGTACCCAGATTTTTACCGAATTATGGGTCGTATGACCGATTATAAGTCTTGCCACTATTCCTCCCAAAAATGGAATTTGGGTGATATCCAACAATCATTGGTTAACCGACACGTTCACCAATGTAAACCATCCATTCCGTGATAACACCTGAACTACAGACGTAGAAATTTCTACTTAACTTTACGCACCGTGAATTTCTTACCTTTAATACTTCCAGTAGACAATAGCCTGAGAGCTTTATCGATAAGTGGACGCTCCACGGCAACATACGAAAACCGATCCATGATATTGATTTTGCCAATGCTACTACTATCCAGTTCCGAATTGGCCGTCAATGCGCCTACGATATCACCGGCACGAACTTTTTGCTTTCGTCCTCCGTTTATAAAAAGAGTCTGCATGGTTGGCGATAATTCATATGAACTGTCTCTTTGGGTCGAGACATCTTCTTCTATGCTGATCTTTGTACCGGTAAATTCCTCGATAGCCTCTACTCGTGCAATTTCATAACTGGCGACAAGACTAATAGCCAAGCCTGAACTACCCGCACGCCCGGTGCGTCCGATGCGATGCACGTGTACCTCCGGATCTGGAGAAATATTATAATTTACAACGGCTTCAAGGTTCTCCACATCTAATCCCCTTGCAGCAACATCGGTTGCCACTAAAATAGATAGACTTTTATTGGAAAATTGCACAAGTACTTGATCCCGTTGAAACTGATCCATATCACCATGCAGCGCGGCTGACTTAAATCCGTGGTCTCGCAGCGAATCTGCCAATTTCTGACAAAACTCTCGGGTGCTGCAAAAAACAAGACACGAACTCGGCTTATATTGATGCAGAGACGCAATTAACATATCCGTGCGGCGGGTCTTGTTGACCAAAATAAATTTCTGCTTAATAACGTTATCGTTATGAAGCACCTCAGCACGAACGCTAACAGGTTCTCGCTGGAATGATTGACTAATTTTCTTAATTTGATCGGGGAAAGTAGCCGAAAACATTAATGTCTGTCTGTCCTCTGGCGCATACTTTATAATCGATACTATGCTGTCATAAAAGCCCATATCAAGCATGCGGTCAGCTTCATCTAACACTAGTGTTTTAAGGTTAGCCAGTTTCAACGCTCCTTTTTGAAGCAATTTTAGCAGCCGGCCTGGCGTACCAATAACAATATGTGGACTACGTTGTAACGAATTCAACTGCGTGCCAATCGGTTTTCCACCGCACAACGTTAATATTTTAACATTAGGAATAGACCTCGCCAATCGACGTGTCTCCTCAGAAACCTGGTCTGCAAGCTCTCTAGTTGGGCAAACGATTAACGCCTGCACATCATAAACAGTCGTATTCAGCTTTCGAAGCACTCCGATCGCAAAAGCGGCTGTTTTACCACTTCCTGTTTTTGCCTGGGCAGATATATCCTTACCATCCAGAATAAGAGGCAGGCTTTGTTTTTGAATATCCGTCATGTGGTAAAAATCTAATCGTTCTAAATTCTCAAGAAAATCCCTATCGAGTGGCAAATCGGAAAAAGATGCACGGGCCATATAAAAATTTCCTTGTTAAAGAGATATAAAGGTCAAAAAGATTTCACCTGATAGTATCAGAATATTCGATTAAGATTCTCGTATATCAATCTTGCATGAGACATGTAAAATTCAATAAACTGTTTTCTCCTCAAATACCAGCAAACTAGAATCAAAAACTACTATGGCAAAAATTACGGTACTCGGTAGACGAAACTCAAATAATGTTATCCCCGTGATGTGGACTATTGACGAATTAGGACTCGATTACGAACGCAAAAACTACGGCGGTACATTCGGTGGAACCAGTGATCCGGAATATCGCGCCATTAACCCAAATGGAACGATACCGGCTATTGTTGATAACGGTTTCCCGTTGTACGAATCCAATGCCATTGTTCGGTATCTCTGCATGAACTATGACAATGAAGTGTTAATGCCCAAGACAAAGCAAGAGTTTGCTATCGCCGACCAGTGGATGGAATGGTACAAGGCGACCCTCTATCACGTATTCCATCCTTGGTTCTGGTCAATTGCACGAACCAAACAAGCGGAACAAGATCCGGCAAAGACTCGAGAGCTAAAAAACAAACTGGATAGATTACTGCTTATTCTCGATCATCATTTGTCTCGAAACGAATATATCACCGGCAATAGCTTCTCTATGGGTGATATTCCTTTAGGTGTGGCTATAAATCGATACTTTACGCTTAATGAAGAAGAGCAAAATTTGGCCGCATTACGTCGCTGGAGAGACTTACTTGCAACGCGTGCGGCGTTCAAAAAACATGTGGATTTTCCATTTGGTCGAAGTTTCGAAGAATTCGCCCGCCTTGAACGGGATGGTGCGGCTGGGTAAATAGAACAATCTTCATTATCTATAGAGACATTGGATTCTGCACTCAAATACCGTCCACGATAAACTAAAATTGACTACAACAGATAGTCACAATTTAACAGACGAATAATCGGAAGTAAATTTTAGAGTTAACTATCGTCACGTATATTATCGTTAACTATGGGTGACATGTATTATGTGTGAAACGACAATTGTTCGATTGGCAATCACAATTTCGAGTACAGTAACCGTTTTTTGGCATATTGTATAAGCAAGATGATACCTGTGCCATTGCAGGAGGAAAGTAGTGGACCCCAAATATTGGACAGTCCTGTAGTCGCGTTCCGAGGTTAAGCAGCCATCTTGGCTGCGGATTGATAATAGATTGTATCAGGTGTCATTTTGTTTAATGCTTGATGTCTTCGTTCG
>CAJQKF010000004.1 GCA_905478855.1 uncultured Gammaproteobacteria bacterium
GACTGTATCACCACCGTTAACAGAGCTCGACATTAATCTTGCGGACTCCGGCTTCTACAAAGGTTTTAATAATATTGTAGCGCTAGCATCTAAAATACTAATCGCATTAATCGTAATATGGGCAGTTATCGACCCAGAGTCTGCTGGTAAAATTCTGGGGGATATTAAAAATTGGTCATTCGCCAATTTAAATTATTACTATACGTGGACAGTTGGGTTTTTCGTAATTGTATGCCTGCTGCTAGCTGTTCATCCAAGGTGGGGGAAAATCACTCTTGGGCAACAAGGTGAAAAGCCGGAATTCTCGAACTTTTCCTGGTTTTCCATGATGTTTGGTGCAGGCATCGGTATTGGCATGCTGGGTTATGCAACCGGTGAGCCAATTTGGCACATAGGTGATAACCCGGATATCCGAATGAGTGCCGAAGCAGTTAAAGCTGCCCTGGCTGGAGCGAATATCGCACTAGCCGAAGGCGCGGATCTTTGGGTCGAATACGCCGCCAATGTAAAGTCGGGATCAATCGCTGCTATTGAAGGGCTGGTTATACCCAAGGATGCATCGGCAGTTGAGTCAACCTACCGCTATGCTTTTTTGCACTGGGGCATAGGCGCTTGGGCATGTTATGCATTGGTCGGTATTTCCCTCGCTTTTTTCAGCTACTCTCGTGGGTTGCCGTTAACCATACGTTCTACGCTGACACCATTATTTGGTCGCAGTTTGGAAGGCTCACTCGGTCATATCGTTGACATTACCGCTGTCGTTGCGACTATATTAGGCATTTCTCAGACTATTGGCTTAGGTCTCGCTTCATTTTCATCTGGTATACACAACATTACCGGGGCAGCATGGCTAATAGATGCGGGAGGCGGTCCTTCTAACGCATCTCTACTAGTCGCACTCGGCGTTGTTATGCTGTGTTCAACCGTTTCTGCCTTATCCGGTGTTGGCAAAGGTATAAAATGGCTCAGTAACCTGAATATGGTGTTGTCATTTGGATTGCTAGCCTTTTTCCTGATTTTTGGCGCTACTATGTTTGCACTTGAGATTATGGGTAAGGGTTTATTTAGCTATATTATTAACCTTCCGGCGTTAACTTTTACGGTATTTCCAGCAGATGGTCCGGGTAGTCCAGGTGAATGGCAGGGTTGGTGGTCTATATTCTACTGGGCATGGTGGATCGCTTTTGCACCATTTGTAGGTATATTCCTTGCGCGCATCTCCAGAAACCGCACAATTCGTGAATTTGTACTGGGCGCAATATTTGCTCCATCACTAATGTGTTTTATCTGGTTTGCCTTACTCGGCGGTACCGCAATTGATTTAGAATTGAGTGGTGTAGCCGAGGGCAGTATTTACGCGCAAAGCCTAACGGCGCAGTTATACGAAGTAATAAATATTATGCTGGCATCTGGTGGTGCAACCATTATGTCGGTGCTGATTGTTGTATTGCTGTTAACCTACCTAGTTACATCGGCTGACTCCGCCGTATTAGTAGTTAATACAATAAACGCAGGTGGTGATGCGGGTTCTGCCGGTAAATTGCACATTATTATCTGGGGTCTGATTTTGACTGCGGTAATAGCAGCGCTGTTATTAGCAGGCGGTCTTAACGCAATACAAGCAGCGATGATTATAGGAGCGGTACCATTTTCATTCATAATGATTTTGATGGGTATTGCCCTAATCAAGGCACTCATTCGAGATGGGATACGCGCTAATAACTAAGTAGGTCTCAAATAGGCCGGCTAGTTGAACCGGCCGTAGAAAAAAGCGGACCATTTGGTCCGCTTTTTTATGTTCCTTCTAGGCTAAAGTTCAATATTTTATTTGCCTTGGATCGACTTTGCCTGTTTATAAATTAGAGGGATGAATTCCCATCTTAAACCAAGGCAAAATATTGAGCGATTTTACTTGTTTTAAACCGCCTATTCCTGCCACACTATACCCATAAGCTGAACGATACCGTGCTGTAGGTTAGCACGTGCCTTAAACCGGAAAGTAGAACCATCATGAAAAATTCTAGCCCAATAATTGATTGTCTGCAGTACAGCAACTGGTCAAAGAAAACCTTTGAACAAATGAATGAGGGCAATGTATCTGCGGTACATGTAACAATCTGCTATCACGAAGATTTTCGCGAGACAGTGGAAAATGTATCCAAATGGAACGAACGTTTTCAGGAGTTCGACCAGTATATCTTTCACGGCCAATATGCCGCAGATATAGATGCGGCCAAAGAAAGTGGGCGTACCGCCATATTCTACGGCTTTCAGAATTGTTCACCCATTGAAGACGATATCGGGCTGGTTGAAGTATGGCATCAACTGGGCGCCCGTTTTATGCAGCTTTCCTACAACAACCAAAGCCTATTGGCTACCGGTTGCTACGAGGCTAACGACCCCGGCATTACCCGCATGGGTAAACAAGTTATTAAGGAAATGAATCGTGTTGGCATGGTGGTTGATATGAGTCATTCTGCTCATCGCTCCACACTTGAGGCTATTGATCTATCCCAACGGCCTATAGCCATTACTCATGCTAATCCAGCGAGTTGGCATAATGCTTTACGCAACAAACCGGATGCAGTGCTAACTGCACTGGCACAAAACGGCGGTATGCTCGGCTTCTCGATGTATCCCCATCATTTACGCAATAAATCTGACTGCACGCTAGACGACTTTTGCGACATGATTAAACGTGCTGCCGATGTGATGGGCGTAGACCATATCGGTTTTGGCAGTGATCTTTGTCAAGACCAACCAGATTCTGTTGTGGAATGGATGCGTAACGGCACCTGGACCAAAGACAAGGACTTTGGCGAGGGCTCTGCAAGTGCGCCAGGCTTTCCGGCACAACCCGAATGGTTCAGAGACAATCGTGATTTTCCGGGCATTATCGATGCCCTCAGGCAACACGGATTTAGCCAAGAAGAAGTTGGAAAAATCGCCGGTGGAAACTGGTACCGTTTTTATGCAGATTCTTTTACACTCGGTTAGTTAGAGATGAATACAGCCATACCTTTACGCAGCCCTGCTGATGTCATGCGCTTATCGCGAATGGGTTCTATGCACGCAACCCGACTCAGCTTCATGCCAACCCTTCTGCGTCGTATGCGTCGAGAAAATTGGCAATTTGAACGTATTCGTTTTGATGTGGATAAAGACGGTTTCGGTACAACGGTTCTTGCTGTTCATACGCCGGATCGAACCTACTCTCTAATTGCATTCAGTCATGCTTTGGACCCTGAACAACGCACCGATAGGGTTATTGCAGAAGCATGGGATGCCACATTTAATTTATTTGATGGGGTGCCAACAGACGCAGACATAGAAAGACTTTCAGGGAATACTCCACTGCAAGAATCCGGTCGCTTTCTGGCCAGTGAACTGGTCCTGGCGCGAGCTAACAAAAGCGTTCGGTTATTTAATAACGTGGTTGAGTGCCTTGCCAAAGGACAGCAACCAGATATCGACATGCTGTGTGAGGTTGGTTATTTAATGCGCACTACTGCGGTTTACGGTAACGGTAAATTTGGCTGTGCCGACCGCGCAAGAACGGCCAGTCGCGATGAAACCCAGAGCGCTTTTCAATTAGAGATGATTGCGGTATACCTTATTCGTTGGTTTACCGTCTGCCTAGTGGAACATGTCGCATCAGTAAAGGGTGGTGAACAGGCTGTACCCCTTGATCCTAACCTATGCCGTTATTTGGGTATTGGCAATGCAACGGGGCTGGGCATGGCGCCGTTCCTTATCCGACATCCAAAATTGATTCATCGCTGGTGCAAAGCCAGAGAAACAGCGCTCGCTCGAGTACGTTCGGCAGCATTAGACGATAAAACTATTATAGAGAAATTCAAATCTCGTTTAGATCATATTCGTAAACACCTAGTTGAGTGGAATGTAGCTGATGAAATTCAACAGCAACGCGTGTTAACACTGCGTAATGATATGACCCATTTTGCTCTTTCACTCGACAATGAAATAGATACTAACGATTCCTCATTTTGGGAAAACGTATTCCAGCATTCAAAACAATACTCCCTTGAAGGACAGGAACTTGTTGTATCAATAATGATGGAGTTTAATGGCCATCTGATTGACGATCTTGCCGATACTTTATTTGATGAAGAACGTATGCTACTTAATCCGGCGATGTCCATTGGTGTATTACGAGATCTATTGAAAACGCACTACCAGTGGGTAAATTCCTTCGACTTTAGTGATCAGAAGGCGAGCGACCGCTTCTGGTATTACTCTGAAGACAAAATCGAGCCCCGTCTTGGTAAACGCTACGAAGAAGAGGGTGCAGAGCTTGAAATGCCTTTAGGTATTGCTTACAGCATACATTTGCTGGGTGTTACTTTAACCGATTGGCTGGATGATCAAACGGTTGGTGAATTTTGTATGCAACACCCCGAACATCGCCATATTATTCGACGCGCACAAAGCCTCGAACAGCTCGACTACGCGGAAGTGCAGGATAATCTACTCGACACCACTATGCGGCCCATTGATTTGTTGCGTTTTAAATTAGCATTTTTTGGTGCCTCAAAATTCGACCCCAAATCGGATCTTTGGACACGTATTACTATGTATCAGGGAGCACCAATGCCCCATGAAATTCCCACTGCTAATTTGGATTCGTGGATGTTTCCAGTAAGCCCCAGCGCGACTGCTACAGCATGAATAAAGATGCACCCCGTTCCTTTGCAGAACTGAGTTTTTATTTAATACGGGCCGCAACGGGTGCAGGTTTAGCGCCCGGTCTGGGAGAAGAATTGGCCGCTAACGCTGTGTACCTAGCAACACACGATATTGATCCATCGCCAGATTGTGCCCGATTATTGCAGGTTGCTTGGGACGATCAAGAAAGAGTAATACCCACTATTCAGACAACAGATAAAACCGTTATCTATGCTACAGGTGACTTTTCGCCATTGTCCGCTATTACGGTCGCACCAATAATTTGCGATCAAATCATTACCGATGCGCATACGAAAATATTTCGTAGTTACCTAGTCCAGCAACCCAGCCAGCCAATGATGTTTATTGCCGCATTGGCTCGCTGCACAAAAGTAGTTGGCGAGGTTCAGATAACATTACGTACCCTGGATAATCAAATGGATGTTAGCCTTCCGCAAGAACTTCAAGCGGCAGCGAGAATTATACAACCCGACCCTGACGGCATTTTTGAAATGGAAATAACTCGACCAGGTAATTCCGGTGAATTAACTACAGTGGATGTAAATCTATCGGGCGGTATCGTTACCAACAGCGAAGCCTGGCGTATTATCTACGGATTTTTTCACCGTTCGTTGGTACCAAGCAATGCTGAATCGCGACTTGCAGGCGCCGGTGCCGGGCTAACCGACAACGATTAACAGGTCCAGTATTCTCATTAAATCACTTTGGTACTGCTATGTGCTGAATACTGCACGCGCTTTTAACCACCATAATTTTGGTTGTAGAGATCTATGACCAGACGGTTTCACGGTAAAACTCCGCATCGGTATCGCCCTCGGTGGAAAGCAACATAATGATCGAATTTGCATCCAGGCCTAAGTCATCCCGGATACCCGCAAAACTGTCATTCTCCATCAATTCGTATAACGCACCTAAGGTAACAGCGCCGGATTCTCCAGAGATAATCGCCTGATCACCCGCTAGCGGATTGCCCATCACTTTCATACCACGACGCGCGACATCATCGGAACACATCAGAAATGCATCGGTTATAGACTTAATAACTTTTAAGCCAAAATAGCTGGGCTCTCCACAGGCAAGACCTGCCATTATAGTGGGCATATCACCCATCACCTTGTAGGACTCACCCTCATTTTTACGAATCGATTCATAAAGACATGGTGCTTCATCCGGCTCTACAACAATTATTTTAGGAGTGGGTCTTTCATCAACTGCATAGAGATAGGCCATAACACCGGCCGCCAGTGAACCTACGCCGGCCTGAAGGAAAACATGGGTAGGCCAAACGTCAGGATGCTCTTCGACAAACTCACTGCCTAAACTAAAGTAGCCCTGCATGATGGTTAATGGAATCTCTTCATAGCCCTCCCACGACGTATCCTGCAACAATACCCAACCATTTTCCCGACCCATTTTCTCAGCGTGGAGGACGGTATCGTCGTAATTTAGCGCGGTTATCTCGGCCGTTGCACCCGATGCCCGTATGGCTTCTAAGCGAGCCACTGACGAGCCTTTTGGCAAATACACTACAGACTGACAACCAAATGCGCTCGACACCCAGGCAACGGCACGGCCGTGATTACCATCGGTGGCCGTTACGAAGGTTATATGCTCATACTCCGCCTTTCGGGCGCAAATAGCATCGTAGTTCAACTCGGTTTCGTTAAGGTGAATGACATCTGCTAAATAACGGGCCATTGCATAACTTGCGCCCAAGACTTTAAATGCATTTAGGTCAAATCTCTGACTCTCATCTTTAACTAAAATCTCTTTCACACCCAGCCGTTGCGATAGGTTTGTCAAAGAAACCGCTGGCGTAGGCTGATAACCGGGGAGACTTTTATGAAAGCATGAAATAGCCTGGGCTATATCATTTGTCGCAAAATCAAATAAATCGGCCCGAGGGGTATGTTTGAGATAATTAATCTGGCAGGAAATCTTCGAGATAGTCATTTGAACGGTAACTTTGATTGAATATAAAAAGACGCTGTAGTGTACTTTAATAACGATATTGCTTGCTAGAATAGAGCTAGATCAATATATCTCTTGGGCGGCCCTGCCAGAGGAAAAAAGATTAAAAAATAATCATCCGTTTGGGATTAATCATCTCTTGTAACTTCACTCTCGACCCCAACTCAACATATATGTTTCGCTCTACTACAATCGGTGCACTTGGTGTTGTCTTCGGACTTGGCTCGGTACTGTCTCAGGATATTATCATCAAGAACCTGAGTGATGAGTATTCTGTCGTTCAACTGTTATTTATACGCAGTGCCTTTGCATTGCTAATATTGCTTTTATTCATTCCATTTTTTGTAAAAGGCAATGCACTATCAACCAGCCGTCTTGGAATACAAGTACTTCGTGGATCACTGCAATTTTGCTCGTTTGTGTGCTACTACATTGCGCTTAAGACTATGCCCATACTTGATCTCGTCGCGATATTCTTTACCGCACCATTAATAGCCGTTGCTCTATCTGTTCCGGTCTTGAAAGAAAAGGTGAGCATGAGCCACTGGTGTGCGGTCGGTCTTGGTTTTCTGGGGTCATTAATTATGATTAAACCCGGCGGCAATAATTTTGAACCGGCAATCACCCTATTCGCCCTTGGAGCGGCGAGTTTATATGCAGGCTCCATTGTCGCTACTCGATTGCTTGGAAAATCCGATCAGAGCGTAACTACTACACTGTATACCTGCATAATGTATGCGGCTCTTGGCGGGCTATCCGTTATGGCTGTGGAGTTTATCGTACCGCTTTTTCAACCGGGAGCTATCATATCCACTTACAGCATCTGGACAACCCCGGGCATCGAGCAGTTAGGTCTACTGGCATTAGCAGGCCTTGCCGTATGCATCGCATTTTTATTACTTGCCTATGCCTACACCCTCGCGCCGGTTTCCGTTCTGGTTCCATGGGAATATTCTGCCCTAATTTGGGGCGGGCTATTCGGCTATATTTTTCTAGAGCAAATACCCACTACGACTACCGTGTTAGGGGCTATGCTGATTGTTATAAGCGGTATTTATATTGCCAGAAAATCCTAGATCGGAAGTTATCCCATTTTAAAATTTCTTTTTGCACAAGAATTCTCCACATATCACCAACAAACCCGCCACACCGCATTTGCATTGACATAGATTCGTTGCTCTAGAACAATAACTGAGATATCAGCACGTTATTTGTTCCTAAACCCAAGAGTTAATACAACATGCCAAAGAAAATTCTGATCATCGGGACTTACGACACTAAATCGGATGAGTTACGTTATATAGAAAATTGTATAACGGCACAGGGCGGCATACCGGTTTCAATGGATGTTAGTGTAATGGGCGATCCATCCACTCCGGTTGACCATAATAAACATAGCGTAGCAAAAGAAGCGAATGTTTCCATTGCGCAAGTAATCGATTCTGGCGACGAGAACAGCGCGATGCAGCTAATGGCAAAAGGCGCATCTGAACTCACCAGAAAACTCTATTCCCAGAGAGCATTTGATGGAATGATTGCGCTGGGTGGCACTATGGGCACCGACCTTGCTTTAGATTGCGCCAGCGTACTACCCATGGGTGTACCCAAATACATTGTATCCACTGTATCGTTCTCACCAATAATACCCACTGAACGACTAGCCGCAGACATCCAAATGATTTTGTGGGCCGGCGGGTTATATGGTCTTAATTCTGTGTGTAAATCATCACTCAGCCAGGCAGCTGGGGCTGTGCTTGGTGCAACTAATGCGGTAGAACCGCCCAGCCACAAGAAACCATTAATCGGCATGATGAGTTTGGGGAAATCCTGTCTATCGTACATGGTTAGTCTGAAACCCGCATTGGAAAAACGGGGATTCGAAGTGGCTGTTTTTCATGCAACCGGAATGGGTGGACGCGCATTCGAGAGTCTTGCCGCCGAGGGTGCATTTGCTGCAGTAATGGATTTCGCGCTTCCAGAACTCGGTAATTTACTCAACCATTCTCCCATCAATGCCGGTGCCGATCGACTAACCAATGCGGGCAACGCCGGTATTCCCCAAATTGTCGCGCCCGGATGTCTGGACCTTATCGATTTTCAAACATGGCAACCGCTACCGGAAAAATATAAAGACCGCCCTTATCATGCACATAATCGACTAATTTGCTCGGTAACGCTAACTCAAGAAGAACGACGTCAATCGGCACAAGAAATTGGTGCACGGTTATCAAAAGCCAATGCACCTGCGCAATTCATCATGCCGCTTAAAGGCATTGAAGAATGGGATCGTGAAGGAGCAGATGCTCACGACCCTGACGGCCTAAATGCTTTTATCGATGAAATACGGTCATCCATTAAAGAACCGGTTACCTACACCGAAATAGATGCACATATAAACGATGCAGAATTTAGCAATCTGGTGCTAAAGATTTTCGATGAGTGGGTGGCAACTGGCGTAATCAGCAACTCGATATAAATTAGTTCTGATTAGTTCTGATTAGTTCTGATTAGTTCTGATTAGTTCTGATTAGTTCTGATTAGTTCTGATTAGTTCTGATTAGTTCTGATTAGTTCTGATTAGTTCTGATTAGTTCTGATTAGTTCTGATTAGTTCTGA
>CAJQKF010000005.1 GCA_905478855.1 uncultured Gammaproteobacteria bacterium
CCTGGACTTACTGAGTGATTACTTTACAAACGAGCGAAAACACTAATGACTTATAAACTATTTTACGCGCTGGGCAGCGCTGCGATGGGCACCAGAGTGATTCTTGAAGAAATAGGTGCACCTTATGAATTACTGCAATCGACGAAAGATCGAAGCAAACCCCGCTCCGCAGAACAACTGGCTCTAAACCCAAATGGCTGGCTCCCAGTATTGATTTGGGATAATCAAGCCATGTATGAATGTGCAGCTATTAATATATTTCTTTGTGATAGGCATCCTGAATCAAATTTAGCACCCAAGTTTGATTCTGTAGAACGAAGCACTTATCTGCAAACACTCGTGTATTTTTCTAACTCAGTGCAAAATGCCTTTCAGCTTAACTATTACCCAGATCGCTTTGCGGATACTAAAGACGATGAAGCCAGTGCGCAAAGACGTGGCATTCGTCGTCTTCGTGAAACTTGGAAAATCATCGATGATCAAATTGGTGATAATAAATGGATATTGGGTGATAAATTTAGCTCAGTAGATATCTATTTATTTATGTTAACCACCTGGCTGAATTCTAATAGAGGACATCCAACAACGGACGAGTTTACCAATGTTAAACGTATTGCTGATGCTGTTATGCTACGACCTAGCGTGCAACTCGTATATGCCGAATGGATTTCAAAACAATCATAATTCATCAATAGATCAGTTAAATTTATCGTGATAAAACAGGCAAAACCGATTATTTTTGGTACGGTTATCATTGTTATCGGCTTTCATCTTTCAATGACAGCTCTACATGGATTGACCGTTTTTTGGATAGATAGCCTACAAAATGCAGGATTCGAGGGCACAGTAGAAGATCAAGTACAATATATCAACGATCGAGTGTGGTACGCCTATCCGCGACTACTGTTCTATGTTTGCCTCGCGGCCACGTGGTTTCTCGGCGGTTTCTCGGCGGTTTCTTGGCTGCTAGAAAAACTGGATCAAATCGAGTGGCAACCGCATTTATTTGCGGAATTGTCGCAGGCGTATATTTTTATATTAACTGGTGGGCATTAATCGTATTAATATTTATATCCATGTTAGGAGGCATATTTGCCATACCTAAGCCTTATAAATAGTCAGCTTGAGAAAATGTACAAATCGACGCAAACATTAAAATCCGGAAATATATCTGAGGCACATAAACAGTGATAACAGCACTCTTACAAACCAAACTCCCAAATCCTGTAACAGAAGACGAAGCGCTTGAAATGTTTCGTCGCACGGCACCGAATTATCAGGGTAAAGAAGGACTCATTCGTAAATACTACCTACTCTCAGAGGACCGAAATTTTGTAGGCGGTATCTACCTTTGGCAAAGTCGGGAATATGCCGAAAAAGTCTATACAGAGGAATGGCGTGAATATGTAAAACTAACATTCGGTGACTACCCATCCCTTACCTATTTTAATACGCCTCTTGTGGTAGATAATCGTCATAATGAAGTACTCGAATAAAAACATACCCACAGACTCGGGAACTTGTCGGATTACTTTCTGTCCGATAATACAGTGATAAATAATACAACTAGAGCGCTTTAATGAAATTTATTTTTACAGCTACACTGGCATTTCTGATAACTTTTACGACCCTGACGACAACCGCCGCCACCACCATTCTGGCCGGTGGTTGTTTCTGGTGTATGGAATCAGACTTTGAAAAAGTACATGGTGTAAGTGATGTGATATCCGGATTTCTTGGTGGTACGGCTGAAAATCCGACGTATAGTGGAGATCATAGCGGGCATTATGAAGCGGTAAAAATCACCTACGATCCCAAGCTAGTAAGTTATCAACAATTACTGGAACACTTCTGGGTAAATATTGACCCGTTTGATGATAAAGGGCAGTTTTGTGACAAGGGTCACAGTTACCTCAGCGCAGTGTTTACTGAAAATGATGAAGAACGGTCCACAGCTGAAGCTACTCGTAATCGTGTAATTGCCATGTTTCCCGATCAGAAAGTAGTTACTCCCATACTGGATTCTGATCCGTTCTATCCAATAAAAGGCGATGAAGCCTATCACCAGGACTATTACAAGAACTATCCCAATCGATACAAATTTTATCGTTGGAGTTGTAAACGAGATGCACGACTGCGTGAAATCTGGGGCGAGCACGCATCCAAAGTTTTACCATAAAAACTCAGAAGCCAAATTTTGTAATACCAAGGATTTAAGTAGTCGCTAAAGAGTCGAGGAAGAAGGCTGTTATCTTATCAATAATACCGCTATGACTTATGATCCAGTGTGCCTAAGTCTAAACCCTTCGCTGCCATTGGTGGACACCATACGGTTCATTTGCACGTCGAAAACATACGACGACCGTGCACAAAACCAAATCTACTTACCAGATATTCCCCAGGTCAAAAACAATAGTGTCAGCATCAACCTGTTCAGCAAGCCTATGCAATCTCGAAAGATGATCTGCGCCATTTATTGGAACTAAAAACAGGTATGATATGCCATTAGGCACAGATTGGATAATCCCGGGCGAAGAATTCATAGGGCATACTTAATCGCCGTTCATTTATGTTGAGGTCTAGCATAACAAACTTAAATATACTGTGAACAGATTGAAATCAGTCCTTCAGTAATTTCGACTGCATACTCGGTGTAATAAATTTTGACATTTCGGAGGAACATAACGTGAGCAATGACGTCGTCATAGAAGCATGGAATACCGTACTTTTTGAGAAATTTTCCCGATTCAAGTACTTATTTATCGAAGGCTACGCTGAAATCAGTAAAGAAGCTTTAGCCAGGCACAAACATGCTGAGGGTGCCAGCGTTCTCGATGTCGGCTGTGGTTTTGGTGACACCACCATAGCAATTGCTAAGACAGTGGGGCCAGATGGGGTAGCTCGAGGTGTAGATTGCGCAAGTAACTTTATTGCAGAATGTTCAGCCGAGGCCACACGTGATGGTGTCACGAATGCTGAGTTTTTCGTGGCAGACGTTGAACGGGAAGATCTACAAGGCCCTTATGATGAGGCCTTTGCACGCTTTGGCACTATGTTCTTTATGATGCCAGGTCTTGCCATGAGAAATATCCGCAAAGCATTAAAACCTGGCGGAAAGTTCACCCAGGTAGTTTGGCGCAAACGGGAAGATAACTTGTGGTTACATGACGCCGAACTATGTGTTAAGAAAATAGTTCCGGTAGTATCCCATGAAGAAACCGACGCGGTGCATTGCGGCCCCGGTCCTTTTTCTATGGCCGGCCCAGACATGGTCAGTGATATGCTGCAATCAGTTGGTTTTGAGAGAGTTCAATTCGAGCGTTTTGATAGCGATATATGTATTGGTAGAAGTTTGGATGAGGCCATTCAATTTGCTCTCGAAATTGGACCGGCCGGAGAAATCATTCGACTCGCAGGCGACGAGGGAGAACGACTAAAACCTGATGTTCTTAAGGCTCTTGAGGGAGTTATCGGTAAGTATGTTCGAGAAGATGGCAGCGTATGGGCGCCTTCTAGCGCATGGTTCGTAACCGCATATAATCCAACATAATCAACAGTAGCTCCAGAATAGATATAAGCCCTAGATAAAAACAGGCTACAAACTCTGCCACAAGAGTAGATAATTTTGCGGCAGACTGTATCATTCGTGTGATAAATAGATTTCGCCTAGTCTCGGGCGATTATCGGAGATCACCCGTATCAATATACTCTATTCCATAATTGTCGCAATTGTTCTAGGCAGCATTACCGATGCCGGTAGCTGGCAAGACTGGGTTTGTGCAGGACTCCTCGGATATGCAGCCGTCAGTATCCGTGGCAAAAGATATAACCCACCAACTATAGCGCTAATAATTTCCAGCATTGCCATCCTCGGCATCAATCTAACCTACTTCAGTGTCTTTAATGGAATATTACTAAGCGGCATCTGGTTAATCACCGTGCAACTACTTATCCCATGGTTTGCAAAGCGCCCACTTAGCAGCCACACACTTATACTCACAAATTTGTGTATTTCCGGTGCCTTACTCATAAGTGTAGCCGATATGAACGGCGTCACGCTGAATATGGCCGGTTTGCCCCAGTCAACCACCTTTGGTTTGTATGATATCGATACACCAAATTATACTCTCATAGAGCGTTCTCAAGACTATCGTCATCCTTCCGCAAAACCTGAGAAAATTCATCTGCATAGTCCAACTGCAGGACCGCAGCTTTCCGCTATTCGTTTACGTCTGAAACCAGCACGTAAATCTAATCTTTATATTCGTTCCATCGAAATACAAAACTTCATCGGTTTCGATGGTAAAACCATACACCGCTTTGAAGGCGATTCCTTACTGAATCTAGTTAAGGACGCGGGGGTGCCAGCTAAACTAGAAAACACCCAGTTAATAATCGGGCCAGTAGAAGGCAATGTCTGGATTGAGATACCAAATCTTGAATCCAGATTTTCGCCTCCTACTTATCGATCGTTATCTGCGTTGCTCTACTGGCAACTTGGGTTTTTACTACTTTTGTATCTAGCACCGGGGTCTCGGCAGCAATTTATTGAGCCAAACATTACGGATGCCCTAGAATCCACAACAATAGCCTGGTGGGTCTGGACTACATTAGTGCACTTATTTTTTATAGGCATCCTTGCATGGGTGATTTTTTACGTACACAACGTAAGCGAGCTAAATGACCGCACCGTGCCATTAAATCTAGCACATAAAGGAAACTATGCTGTTTGGTGGTCCGGTATTTGTCTGTTTCTAGCGAGCCTTATTTACTACCAATTGGGTAGCTATATCGATACTCCATTAAAGGACCGCTGGATGTATTTTTCATTAAGCGCCGTAATACTGGCACTTGCCTGTGATGAAATTGGCTCACTTCACGAACGGGTTAGTATGCTCGGGGGATGGTTTGCCCTGTTACCATTTGCGCTGATTGGCGGAGGTGTTTTTGGGTATGCCATTGTTCGCATGCTAAGTGATTCCCGGCGTCGCTCAAGCGGCATACTGATTCTGTTTAGTTTGTTTCTATTTATTGGTGTTGCCGGATTAGAACGACTAGAAGGCATTCGCTACTTTGAAACTGACTGGGTGGCACGTGCCCGTCTCGTCGTAGAAGAAGGTATTGAACTTCTCGCAACTTCCCTACTAATTCTTTCAGCGGCAATACAACGGGGTAGACGCTATAAAGTCTCAGCTGGAAAAGTCATGCTAAAGACCAACCCACTCAAATTACTAGGAATATCCTACCTATTATTTCTTGGGCTTGCTTTGCATTTACTGATTACCGTAGTGTGGATGCCATACTTGTGGAACAAGCCAATCGGCGAACCTGCCTATCTGTTCCCAATGCTCACATTCGCATTATTGGCGTTTTACGCTGCAACAAACGTGTCCTTTCACATCAGGAGAAAATGGCTAAACCTAATCTCCGCCGTAATTTTTTCACTAATATCGGCTAGTCAACTATATAACATTGGTGAGTTTTCCAATGCGTGGAGTAGCCTGATACCCGAATTCCTGTTTGCCACTTCAACCGCAAAATTTGCATGGACAACTATTCCCGTGTTGCTGTGGCTATTTCTGAAGCTTTCCAAAGCAGATTTCATCAAGAGTGCATGAAGTATTGGCGTGGTCTTACTAATGGTGCGCAATGGACAAGAACTATTTGAAACGTACTATATCTATTCTGGAATTGTTGCCTATATTGGCTTACTGCTAACACTGCGGAATACTCCCTCTACAAGGCAGGTCTAAGATTAAAATGACTCCGACAGTAAAACCCGTTGTAAATGATAAGCGTTTACTCACGAGACTATCTGATCTAGCAAAACTCGGCGCAACCAAAGATGGTGGTGTTTGCCGCTTAGCACTGACAGATAACGATCGTCTTGGACGAGATTTTCTAGTAGCGCTTATGCAAGACGCAAATTTACACGTACGTATTGATCAAATTGGAAATATTTTTGGTATACGTAGGGGACAAAAAGACCTACCAGCGGTTATGACTGGCTCGCACCCGGATACGGTTCGCAATGGTGGAAAGTACGACGGTGCTTACGGAATTCTCGCCGGGCTAGAAGTTATTGAAACACTCAATGACCTCAATATTGAAACCATTAGACCAATTATCGTCTGTGCGTTTACTAATGAGGAAGGTGCCCGCTTTCATCCCGATATGATGGGCTCACTGGTTTATGCAGGTGGTTTAGAACTGGACACAGCATTATCCACCTGCGATGCAAATGGTTTAACTCTTGGGCAAGAATTGAAAAAAATAGCATACGATGGAGATATGCCCTGCGGTGATATTGTGCCTCGTGCATTCATTGAGGTTCACATTGAGCAAGGGCCAATATTGGAAAGGGAAGAAATACAAATTGGTGTGGTCGAAAACTTGCAGGGCATTTCCTGGCAAGAAGTAATTTTCCATGGTCAGGCCAATCATGCGGGTACCACACCGATGCAAGGACGCAAAGATGCCGGCTTTTGCGCTGCGGCACTTGCGGTTTACGTAAGAGAACTTTCTGGCGAGTTTGGTGGCAACCAGGTAGCCACTATTGGCGAGATAGAACTAACACCTAATGTGATTAATGTGGTACCCAATCGTGCGCGTATTACCATCGATATTCGCAATACCGACAACGCCATCTTGTGTCTCGCAGAACAACAAATCAAGAAGAAAATCGAGGAACTCGCTGCCAGCGAAAACACAACGTCTGAAACTCGGGTGCTAGCCCGTTTCGACCCAGTTTTGTTTGATCAGGATATCGCCAGCATTATCGAAGAAAACGCTATTGCACTCAATCTAAGTCACAGACGTATGACATCCGGTGCAGGACACGATGCACAAATGATGTCGCGCATATGCCCGACAGCGATGATCTTTGTGCCTTCAAAAGATGGTATTAGTCATAATCCACGCGAACATACCGATGCCGATGATTTAGTTGCTGGCGCAAATGTTCTCCTGCATAGCTTGTTAACAATCGCAAACGAATAACTACTTTAGTGAAGTAGTGCCACTCAATAAAATATATTGCCAGCAGAACAAAAAGAAATTTTCTGCGTCAATTATGTTATTTTTTATTCTCAACTAGATAACGAACTAAAAGTTTAGGATAAAGCTGATCATCACCATGTTCTCCAATAATTAATGGAACAAAATAATTTCGTAAAAAAAATGCTTCAGATCGACGCCATGCCTTTAATGATAAGGCATGAATACAGGAACGAATGGTCTCTGACACAGAATACTCGAGCAATCTACTCCCAGCCAAACACCCTTGATGCTCTTGGCTCACATATAGCCCATGGAGGTACCGCACACGCGTACCGTCTGGTAATTGACTCGGATACTTCGCCCAAATTATTACACCCAGAAGTTGTTCTCCAAGGTATCCACCGATAAATACATGATCTTCAAGATCCTCTAATTGGTAGCTGAGCTGCTCGACAGACAGTCGATAGACACGCTTCGATAACTGCCAACTCAAAATAGCTGAAGACACCACACGGTTAATCTCGATTAAATTATTAATTGGGAGAAATTTCATACCATATTCTAGGATTACTGATTCATAAAGTCATAGAGACCAATTATCTAAACTAAAATTGTGCAAAGAAGCTTAATTTTTAACTATTCAAACCGCCATTTAAAAACAATCAAATGTACAATAATAGCAACGTAAACTCTGTTTGTAGCAATGACTACTTTTAAAAATCTTAAAAACCCGATTCGACTTGGTAATAAAACTCTAAAAAACAGAATCGTGTTTGGTGCCCATACCGCAAACATGTCAGAGAACGGACTGCCAGGCAAGCGACATCAAGCTTACTATGAAGAGCGTGCCATAGGCGGTGCAGCTATGATAGTGGTGGAGCCCATGCCGGTTCATGCTGCGGCAGTGCTTACTCGTGGAAACTTCCTGCCTAACAACGACGCTGTAATTCCACACTTCAAGAAAATCACTACGGCTTGTAAGCGACATGACTGTGTGATGATTCAACAACTCTACCATGTCGGTCAACATGGGGATGCAGACCTGTCCTATCATGCTAATTGGAGTCCTTCCGGTGGCAACTCTTACCATGACTCGGACGGTAGTCATGTTATGTCGACAACAGAGATAGAAGATACCATTGAAAGTTTTGCCCTGGCCGCCCTGCGTTGCAAAAAGGCAGGATTTGATGGCGTTGAAGTCTGGGCCCAGTATCACTCGCTACTTGACCAGTTTTGGTCACCCTGGTCTAACCAACGTGAAGATGAATGGGGAGGTTCGTTACTCAACAGGCTACGCCTGTCTGATCGTATTTTTAACACCATACGAAATCTATGTGGTGACGATTTCATTATCGGCTTCTCGGTTAGCGAATACGATAGCGCACCCAACGTGCTAACACTTTCTGAGCAACTTGAGATCATCGCCTATCACGACCAAAAGCATCAGTTTGACTATATTTCCTGCACACGTGGTGGATATATGGATTATGACCGGCTGATGCCAACATTCGTGCATGCGGAAAATCTAGCCATCGATTTTTCTGAAGCGGTCAAAGATGTCGTTAAAAATGCACTCGTCACTGCTGAAAACCATATAAGAACTCCGCAAAACGCAGACTATGCTATCGGTTTCGGAGCATGTGATCTAGTTTCAATTGTACGTGGACAAATTGCCGATCCTCATTGGGTGCATAAGGCCCTAAGCGAGCGTGATGAAGATATACGAGGTTGTATATCTTGTAATCAAATGTGTTGGGGACGACGCTCACGTGATTATTGGATTTCCTGTTTAGTAAATCCAACCGCTGGACGCGAGTTCGAAACCGGAGGTGACCGCTTCAACCAAACGGAACAGGCTAAAAACATATTGATCATTGGAGCCGGGCCCGCCGGCCTTGAGTGCGCACGATCCGCAGCAGAACGGGGACACAATGTTACCTTATGTGAAGCCAGCAACGAACTGGGTGGCCAATTTCGTTTAGCAGGACTCGCGCCACGTCGAGGTCAGATTACCGACTTACTCAATTGGTACCAGAGACAGCTGAATAGGTTAAATGTAAATGTTTACTACAACACTTACATGGAGTCCAATGACGTGTCCCAGTTCGAACCCGATAGTGTGATATTGGCTACCGGTTCTGTTCCGCGTGAGAATGGTCTACAACGCTGGCGAATGGATGTTGATAAACTGCCGGGGTTCGAACACGGTAATATTTTTTCACCCGAAGACGTTTTTCGTAAACAAGCTCGTATCGATGGTGATGTAATCGTAGTCGACGAAGGTGGAAACTGGCGCGGGTTGGGAACAGCGTGGCAACTCGCTAAAAACGGACATAACGTAACTATCGTTACGCCCGACGCCTATGTAGGCAAAGAACTTACACGTACCAGTGCGGATTTTCCTATTCGTAAGCAATTAGCGAAACTGGGGGTTAAATTTAAAGTCGAATCTGTCATTCAACATTGGACTGGAGATAGTGCCGACGTACGTTCCTTGCTTGATAGCTCGGTAGAAACCATTACGGCAAGCGCTATTGTATTTGCCACGACCAATATAGCACTAAATGACATAGAACTAGACCTGCGAAAACAACAACGTCCATATAAAACTTTTTCTATTGGCGATTGCGTGGCACCACGACAGGCCCCGTATGCGTTCTACGATGGACGCATGATGGGTTTAAAGCTTTAGCGACGGTGTTAAAGCGAAAATTTAATTGTGAGTTAATACTTAAAAATAAGCAATGACAAAAACACCGATTAAACGAGATGCAGATTTTCTGCCACTGGAAGAACTTAAAAAAGTCCAGCAACAGCGGTGGTATATCCAAGCCGATTATGTAAAAGCTCACTCTTCCTTTTATAAGCAACACTTGAGAAACGAGGAACTACCCCAATCACTTAACCGGCTGGAAAGGCTACCTTTTACAACTAAAGAACATCTGCGACACGACCAGCAAAAACATCATCCTTTTGGAAGCTATCTTGCTGCTGAAGAAAAAAATATTGTTCGCATGCACCGCACGTCCGGCACTAGCGGTACGGCGATGAATCTGGCATTAACTGCCACCGATGCACAAATTACTGCCATTGTTGGCGGGCGTGCACAGCGGGCTTCCGGCTTAACAGACAACCATCGGGTGGTGCATTGCCTCAACTATAAGCTATGGATGGGTGGCTTTACAGACCACACCACCCTTGAAGAAACTGGCGCAATGGTTTTCCCCTATGGTGTGGGTGGAACCGAAGGTTTAATTCAACTGATACAGGACATGAACATAAACGCCATCTCCTGCACACCATCCTACCCTGCCGTTTTAGAACAAGTCATAGAAACTTCCTTTTCCGGGCTACGACCTGATCAGCTCGGTCTAAAACTTGGTTTATTTGGAGGAGAACCCGGACTAGACGACCCCGCATTCAAACAACGTTTAGAAAACACGTGGGGCTTTCAGGCACGTAACTCGAACTATGGTGTAACCGATGTATTGTGCAATTTTGCCGGTCAAACTACACGAGACAATGATTTACATTTTATGGCAATGGATGTCCTTTATCCTGAGCTTATCGACCCTGAAACAGGTGACAATAAGCTATGGAAGGAAGGCGAGACGGGTGAATTGGTGCTTACACATTTATATAAGCAAGCGCAGCCGTTAATTCGCTTTCGTACCAACGACATCATTCAATTAACCGGTGTTGATACAGCAAGCTGCGGCCGAACAACCCCACGTTTCAAAGTTATCGGCAGAAGCGACGACATGATCGTGGTTCGCGGAATAAATGTATTTCCAACTATGCTTGCATCCGTTATCAATCAAAATAAAGGCTGTTCCGGAGAGTACCGGATAACACTCGATCAGCCACCACCCTACAATCTTTTAAATATCGAGATCGAACGATCGAAGAAAGGCTCGCTTAAGGATAGCTTAAAAGAAGAACTTGAGCAGACAATAAAAGACACCATTGGCATCCGAACGATAGTTAAACTACTAGGCTATAACAGTCTGCCTAGAACCGAAGGTAAAACCAAACGGGTAATTCGAAATTTTTAATATTATGAAACTCAACACTGTAAAAATAAACACCGAAAAATCAATTTGCACCATAACATTAAATCGTCCAGACTGTTTAAATGCGATGAATCGTCAACTGATAGCCGACGTAGCAACCGCATTCGACTATGCGAATTCTGACGAGCACGTACGTGTTATTATTTTTACGGGTGAAGGCCGTGCTTTTTGTGCTGGAGATGATCGCAATGAACATACACACCCTGCCAACGAGAATGAAGCAAGAGCATTTGTTAAGGCCATACAACGCGTTACTGAATCCATAGTTTTGGCTGACAAGTTGGTAGTTGGAGCAATCAACGGGTGGGCCGTGGGTGGTGGTTTCGAGTGGGCCATTAATTGTGATTTTTCTATCTGGTCTAGAGATGCAAAAGCATTTTTCCCAGAAGTCAGTTTAAATTTATTTGTAACTGGGGCAGTCACAAGCTTACTACCTGCGCTAGTGGGTCTTAACAAAGCCCGAGAAATGTTTTTTCTAGGAGAGCACTATAATGCCGATGACCTATTACACATGGGCATTGCAAGGAAGGTAGTCGCCCCTGATGCATTAAAAGCCGAGGCTATACTCCTCGCAGAAAAACTTGCTGAATTACCAACACTCTCAAGCCGGGCAATGAAACGTGTGTTGAACCAAACTGCAGTAAACTCAATCAAAAATGCACTGCAGTTAGAAACAGAAGCGACAATATCTGGATTTATGGATCCAGAGACGACAAGATTATTGAAAGATTTTTCTAGTTAGGAATAAGATAACTTGCACGAAAGCTTCTCTGTGAAACTTACAGAAAAAATTTTGAGAGAATACATTCAAATGGAGAACAATCAGATGTAATTTGAAAGCGGGATATAGTGAATCTGAACCATATGGAATTGTGCATGAGATAGGAATTCATTCTACTAATACGTTAATAACAACGTAGTTATCGAGGTTGCTTATAGACTAATCAGCATATAGCAGAACGCCTACCCATATAAATTCACCGCTTCGTTAATCTATTTCAAATAAACTAACCAAAGAAAGTATTTGACGTAAACTACCAATCTAATTAGCTCATCTAGATTTCTAGTTTCAGAACCATGGATGGCAGTGATACCACGAAGGTTGATCTTATTAAATAATTTGATCGTTTTGCAAACATACGAACTCACTCGTACAATTGCGCTAAACATTTCCCAATACTGAATCACGAACCTAACCGATCGAGAGTCATGACAAGCCAACCATCTGACGCCAGCTCCCGCAAAGCAGCCAAGCCTATTGTCTGCTATACCGTCGAAAATTTGCCACCGTTTGATAAACCCTTCTATGAACTAGCACGAACCGGTATGCAAAAGATAGATGAAGTAATGGTTCCCCCAAGAGATGCAGGTACCTTTAAGGTGCCGGCTGGACATTTATTCCGAATAAGCAGTGTCGAGGGATCCCAGGTGGGTGATTTGAATTTATGGAACGCTCACGACCTAAACGAGCGCTTCTTTAGCGGAAAGACACGCCAACTACACGCTAGCCACCTGACTACAGGTGATCGTTTGTGGAGCAACTTACCGAGCTTACGACCTATGGCCACCATAACGCACGATACGTTAGATTGGTACGGTTGGGATGAAGATGGTGGCGGTGTTCATGATGTTATCGGTACACGATGCGATCCTTACACGAACTATATGCTTAGTGGTGTGGATTACCATTATTGCTGTCATTCAAATCTAACCCGTGCGCTTGCGGCCTATACAGGGAAAAAACCTGCCGTAGTTGAACATCATATACACGATGTGCTTAATGTTTTCATGTGCACCGGTTTTACCCTAGATACCCATCAATATTTCATGAAAGCAAGCCCTGTTAGGCCGGGTGACTATATTGAATTCTTTGCTGAAATTGATTTGTTGGGCGCCCTTTCCACTTGTCCTGGTGGTGATTGCAGCAGTAGCCACTCCGATGACACCACACCTTGCTATCCATTGCATGTGGAAATATTTAAACCAGTCGATGGTGTGCTGGAAAATTGGCAACCAGCTACACGCAGTGGCTATTCAAAAACCCACGGCCTTTGATAATATAGATCACAATAGAAAACAATGACTCTATCATCTGGCAATACAATAGACTGGACTGAAAACCTGAAAAAGCACCTAAAGGTAAAACAGTAAAAACTAAGGTTTCTCTAGCGCTATAGCAATACCCTGCCCCACTCCAATACACATGGTTGCTAATGCTCGGCTACCGGAGCCCATGGATAATTGCAACGCAGCTGAACCGGTTATTCGTGCACCAGACATACCCAGTGGATGGCCTAGGGCGATAGCGCCGCCATTTGGGTTAACATGGGCCGCATCGTCCGAAATATTCAGATCCCTAAGCACTGCCAGTGCCTGACTGGCAAACGCCTCATTTAACTCGATAATATCGAAATCCTGAGGTGTTAGTCCCATATGTGCACATAATTTACGTGTTGCCGGTGCAGGCCCAAAACCCATAATACGAGGCTCTACGCCGGCAGTGGCGCCAGCTGATATTTTTACGAGAGGTGTTAATCCGTTTCGCGCTGCAGCTTCTGCTGACGCTATGATCAAAGCTGCTGCTCCATCATTAACGCCACTGGCGTTTCCTGCCGTGATAGTTCCGTTTTGTCGAAAGGGTGTCGCTAAAGTTGCTAATTTTTCTACCGTTGTTCCAGCACGCGGGTGCTCATCATGCTCAACAAGCAACGCATCTCCGCGACGCTGGGGTATCAATACCGGTGTAATTTCAAGAGATAGTCGTCCACTTTCTTGAGCAGAAACGGCTTTTCTTTGAGATTCCGCGGCAAAAACATCTTGGTCCTGTCGACTAATAGTAAACTCTTCCGCAACATTTTCACCCGTTTCAGGCATGGAATCAACACCATACATTTTTTTCATTGACGGATTAATAAAACGCCATCCCAAAGTGGTATCAAAAATTTCGGCTCGACGGGAAAATGCAGCATCGGGCTTGGGCTGCACCAATGGTGCCCGTGACATATTCTCCACACCACCTGCAAGAACAAATTCTGCATCACCCGATTTTATCGCTCGAGCTGCTGCGAGAATGGCATCCATGCCGGAACCACATAGTCGATTGATCGTTACAGCCGGTATGTTCGTCGGCAAACCTGATAACAAGAGAGCCATGCGCGCAACATTACGATTGTCTTCACCGGCTTGATTGGCACAACCACAATAAAAGTCATCAACCGACTCCCAATCAACTCCACCATTTCTCTGCATAAGCGCACGTAATGGAATAGCCGCTAGATCATCTGTGCGAACTGACGACAGGCTACCTCCATATCGACCAATAGGCGTTCGTATATAGTCACAAATGTAAGCATCTTTCATAGTAGTAATATCGATGAATTTAAAATCGAATCTGACGTAATAGCCTAACTAAGGTTTACGCGAAAGAATGCGTGCATTAACGTGACCAACCGATCAGGCTGATCAATGCAGGGAAGATGGCCGGCACCCGGAATGATTTCGAATTGTGCATTCTGCATGCTATCAGCAAGATCTTTAACAACTTCTGGTGTGGTGGAACCATCCTCTTCACCAACGATAACCAACGCCGGTTGGGTTAACGCTTCGGTTGCCGCAGTATAGTCAGTATCGCGAATTGCTTGCATGGTGCCAACGAAGCCATCCAGCGGTGTACGCACCAGCATATTTCTCCATAGCCCTAATTCCGCGGTTCGTTCCGAGCGAAACTGTTGCGCAAACCAGCGCTCCATCGTGCCATCCGCCAACGCTTCGATACCACCCGCCTGAGCCATACCAATACGTGTATTCCACATATCTGTAGTGCCAATTCGTGCGGCTGTATCGCACAAAACAACAGCCTTTACTCTATCCGGTTCCCGTGCTGCTACACCTTGAGCAATTAGGCCTCCAACGGAATCACCGCAGACCACAACTTTCTCTGCCTCAACATGGTTGAGTAAGGCTATTAAATCATAGACATGCTGATCCATAGTGTAAGGTGCGGCAGGGGCAGAAGATAATCCGTGACCGCGTTTATCGTACATTAGAATAGAAAAATGATCACTAAATGCTGGTGCCACCCGATCCCAGATACGCATATCAGTACCTAGAGAGTTAGAAAAAGCCAGAACCGTGGCTCCAGGCTTAGCGATAAACTTATAGTGAATTAACTCACCGTTAGTTTCAAATGTTTGCATGGTATATCTCAGCGGGAATGTGCCATATTTAAAACTTCCTGCAGCTACTCTATTCAGTTTTATAATCAGGAAAACAAAGAGCAACAATATGGTTGAACAATCTACTCTTCCTCATCAGGAACAGATATACCGACAACCACCAGACCGTTCACTATCTTCGCAGGGTATCTTTTAAGCACTAGATTTCGATCTTCTACTTTACAACCCGTTTTTATCTCGAATGCGCCATCACACTCAGGGCAAACAATATGATCATCCTCAACAAACCCCTCAGATAATACGCCCTTTTTGCAAAAGCATTCATCGGCAGTGGCCAAGAATCGACCAGCAAGCTTGTACAGCGCAATAGGAAAACCATCCAGTTCAACCTGAAGAACTTCGTCGTCGTCAATATCGTGAATGGTCGCTACTTCGAGCCAACGCTTTGCCATTTTTACGTAATTCTCCAATACCGTTTAATAGAATCGATTATGTCAGTCATGAGTCTTACCAGAATAAACAGTTTATTTCTATTCTTTCCGGTATTTTTCTTTTAATTATGTGGGTACCACATTAACTCTCCACATCCAATAATAAGTATTAGCAATCAGTCATCGGATTCACCCGATTCATATAACGTAGCCTTACCCAACATATCCATACATAGTTCGGCTGTCCAGGGCAGCATAAGAGACCCACATCGACTATCGCGATATAATCGCTCAAGATTAAGCGAACGTAACATAGATTGGCCGCCACAAGTACGTATTGCCAACTGACAAATAGCATTAGAGTTCTCCATAACACTGTGTTGCGCAGTCCAGGCGCGCATTATACTTTCTTTCTTTGGATCCGGACCGGCTTCAGAAATTGCCTGAAACCAAATCGCCTTGGTCTGCTCCAACATCATACGCATCTGAGCTACAGCAAGCTGCTTGGTCGGATACATTCGACGTTTAACCGGCGGTGTACCTACTAGCTCTCCGCGTAGATATGAAACAGTAAAATCATACGCAGCCTGAGCAATACCTAGGTAAGCAGGCGTTAATGTCATAAACATATGAGGCCAACGACTAGCTGCTCGAAAATATATTCCTCGTGGCATCAGCTTCTCATTGGCCGGCACGAAAACGTCTTCAAACAGCAGGGTTCTAGAGACTGTGCCACGCATACCCAAGGGATCCCAATCCCCTACAACTGAAACCCCTTTAGCATCAGCGGGCACCGCAATATACATGGTGTTACGACGAGACAAATCCGCATCCATGTTGTCTAACTCGGTACACAGCACGCCATAATAGTTCGCATGACCCGATAAGGATGCGAATATCTTTTTACCATTAACAATCCAGCCTCCGTCGGTAATGACAGCTTTTGTACCAAATGCCTTAGCCCCCGCAGCAGCCGCACCGCCTTCGGAAAATGGCT
Source organism: uncultured Gammaproteobacteria bacterium (assembly GCA_905478855.1). Lineage (GTDB taxonomy): Bacteria > Pseudomonadota > Gammaproteobacteria > Arenicellales > CAJQKF01 > CAJQKF01. The sequence continues at coordinate 16,676 of CAJQKF010000005.1, forward strand.
GTGCATAAATCGCTCCATCCTCCAAAACTCGTTGGTAGTGAAGCATACGAGCCGTTTGATGCTCTTTCCGTTCATGCTCTGACATATCCAGGGTATCAGCCAAAAAACCGGTCCATAAGCAAGAACTAACATGCATATTAAAAGTTAACGCAGTCGCACCGCAATAACGACCCATTTCTGCAGCAGCCAGCATATACGTTTTAAGATCTGCTCCAATACCACCGCACGACTCAGGTATGCAAATACCGAGCAAACCCGATGAGTGTAAATCTTTATAATTCTCTGTTGGAAAACTCGCCTCACGATCGTAACGGCTCGCGCGTCCCGCAAAATTTTGTGCGCCAAGAACCCTGACCCGCTCACACAATTCTTGTTGTTGTGAGGTGAGACGCCAGGCATCAGGATCGAATATCGGTACATCTGAAGATACCAGACTATCAGCCGTTGCCACGTTTAGTTCCAGGTAGATTATTCATAAAATTTTTAAGTATTACATTAGTTTCAGTGGGGCATTCCAGATGAACAAGATGGCCCGCGCCGTGGATTACATAATAGTCTGAGCCATGCAAAAGATCTGCCATCTTCTTCATAGTCTTCGCCGGTGAATTAGTATCAGTTTCCCCTGCAATTAAACAACACGGTACTGTAATACCACTAAAAGCACTGCGACGATCAAATGTAATTAAACACTCGAGTATGGACTTATAACAATTATCTGATACTTGGCTCATGGAAGTGACCGCCATATCGATGGCCTCCTGATGCGCTGCAGGGCCAACAATACTGGCGACGATATCTGACGCTAAACAGGAAAGACTTTTACCATTTTCTAATGGTTTTAATCGTAACTTTAGAAATTCTTGCTTGAAGGTATCGTCTCGACCACCAAATGAAGAGGTTGTTGCTATCAAACACAAGCTGATAACCCTTGCAGGAAACCGGTGATAGAACTCCTGAGCAATCATTCCACCAATCGACTGGCCAAGCAAATGCGCCTGCTTTATTTGTAACTGATCCATGAATTTCTTAAGTGCCAACGCTAAAGCTTCAAAGGTAACACTCTCCAATACGTCAGAGTCACCGTATCCCGGCATACACCAGGAAATTACGCGAAAATCCTCACTCAAAACCCGTTGATGATAAAAACTATTATGATCACCGCCGATACCATGCATACAGATTATTGGCGGTCCAACACCCCACTCTTGATAACAGATGCCGGCTATCTTCTTGATCAGCATAATTTTCCATCAGAAACCACACACACGTTATCAAGTCGAATCGTGCAGCCCATCATAGGCAAATCAAAATGCCCTCGCGTATATCGTTTGGCAAATTCATTTGCACCTGTGGAAAATAAAAAATTCCCCGCTAAAGCGCGTAACTCTGTTCCATTAATATCGTTTTTATCATACATAGCAAGAGCCTCGTAACGCGCACCGGCGTTTAATCCCCACCCAACATGACTTGTTGCCCACGCTTCAGGCTCAGCAAACGAATGTAAATACTCACGCATTAGGCGTGCATCAAGGTTATCCCCCTCTATACGAGTTACATAATCCTCTTCGATATGGAATATGACTTTGCTATCAAAATAACGTTTGAAAGTAAGGTTGATATCGCCAGGTTCAAATACTAAAACACCGTTCACAGTTTTCTCTTGTGGAAAACAGACTACAATTCCGCCGGGCCAATGGGATAACGTGCCGGGCCGATCTGTGAAGCCCCATATACCGACCGAAGGGGCGGTAGAAATATCCACAGACAAGTGAGAACCCGCATTACTAGAAACAATCATTTCTTTCGATTCACGACATTGACGGGCGGCATTTTTTACCCGTTCTTTTAGCGATTCATCAGGAACCAGTCTAGCAAGGGCTTGCGGGTGTTCATTGGAAATATTTAGAATACGCGCACCAGATTGGAGAATTTTCCGGGTCTGCGGCGCATGCATTAAACCCTCAACCGTTAGATCCACGATTACATCACAATCACATAACGCAGCAACTACTGTATCATGGCCTGTTAGACAATAAGATGCTCCTGTCGAACGTTCTATCGGCCCAGGCGCAAAGTTGGGAGTAGGCACTTCAATAACGAAATGATGCAAGCCAAGCTGAGTCATCGCTATTCTGGCCAGCTGAATGTTCTCCATGCGACTACCAGCTTCGGTCAAAATAACGCACTTTTCCTCTGATCGAATTTTGCTTAACACAAAGACACGAGAAAATGCGCTAATCCATTCGGGATTAAGCGTATAGCTAAACATAAATCAGCACCTTATTAATTTTCAAAGCGACCCCAACAGGATGGTTCTACGTAAAGTTAAGCGCGGTTTACTGCTACTCTCTATCAATTAAACACAATGCAGTAAATGTTGTAAACGATCTAGGTCACACCAGAAACTTGTTTATATTCTTGCCTATCCCAGCGTCGTTCCCGCAAGATACCGTAAAGCTTCTCTACCGCAATAACAACATCACTAAAACGGGTATATAAGGGTGTGAAGCCAAAGCGCATTACATTCGGTGCTCGAAAATCACTAACGACATTTTCAGCCGCGAGTGCTCGCAAAATTGCATATCCCTGTTGAGCTCGAAAGGATACATGACTGCCACGCATTGTAGATTCTCGCGGGCTTAGCAACTCGATATCATAGTTACCACATTTCGCCTCAACTTCAGCTATGAATAACTCACTAAGCTCAACAGATTTTTTTCGCACTTGACGCATATCAACGTTATCCCACACATCCAGTGCGGCATCAAGCGCCGCCATAGCGATAACGGGTGGTGTCCCTACCCGCATCCGTCGAATACCTGTCGCTGGGATATAATCCAAATCAAAACTAAACGGTTTATCATGACCAAGCCAACCGCTAAGTAGTGGCCAAATTTCATTTATTAAATCGGGACGGACATAAATAAACCCTGGTGAGCCAGGCCCGCCATTCAGGTATTTATAAGTGCAGCCTATGGCAAAGTCTACACACAAAGCGCCAAGATCAAGAGGAAGTGCACCCGCCGAGTGCGCCAGGTCCCATACAGAAATTGCTCCCGCTTGATGAGTTTTCTGTGTTATTGATGGCATATCATGAATACGCCCACTTCGATAATCCACATGAGTTAGCACCACAGTCGCTATGGTTTCATCAATTGAAGTTTCTATATCCTCAGGCTTCACCAGTTTTAATACATATGGCTTACCAAGCGTCCGAATCAATCCCTGCATCATGTGCAAATCACTTGGAAAATTTCCGGTATCGGATAAAATCACAGTTCGTTCGGGACGCATGTTTAAAGCTGCAGATAACGCTTTTACTACGTTCAAAGATAATGTATCCGATACAGTAACCGTATCCTTTGCCGCTCCAATTATTGGAGCAATTCGGTTACCAATACGTTCAGGTGCATCAATCCATTGGTGTTTATTCCAACTACCGATCAAATCTTTCTTCCATTGATGCTGTATCACACTCTCGACACGCTGAGCGACGCCCCGGGATACAACACCTAATGAATTACCGTCAAGATATTGGAGATTTTCAGGAATATCGAAGTAATCTCGATACTCCTTCATAGGGTCATTTATATCGAGATGCTGTGCTTCCCAAATATCCATAACCACCCTCCTAAAACTCTACAGATAACCACATACTGCGGAAAGTAGAAGAAGCTTTATTCAGCAGCCGCTTTTTCTTCCTTACTCAAACCGAAGAATGACCGAGTTTTATCCCAAGCTGATACCGAAGTGGATTTGACCTTATTCCATATTGAGTTCGAGTCTTCTTTAGCATCAGCCCAAACCAATTCTGATTCCGTTTGCGCGGCTTCCCAAATTTCATCGGCTTTGATCTTTGCAGCCGCCCAGACTTCCTCAGATTTGTCGCCGGCACCCGCAGCTTTTACTCTAGCCGTATCGTATACCTCTTCCGATTGTTTTCTAGCAGCAGCCATTATTGCTGTGGATTTTTCGGTTGCGGCAGCCCAAGAATCATGTGATGCTTTCTTTGCCGACTCCCATGCCGCCTGACTATTTTCCTTGGCACTATCCCAATGTCCCGCTTCAGCTCCTTCTTCAGAAGCCGAAGTCGTTTCATCAGTCGCCATCGTTGGAGACATCCCAACAATACTAAGTAGGAAAACAGAAAATATCGTTATCGTTTTAAAATTCATAGTTATACCTTTACTATTGTAGTTTGAGCTAAATCGAATAAGGTCGATAAAAACGTAGATCGTCTCTATCGACATAATCCACAAATGTTTATAAAATAATTAATCGCCAAAGGAAAGGTAATCGGTACATCTGCAATGATCACTGACGTGCCGTTACCTTACACAAAAATCATCTATTAGATACCGTCATAGATAATGCTGATCCAACGGTAGGCATTAAACATAACCGTGCCCCACTGCTCATCTAAGTCCGAAAGTGGATTCATTGCTGCTGCTGCAGCAGCATCTTTACCTTCTGCTTTTAGTTTACTTAAGCGTGTTTGAGCAGTATCAAGCATCTCGCGATAAGCCTTTAGCTCCGTTACATTACTCAACGCTCCATGTCCCGGAATAATCACTGTATCGTCATTCGACAGAGCCAGAATTGCATCGACTGCATTTATCGTACCTATGACACTACCGCCATGCTCGACGTCAATAAATGGGAAAAATCCATTGAAAAACACATCGCCAGTATGAATCACATTGGAATCCGAAAAGTGAACAATACTATCGCCGTCTGTATGAGCATTAGGCACGTGAATAACATTGATTGCATCTCCATTTAAATGGACAGTCATTTCCTCTGAAAAAGTTATAACAGGCAAGGCACTTCCGCTTTGTGGTGGGGTGACCATATTAAATGCGCTAACTGTAGATCCATCCGCTAATCTTGTTCTTACATTTTCATGAGAAAGGATTAACGTACCAGTCTTACCAAAGTTCTCATTACCACCCGAATGATCACCGTGAAAATGAGTATTTACCAAATACGTTGCGCTATCACCACCTAACGACTTAAGAGCTTCGATTATATTACCTGTCATCGGTGCGAATTTGTCGTCAATAAGAAACGTACCGTCAGCCCCAGTCGATACACCAATGTTACCGCCCTTACCTACTAGCATATGAATGTTATCAGTAATATTAACTATAGATACTTCATCCTGTGCAAATGCATTTATGGCCATCAGACCGGCTATTGCGGTAAATCCAGCTCGCTTCATCATACTTATTGGTTTCATTCTAAAATCTCTAAGAATTTTCAGGAAAGATGTAATTAAAAAAATCTACATCACCTACATGCGGATACATTATCTATTTTCTTTATCTATTTTCTTTGATGAAGCGACCCAGCTCCATGAACTCATCGGAACGCAAACTTCCCCGTCGCCAAACCATTGCAATCTGCCGATTATTAGCGGCATCCGTAACGCAAGTTTTTACCTGGGTGTGCTTTAGCACCGATGATTGCAAGGCCAACTCCGGCAAATAGGTGACACCAAGGTCGGCATCTACCATCTGAATCAACGTTAACAAACTATTCGCATTTATTCGACTGATTTTTTTTACATTACGTATTTTACATACGCTCATAGCTTGTTCACGTAAACAATGACCATATTCAAGCAATAAAATACTCTCGTCCGGTAGCTGATCAATTCGGGGGGACCGAGGATCGAACAAACGAGTTTTTCGATGAAACGCCAGATGAAACGGATCATCAAACAAACTACACTTTTCAATATTATGTAAGTCGTAAGGTAATGCCAAAATCAAGAAATCCAAACTACCGCTTTTAAGTTGTTCGTCAATTTTGTCCGTTTGATCCTCAAGCAAATGCAACTTTAGCTGGGGAAAAGCCTTACGTATACGCGGCAGTAACTTAGGTAACAGAAACGGAGCAATCGTCGGAATGATTCCAACCCGCACAACACCGCTAAGCGGGGATTGATATCGATTAGCAATATCGATAATGCCGTCAATATCCCTAAGAGCCAAGCGCGACTGAGCTATAATTTCCTGACCGATATTTGTAATCGTCACCGTTTTGTTAGTGCGATCAGCTAACTGTACATTCAACAAGGATTCAAGTTCCTTTATCGCCACACTGAAAGCCGGCTGGGAGACGAAACAGGATTCTGCTGCTCTTCCAAAATGTTTATACCGATCCAGTGCGATGAGATACTGTAATTGTCGTGTTGAGGGTAGTTTTCTCATTTTTTCAAACCAATCTTTATCGATAATAAAAAACTATTATAACAGTTACTATATTTAATTTTATCTATAATAAAACATCTCCTAGAATTGCGGATTATTCAAACGTAATCTAGAGAAAATAATGAAACATCTTAAGGAAAACCAAACAGTACCGAATATACTATTTCGAACACGCGAAAATGGCGAATGGGTTAATATTGATAGTAATGACATCTTCCGAGGAAAAAGCGTCATTGTATTTTCGCTACCAGGCGCCTTTACGCCAACCTGCTCATCTTCCCACGTTCCCCGATATAATCAGCTAGCGTCAGCTTTTAAATCTCATGGCATTGATGAAATTATATGTATTTCGGTAAACGATGCCTTTGTTATGAACCAATGGCAGATTGATCAGAAAGCTGATCGTATTCATTTCTTGCCAGATGGAAATGGTGATTTTACTCGTGAAATGGGGATGCTGGTCGACAAAGGCGATCTTGGCTTTGGTCAACGCTCCTGGCGTTATTCCATGCTGGTACGAGACGGAGCTATAGAAAAACTATTTGTAGAACAGGAAGTACCGGGTGACCCGTTTTCCGTATCGGACGCCGATACTATGCTTAGCTACATTGCACCGGGAAAACCGAAACCACTGGATGTAACCTTGTTCACCCGATCAGACTGCCCTTTCTGCACTCGTGCTAAAGGTTTATTACACGACGCAAAAATTGAGTTCGAAGAGCTTGAACTAAATAAACACTTCACTGATCGCACATTGCGCGCAGTTGCGCGTGCCGACACCTTTCCCCAAGTTTTTATTTGCGGTGAAAATATCGGGGGCGCAGAAGAACTACAAAATTGGTTAGGTTTACGTCAAGCTGCATAGTGCTTTTGTGGGCCTACTCGCTATCTATTTCGAGTAGGCCCATAATATCAATCAAACCAAGCCTATGGATTTCTCAATACTCGGTAACGCTAAGAATTAATTTTTGAGATCACCGTGTACGCATGCACATAATCCATACCATGCCCCTCAGGACTACTCTGAACTTGCTTACGATATGTCTCGTAGTAATCCTCAATTAGCCTAGAACGTTCTTCGTGAGGTCGATCTGCAGACAAACCATTAAAATAAATACTTTCATTCCAACTGCGAATAGTGGGCAGATAAGCTCTGGAGAATTTTTCTGCATCTCCGTGACTCTCAAAATCGACCGCAAATGGACACCGAACCACTCGGGTTTCAATCGAGTCAAGGCGAAGTCCGGCATTGTAGACTTCCTCGTGCTCTCCGGAAAAGGGTGCAGAGAATTCTTCTACCGTATTATAGTACTGGGGTAAGGTCATGTTTTCATACTCGCCCTGTGTAATTTTGTTCTGCTCCAGGAATGACATCCATATTCTATTAAAATTATCGAACATATTTACGCCGCCGGTGTTACCCAAATACCGACCCTGCTCATCCGTACAAAAGTTAATCAAAACAAGCTTACCACCTGAGTGCAATTCCTTTGCTCGATGCATCAATATCTGACGCCAGTCGCTATGCGCCTGATCACTAAACTTACGGCGCTCTTCCCCTTCTGCACCAACAGCTTGAACATGCTTAGAAATATTACAAATCTTATTGCTCAACCAGTGCATAGCGGTCGCAGAAAAACCAATATCCACAGTTTCGTCCGGTAAAATTTGACGATAGAACGAAGTCCCAGACGCCATGGGAAACACATTTTCATGTTTGCTCAGCCAACTATCAAATGGACCCAAACCATGTACATTTGTAATCAATGCATTGAAATCATTTCTCGGCTGATCGGCATACACAATAGTTATTGGTGTATCACTTGAGCGTTTGCGTATGGCCACTATCGCAGCATCGATCATACTCAGTGACGTACCCCCGTCAGCACAACCCATATCAGTAATTGTAACCCCGACTTCTAAGCGTTGGTCTGATAATTCAGCAATTGCATTTAGAACCAATGGAGTCGCTGCATCAATCACATGTTTAGCGCCTACAGTAGCTAGAGAATACAGACCGCCACCACTCATAGTAATGCCTTCCGATTGGGCCACATTTTGATTCATTCTTGAACTCCAAAAGATAAATAAGAAACAAATTATAGCGTGGCAAAAAAAAACCGCTACCAAAAGTGTAGCGGTTTGATTCAATCAACGATCAAACAGATGCCAAGCACCTGCACCTTGAAGCTAACAACTAGCCATTGAGATTGCTAAAAGCCACATCCAGTGACGTTACAATTTCGTCCAGATCATCTTTAGTCGAAATTAATGCAGGGCTCAAACACAAGGTATTATTCAGATCGCGAAAACTTCGATTGGTTCGACCAATCATTACACCTTGTTGTAAGCAGTCTGCCGCAACTTTCATAGCGACTGATTCCTCTACTGGCTCCTTTGTTCCGCGGTCTTTAACCAACTCTAAACCAACAAATAAGCCCTTTCCACGTACATCACCAATAATCGAATACTTGTCTTTCAGTTCGTATAAGCGGCCCATCAGATACTCGCCCATGTTGGTAACGTTCTCCAACAGATTTTCCTCCTCAATGATACGCATATTCTCAAGTGCTGCTGCCGGGCCAGCAGTACATCCACCAAATGTGGATATATCACGGAAATAACCCATACGATCACTAGGCTCTTCTTTAAATTCATTAAATACATCTTCGGTGGTTACCGTGCACGAAATAGCAGCATAACCAGACGCCACACCCTTGGCCATAGTCACAATATCAGGCTTCACGTCATAATGTTGATAGCCGAACCATTTACCTGTGCGTCCAACACCACAAACTACTTCATCAATGTGCAGCAGAACGCCATATTTTTTACAAATCTCCTGAATGGTTTCGAAATAGCCCTCAGGCGGTGTAATCACGCCTCCACCTGCAGTAATTGGCTCAAGAATTAGTGAGCCGACTGTATCGGGCCCTTCTCTAAGAATGACGTTCTCAAGCTCTCTAGCCGCCTTTACACCATAATCTGTATCGTCCTCATATTGACTCCGATACTGGCAACAATGAGGCATCTCAACAAAGCCAGGAGTAAACGGTCCATATTGATCCTTACGTTCCATTTGTCCGGTGGAACTCAACGCGGTTATGGTCGTGCCGTGATAATCTCGCTCTCGAAAAATTACTTTATGCTTCTTTCCGCCGTTTCTCTTATTGGCTATCTGGCGAACAATTTTATAACCTTTCTCATTGGCCTCTGAGCCAGAATTTGAATAGTAAACCCGGCTCAAACCAGGCATTTTCTCAATCAGTTTTTCAGCAAACATTGCGCCAGGCACATTACCGTGCACACCGGCAAAATAGCAAAGTTTAATTAACTGATCGTGAACAGCTTTGGCAATGCTCTCTCGACCATAACCCACATTAACGGTCCATACGCCGCCAGACACAGCATCTAAATATTCGTTTCCTTTAGCATCCCAAACACGCATGCCCTTGCCTTCGACAATGACCATGGGATCTGAGTTCTCGAATGATTTGTGCTGAGCTAGATGGTGCCAGACGTGCGCTTTATCATCCTGTACTACTTTTTGAATATCAAATTCTTGTGCGTCGTATCCCATTTTGAAACTCCTAAAGTGTCAATAAATTTTTAGTAGAGTTAGTGTAGACATCATCAAGCAATAGCTATAGATCCAGCAGTTGCACTAATATAGGACCAGTCGCTTAAAAACCATCTTAAAAAGACCGGTCACATGATAAGCTCTGGATATCGCCGCACTCAGAATTAACATGACGCATTCAATAACACTGACCAAGCCAGACGATTGGCACCTACATTTTCGCGACGGAGCTGCGCTGCAAACAGTCGTTCCACATACTGCTCGACAGTTTTCACGCGCAATCGTTATGCCCAATCTATCCCCACCTGTCACCAACGTAGACGCGGCCCTAGCCTATCGGCACCGAATTCTATCAGCACTGAATGCGGAAAGCCGCTTTGATCCGTTGATGACGCTATATCTGACGGATGATATGGATCCGAACGAGATTAATAAGGCAAAGGCGAGCGGACATATACCCGCCGCCAAACTTTACCCAGCCGGTGCAACAACCAATTCTGCCCATGGTGTCACCAACATTAAAAATGTGTACGGCATTCTAGAACGTATGCAGACAATGGGCATGGTTTTATGTGTTCATGGTGAAGTTACTGCCACGGACATAGATATTTTTGACCGGGAAGCTGCATTTATAGATCAAGTGCTATCACCTCTCTTACAGGATTTTCCCAAGTTAAAAGTTGTATTCGAACACATCACAACGACTCAGGCTGCTCAGTTTGTAGCTAGTGGGCCAGCCCAACTGGCGGCCACGATCACGCCGCAGCATTTGCTCTATAATCGCAACGAAATTTTCCGTGGTGGTATCCGACCCCATTTCTACTGTTTACCGATACTAAAACGCGAGCCCCATCGCCTATCATTACTTAATGCTGCGGCTTCTGGCAGCGGTAAGTTCTTTCTAGGCACTGATAGTGCACCACACACCAGTGAGCGCAAGGAGACTAGCTGCGGATGTGCAGGGTGTTACTCTGGCTTCCACGCACTGGAACTATATGCGACCGCATTTGAGTCAGTAGGAAAATTGCACCAACTAGAAGGTTTTGCGAGTTTTTTCGGCGCTGATTTTTACGGCCTTCCGCGAAATAAAGAAACCATCACTCTTTTAAATCAGAGTCTACAGATTCCGGATTCTTTCGCTTATTTGGAAGACGAGCTTATCCCCCTTGCCAGTGGCGAAACACTGAATTGGTCGCTACAATCACCTAACCCGCTCTAACTAACGGCGATCAAAGCCGCTGCAAGACGGTCAATTTGTTGGTCACGCAAACCCGCAATATTTATCCGCCCGCCTCCAACAAGGTATACGGCATGATCATCTCGTAATTGCTCTATACCGTGGTCAGATGTTCCGATCAGGGAAAACATACCTTTTTGTCGGACAATAAAATCCCAACTAGAGTCGCCGGACTGGCGAACCAAACTCGCTGCCAGAGAAACACGCAGGCGTTGCACTCGCGATTGCATGGAGATCAACTCATTTATCCAATTACTTCTTAACTCGTCGTCTCCCAATATCATTTTGATTACGCTAGCACCGTGATCAGGAGGCATTGAGTACAAGGTGCGTGCAATAGCACCCAATTGAGCAGTAATAATTTGCGCCATTCTAGCGGCAGGTGTAGTGACGATAGCGCAGCCAACACGGTCACGATAAACACCAAAGTTTTTAGAACAGGAAACGCTAATCATCGCTACCGGAACTTTTGCGGCTACACAACGTACACCGGCAACATCGGCTTCGAGACCATCTCCAAGTCCATGGTAGGCAAGATCAATGAGTGGCACTACGCCCCGAGAAGCAATTATATCTGCGAGAGTAGTCCATTGTTCGCTGGATAAGTCACAACCCGTTGGATTATGACAGCAACCATGCAATACCATAACCTCACCGGCCTGCATTTCCTCAACAGATGCTAGTAAATCTTCGAAACGCACCGATTGGTTTGAAATATCAAAGTAGGGATAGACTTTCCGCTTCAACCCAACACTACCCAATAACGGATGGTGATTCGCCCAGGTCGGGTCGCTTAACCATAATGTAACATCCGGTTGATCGATTCGAATTAACTCAGACAACACACGTAATGCACCGCTTCCACCGGGTGTTTGAGACATAGCGATTTTGTCTGTAGATATATTGTCACCTAATACCAACTGGCAAATATACTCACTAAATCCTGGGTCTCCCACAAGCCCTTTATATGACTTGGTCTCTTGCTCCATAACCAATCGTTTCTCCGCCTCACGCACCGCATTGAGTACCGGAGTTGCTCCTGAGTCATCACGATACACACCGACGGTTAAATTAATGATGTCTTCACGGGTATCGGCATTAACGATTGCCATCAAAGATAAAATAGCATCTTTCGCAGGTGCGACCATAGATTCGAACATGAACAAATACTCTGAGTCAGGAAAATTAATATGTTGGCATAATTGATACAACGTATGCGGATAATACATTCTGAATTACGATGTAATCAATCAATATAGGAGCTCTTTACTCACTCGAACGATAGCGTTCCCGATAAAGAACATAAAGACCACACATCACCACGAATACACTTCCGGCAACCACACGAAACTCAGGTACGTGGCTAAATACCATAAAGCCTAAAATATTTGCCCATAGCAAGTAGCTGTACTCAAAAGGTGCGACCGCACTAACCGCGGCAACACGATATGCTTGAGTAATAAGGACTAAGCCGGTTGCAAATACAACACTAGACACACCTAACCATAGCCAGTCTAGGGGCGTAGGCCATATCCATATTCCAAACAATCCAAAAAGCAAACCCGTCTCGGCATTATCAACCGGAAAAAGATGCACTAAGCTGGCTGTGATCAAGCACATGAATAAATAAAAAGCAGTGGTATATATCGCCATAGTCAAGACATGTTCCGATACGCCCACCCGTCTTGTAATTATCGGTATTAGCGCATAACAAAGTGCGCTTACCAAAGGCATAGCAGCTGATAGATGAAATAATTCCGAACCGGGGTTCAACATTATTATAATCGCCAGAAAGCCACATATAACCGCCGCCCAGCGATGAACACCAACCACTTCTTTGAGCAAGGGCATGGATAATGCCGTTACGAATAAAGGTGCGGTCATATACACCGCTGCAGCCGTGGCAAGTGGCGTCACAGAAAGGGCAAGGTAGTAGGTGGTGAACGCAGAAAACGCTAGAAACCCACGAAACATCATAATGCTCGCACGCTCCGTTCTGAAAACTTTAACACCTACTACTATCACACCACTAACGGATAAAATAATAACCACTAGCGCTATACGTATCGTGAGAATCTGTAGTACAGGATAAATACCACTCAGATATTTAACAATGGCATCCTGAGCCGCAAAAGCAAACAACGCGATGACGCAGCATAAAATACCCAGGAAGTTATTAGACAATCTGTGACTGGTTGTTGTAGACATTTAGCGACCCATACGTGAGAGCATTAATCCAGAAATACTCATTACCGCGCAAAAACTCAACATTATGAGAAGTGGCACTCTAGTCATTCCATGCCCGAATCCCGCAATTAACGATAAAAGCGCACCACCGCCAACCTGAGTAAAGCTGACGATTCCGGAAGCGGCCCCCGCAACTTCCGGTCGAATACTTAACGCAACTGCTGTTGCATTAGGCACGGTCAGTCCATTTGCAAGAGTAATAAAAAACATCGGCACAAAGATCGCCAACGGATGCATCCAGCTAGACAAGGCCCAAAATAGACCTATACCAATTACCGTCGGGTACATTGCTAGAACAAGCATCTTAGCCGGACCAAACCTAATGGCATATCGTCCGGTGAATAGATTGCCCACTAAATACCCAAATGCCGATATTGCGAAGTAATAACCATACTCAGAAGGATTCGCACCGATGATATCAATCACGATATACGGCGCACCACCAATAAAAGCGAAAAACATCCCCGAAGCAAACATAAGATTAATGATATTTCCACTGAATTGCCGATTGGCAAAAAGTGGTAACGCACTCAACAGTCCACTACTGGATATTTTTCTCCGTGTTGCCGTTTCATTTTGTTTCTTACAAACAGCAATTACTATTAACGCCGAATACAATGCCAACAGCGCAAAGATTAAACGCCAAGACTCAGTCTCGGTTAATAACCCACCAAGCATAGGACCAATCATCGGTGCGACCACCATGGCCATATTTATATAACCGATAAGACTGGCAGATTCCTCCATACTCCGCACATCTCGAATAATTGCACGGGATAAAGTCATACCTACAGCACCGCCACACCCCTGAATAAATCGTCCAACCAGCAATACTTCTAAACTTGGCGAGATAATACAAACGATACTACCGAAGAAAAACAGTCCGAGCCCACCAATCATAACAGGACGTCTACCAAAGCGATCGGATAAAGGCCCAAGAACCAGAGCTGAGCAGGCTGTGGCGACCAGATAAACTGTTATCACTAACTGCGCCACACCATAACTCGAACTAAACTCGGCCATAATATGACCGGCAGCAGGCTGGGTGATTGTCATCGCTACAGGGCCGATTGCAGAACACAAAACCAGCAACCATATCGGCGGTAATCGCTTGATTATTGTCATGGAAGACGCGGTCGTATTAAAGCTACACCCTAACAGAGTATCGCTATAAACATAAGGCTAGTACGACGCACAATATTCCCTCCGCAGACATATTGTCATCAATACGCAAGTGATGAGCTTGGGCTTAACGTCTTCGCACTGAAACGCAGTGTAAGTTGGGCAAACTACTGTTCTAGTAGTTTTGCTGATGCCCAATCTGGCATGAAGCCTATGACCAATGGCTGGGCAGGCATCTTAGGATTGAATAATTTATTGTGCCAGTAGGTTGCCTGAAAGAGCTTGTCTGTATCTGCAAGTTTTGCGGTTGCACACCGAATAGACCAACTCTGATTATTTTGTGTGAACTTAAGATCACAATAATCAGCATTAATGACTGTTTGGGCAAATTTGCTATCGTTTGAGAACAGCGCCGTCATTTGATCACCAAAATCTCTAGATCGCTGATAATGAATCGCAGACAGGTATTTTACCGCTTCATCAAAACGAATTTTTGGATCTAGTGTTTTCTGTGCCAGAAACTGAAGTTCAGCTGTAATTTCCTCACAGTCGACCTTGTGTATTAAAGTAGTTACAGGATAGGGGTCGTAAACATCATTAGGCAATGCTAACAGCGGTCTCATCCCGGGGGAAGGTCGACCATCATTTTGTCGCACAGCATACTGCCTGATTAAACACTGCCAACCTAAGAACTTCTGTTTCCGATTCGCAGCTTCTTCCGAAATTTGCTCAACCAACGACTGTCACCGTTATAAAATACCAAAAAATAACGCGCACCCTTCAAAATAAAATTCTTTCAGGGGTGCGCGTAGAGGTAAGCGTTTAAACCAAATTAGAACTTTCGGTACGCATTCATTAAATCAACCATTGGATGGGATTTTGACATCTGGAATTTTATCAACAGTTCACGAGCAATCATATCGCGCTCCTGTTGACTACCCGGAAGATCAATATCCGTTGGAACCTGCACCCAACCATTTATGTTTCGATCAAAGACCGCAGGCTTACCTTCCTCATAACCCATGTGGACATCTTCGAGCCAGTTTAGATCGTCCCAGCCCATCACTTCCATATACTTTCTTAAGAAAGGCGTACATAGATCCATATCAGGCACCAGATTTACATCATATCGATAACCGATATGTTGTCCGATTTCTTTCTCTCGATCTTGATCTAAACCATCAGAATTGATGAACTTATCGATATCTTGTTCACTCATCAGAATTCTCCTTAGAAACGTGTCATATCGGGATGACCAACAGTATGACGAGTACCGGCTAACGGTACTTCAGCCATCGCTGAGGCTTCCATGGTTAATGCGGCTAAATCTTCCGGCTCCAATGAATGTATATTGGTTTTACCACATGCACGGGCCAACAGTTGCGCTTCAATTGTTAGTGTATGAAGGAAGTTATAGACACGTTCAGCAGCCTCATCAGGGTTCAGTCGTTTACGCAATTCTGGATCCTGTGTTGCAACACCAACAGGACAACGACCTGTATGACAGTGATAACAATTACCTGCTTCTACACCCATCTCATTAGGATAGTCTGCTTCAGGGATGTCTTTATTGCAGTTAAGAGCCATCAATGCAGAGTGACCAATTGCTACAGCGTCCGCTCCTAACGCAATTGCTTTTGCAACATCACCACCGTTACGAATACCACCGGCATATACCAGAGAAATTTCCCCTGACATGCCAACATCATCTAACGCATGACGCGCCTGACGTATTGCTGCAATTCCAGGAACACCGGTTTCTTCAGTTGCCAGATGTGGCCCTGCACCCGTGCCACCCTCCATACCATCAATATAAATAGAATCCGGGCCAGTTTTGGCTGCCATACGCACGTCATCATATACACGTGCAGCGCCGAGCTTAAGCTGTATTGGTATTTCGCCATTTGTAGCTTCACGAATTTCTTCGATTTTCAGTGCCAAATCATCAGGACCCAACCAGTCAGGATGCCGTGCTGGAGAACGTTGATCAATTCCTGCTGGTAATGAACGCATTTCCGCAACCTGATCGGTTACTTTCTGGCCCATCAGATGTCCACCTAGCCCAACTTTACAGCCCTGACCGATGAAAAACTCAACACAATCTGCCAAACGCAAGTGATTTGGATTAAAGCCATAACGTGACTGAATAAGTTGATAAAACCATTTTTCAGAGTATCGACGTTCATCCGGAATCATACCGCCTTCACCAGAACAAGTTGCTGTTCCAGCCATAGTCGCGCCACGCGCCAATGCAGTTTTGGCTTCATAGGATAATGCACCAAAACTCATACCTGTTATATAAACAGGAATATCCAATTCAAGTGGTCGTTTTGCCTTAGGACCAATAATCGTTTTAGTAAGACATTTTTCGCGATAACCCTCTATTACAAAACGCGTCAATGTTCCGGGCATGAATGTTAAGTCATCCCAAGTTGGAATTTTTTTAAACAGGGAGAAACCGCGCATACGGTATCGACCTAATTCAGATTTAATATGGATATCATCCATAACCGCGGGTGGGAACATAAAGCTCTGCCCCAGGCTATTTCGATCTCTCTTGTTACCGTCAGACATAAATTACCTCGTCTAAGAGAATTACAGGACCAACTTCTTCTCAGAAGGTTCCAGGTTATCGTAGTTCCAGAGCTGCTTACCAGATACCAGCTTGGTCATATTTTCTATACCGTTAGCCGGTTCAACACCGTGTAACGCTAATTTTTCTGTAAGCCACTTGCGATCAATATCGGTCATCTCACCTTCGACACAGTCTACACCCAGATCAGCAATCTTGCCGCCAACATAGATGGTGCCGTCATACATTGAGTCGCCGAGGTTCTTACCGGCGTTACCGCAGATAACCATCCGACCACGTTGCATCATGAACCCGGAAAAAGCGCCTGTATCACCACCTACAATGATTGTGCCGCCTTTCTGGTCGATACCGGTACGAGAACCTACACTGCCCTTACATACTAGGTCTCCACCACGAATCGCCGCTCCAAAAGTTGAACCGGCATTCTTCTCAATAATTACCGTACCAGCCATCATATTCTCGGCACAAGACCAGCCTACACGTCCGCTTATTCGAACATTTGGTCCATCAATAAGTCCACATCCGAAATAACCTAAACTCCCAACGAAGTTCAGATTTACCCGATTTAAAATGCCAACACCAATACCGTGACGTGCTTTAGGATTATGAACCGTTATCGTGCCGTGACCATCAATCAGTAACTCACGAATTTTCAAATTGATTGCTGTTGGCGTCATATCATCAGCATCAAACTCCGCTGACTTATCGGTGTCTACATCATGAGCCCAAGGATAAGTGTAATTTTCACCTTCCTCAGCACTGAAAAAGCGTTGCTGAGTTCGTCCCGTAAGTTGTTCTTCATGTAGTCCCATATTATGGGACTTGTGGCTTATATTTCCCATACTCGCACCTCACCTTCATACGGATCAAACGTATCAATTTCATTAGGGAAGATACTGCGTATCGCAACTTCTTCCGAAGCTAAACCAACAAACTCATCGCTTTCATAAAGAACCATTGGTTTGGCGGCCATAACATCTTTCGCCATACCTAATTTGTCACTGGTTGCAATCAGATAGGTAAATACCCCATCCAACTCTTCAATGGAACGCTGCATCGCCGATTCAAGATCATCACCAAGGGTCATGCGGTTCGCAATGTAAACAGCGATAAGCTCAGAATCGCAATTTGACATGAACCGATGACCTAATCGTTCCATTGTGCGCCTCGATGTCCAGTAATTGGTCAACTGTCCGTTATGAACCACCGATACGTCGTTAAACGGATAAGCCCAGTAAGGGTGAGCAGAACGGATATCAACATCAGATTCAGTTGCCATACGGGTATGCCCAATAGCATGAGTCCCCTTAAAACCAGCCAGGTTGTATTGCTCAGATACTGTAGTCGCGTCGCCAAGATCCTTGATCAATTCTAAAGCTGATCCTATAGACAGTATCTCGGTGCCATCAACGTCTTCAATATAATCGGCAAGCTTTCGCATATCGCCATCAAAATTGAAATGATACCGATGAGAATATTCGGTTGTCGCTTCCCGATTAGTGACGTTGACACCAATTTCTGCAAGTCTGCTATCGACCTTCACCAAGCGATCTTTAACTTGCTGATGAATTTCATAGCTCTTACGCATATCTTCCTGCTCTGCAACGTTTAATCGCATCACATAAGAATTATCATTACCTGCTCCATACAGGGCGAATCCGGTTGAATCGGGCCCACGATGTTTCAAAGACTGCAACATCGAAGTCATTTCCGATCCGACATCCGAACTCTTTCCACGATGGATGAGTCCCGCGATACCGCACATAGAGGTTTCCTCTTGATTAAGTTTATTAATTCACAGGAACAACAACCAACGATAAAACGCAAATCGTCTAATTCCCAGTTACTTTGCGGCGCAGAGCCGCTGTTACATAAATTTGGACCGGAAAATAAATTCCCGACCCAAACATTCTTACACTACGGCAAGCAATCCAGATATGTTTCGAGATCCCAATCTGTAACAGTGTGATTAAATCGTTCCCACTCGTCACGTTTGTAATGCTCAAATACACGATACATCTCACCTGGCATAGCCGATTTGACGACCTCGTCTTTATCGAGTTCTTTTAACGCATCACCTAACGACATTGGCAGACGCTTAACCTTCTTACCTGCATCAATAGCTGCGTAAATATTACGTTCTTCTGGCTTGCCGGGATCAAGATCATTATCGATACCGTCGTCGAAAGCGCGCAGTAAACCAGCACCCATAAGATACGGATTAACCATTGAATCAACCGAGCGATATTCAAAACGACCAGGCGCAGACACACGAAGTGCGCAAGTTCGGTTTTGGTAACCCCAGTCAGCAAAAATAGGCGCCCAGAAACCAGTGTCCCATAGCCGTCTGTATGAGTTTACAGTTGATGAGCCGATCGACGTTAATGCACCGAGATGTTTTATTACGCCACCAATACTTTGCAGTCCAATTTTCCCTGGAGCTCTTTCATCAACTTTTGGATCTGGCATAAAGGTGTTTGTACCACCTTCTCGATAAGTGAACGAGCCGTCCATACCAGGTATGGTTTTATGGCCTAACTTATTTACCCGATCTTTACCACCTTTCCATAAGGACATATTATGGTGACAACCCGACGCTGATACACCCATAAATGGTTTAGACATAAAACAAGCGATCAAACCATCTTCTCTGGCTACCTGGGCGCAAATCTGGCGGTAGGTAGTCAACCGATCTGCATTACGCAGAACATCATCGAACTGTGTATTCAGCTCTAACTGACCCGGTGCGTCTTCATGATCTCCCTGGATAATATCCAGACCCATTGCTTGAGAATACTCAATAACTTTCATGAAAGTTGGGCGTAACTCTTCAAACTGATCAATGTGATAACAGTTAGGCTTGGTTACACCGCCGTCAGGCTTACCGTCTGCGCCGCGTTTCAACCACATCATTTCCGGCTCCGTACCACACCGCATATCGAGGCCATGTTTTGCCTGAAATTCGTTATGAATGAGTCGTAAATTTCCTCGACAATCTGAACTTAAATGCCCACCTGGGTTTTCTTGCTCTTCGCGATTACGGAACAATGTGCAAAACACCCGACCGATACGCTTATCCCATGGAAGTTGTACAAAGGTTTCAGGATCAGGAATACCCACTAATTCTGAAGATTCTGGACCATAGCCAATATAGTCGCCGTGGCGATCTACAAACAAATTAGCAGTTGACCCATAAACCAATTGGAATCCACGCTCAGCCGCACGCTCCCAGTGAGCTGCTGGAATGCCTTTCCCTACAATACGGCCGGTAACAGAAATAAATTGGTAATAAATATAATCAACACCTAACTCATTGATTTTCTGTCTTACTTTTTTAACATTATCCGCTCGACCGGGAGCATTAACATGCTTTTCTAAGTCTGTAGAATCTTGTTTCTGTGCTTTCACCACTTTTTTCTTTTTTGCGGCCATATTTCTATCCTCTCAATAAATGTTAAACATTATGCTACTGTGCCTCTCCCTTTTTTAAACAGGGATGAGGTATTGAATCATAAATCAGCTCCAAGGAAACGGACTATTTGAAACCGGATGCAACTCACCTTCTGCATATCGGGAAAAACGGAATGGTCGCAGCAAGCTACTTGGCTCACCACATAATTCTTCTGCGACTAACTTACCAACTCCGATCATTTTATAACCATGATTTGAGTCTGCAAGAAAGGTACAGTTTTGCCGAAACTTATCGAACACCGGAAAACTATCCGGTGTAAAAGCACCAATACCACCAGAAGGTTCATTTTTATATACGCTTATTTTTCCTTCAAAACGTTTTTGACAATGTGCAAGTGCTGAGCACCACATATGGGCAAACTTATCTCCAACGATAAACTCCGGAGAGTCTGATCCGTAAGGGTCAACGGCTACTTTGTCTGGATCGGTAGGCACCTTGAACGGCGCCGCGCCACCTTGAATTCCGCCAAAATGAAAATCGGGCTTGTAATATATACCCCACATTTGATCAGTTATCAGTGATCCATCAACATCTGAGTACAAAGGTGCATCAGAGTCCACATGAATCACTGGCGGCATTTTTCCTTCATTTGTCATTTGCAAATTCGGGTCAACACCTAACGTACCCTCCTGCAAAGACCAATATACCCACATACCGATATCATCGTGTATTACGCCATCAGCACCTTTAATACTAACCGTGCGGGGCAGATCTAGCATTTCCCAAAATTGCTTAGCCCACGGACCGGGTGCAATCACAACCTCTTCGCAGGCAATATTGCCCTTATTCGTCTCGACAGCTGATATCGCATCAGATCCACTATCAATAGTAAAACCGGTAACTTCAACGCCGCTAATAATTCTGACCCCTTCGGCCTCAGCCTTACCCGCCATGCCATACAACATCTTGGTGTTGTTGGAATATCCACCTTTCTTTTCATGGAGAACTGAGGTTATACCCTGTGCCTGCCAGTCATCGACTATAGTCTTCATATACGCAGAGCAATCGGCCTCCCCTTCAATCAGGTCGGACTCATAACCGATGTCGCGCTGTTGGGTGGCAATGGAAATAATATCTTCGTGCATGGATTCCGGACTAATTTGCATATAACCCACAGGATGATAACTAAACGCCTCAGCATCGCTTTCCCAAACTTCAACACACTGCGCCATGAGTTCACGCATTGCTGGCTGAAAATAGTTATTTCTTACCACACCGCACGCTATTCCGGAAGCGCCAGCACCGATTGAACCTTTATCGACAACGACAACATCTTCACCAGATCCACGACCGGTTACTTTTAGTTTTACAGCCAGATGATAGGCTGTACTCAGACCATGGATACCCGCGCCTACAATCACGTAGCGAGATGATTGGGGAAAAGCCATTTGATTCAAACTCCAAAATAAAGTGGTTTATAATTGGACTACTAATTTCGCCCATCCAGTCAGATTTCTATACATTAATCCGTATTAAACTGGAAAGCATGTCATTGAACCAGCTTTTTTATACACTTGCAATACCATTTACCTTCCTTTAAGCTTATTATACTGTACCGTTTTAATACCATTAAAAATGAACCAAATACTCGTGAATGACCCTGTGCAAGACAATACACCGCCCCAAACATTATCGGGCTCTGCGGCAGTGTATCGAAAAATTAAACAAGCTATTCTAGATGGTGTATACGCTCACAATGAGCGACTACCTTCAGAGCGTGATCTGTCGGATAATTTTGGTTACGCGCGAGGAACAGTTCGTTCGGCACTCGTACGTCTTGAGAAAGCGCATTATGTGAGACGCAAAACCGGCAGTGGCACTTATGTTATCTACAATAACGAATTTCAAAGCAAAGATATTGCCGAAGACACCAGTCCAATTGAATTGATTGAGACTCGTCTTGCAGTAGAACCCCATATCGTTAAGCTTGCTATTCTAAATGCAAGCAATAAGGATATACGAAGACTTGATGAAGCCCTTGACCAGTTGCGTCAGGCGGGATCAGACCCCGGTAAATTCTCCACTGCCGACGAAACCTTTCACCTCGTTCTATCTCAGTGCAGTCAGAACCCCTTGTTAATTTGGATGTATGAAAGAATCAACGATATTCGCAGCCACAGCCAATGGAGCGCGCGAAAATCTAAGATTTTAACCGAGACTAAAATACAATCTTATAATAACCAGCATAAGGCCTTAGTTGATGCTATTCGACAACGGGATCATGCTTACGGCTGTTCTCTAATGCGTGATCACCTGATTGAGGCCCGTAACGATCTTCAAGGCACATCATAAAAAAATGGGTCGCTGGCAAAATCACAAAGTGCTCTACCCAAACGACAAAAACTCGAGGGTAACCTTGAGTTTTTATTCAACGCAGAATCTATTTTACTTAGTCTGTAAATAACTCTCCATTGAATCATCCATCTCATCAGACCAGGAAGTATGGTGGGGAGGTTGCATGTTACCGGTCATAAGAGATCGATGACTTTTATTTCGGAAAGTCATAATGTCCTCATGCTTATTATGTTCCCAGTCCATAAAGGTCTTATTTACGCCCTCAATATCGAAATTCGGATAGTCAGTGGCGTCGATTAACTCCTGAGTGTAATCACCCTGGAACCATATCATTTGCTCATCATCGGCCAATTTTTCTTCACGCTCACGCCAAATCGCGCTATTAGCACGCATATCCGCCAACGAAGGCGCTTCAATGCGACCCATAATCATGTCGCGTGCATACCATGCCTGAGCATCGAACATATTGAAGGTATAAAACTGATCCTGCATACCGATATAAAATAATTTCGGATTAGCTTCCCAGGCAACACCTTTATATAAATCCAATGGCCATAAACGATTGGTTGTTATTAGACGCAGTGAGTCTGGTAAAAATGGGAAATAGTGCAAATAACCGGTGCATAAAATAACAGCATCTATATGTTTAGAGGTACCGTCTTTAAAATGCGCCGTGTTATTTTCAAGACGTGTTAGTAAGGGCTTAGTCTCCCAGTTTTCTGGCCAGTGAAAATGCATAGGGCTAGTGCGATAACTAGCTGTAATAGATCGAGCACCATACTTCCAGCACTGGGAGCCAATATCCTCAGCCGAGTAACTACTTCCAACAATCAAAATGTCCTTATCTTTAAACTCTAATGCATCGCGAAAATCATGTGCGTGCAAAACACGGCCGTTGAAACTTTCAACACCATCAAACTGCGGTACATTTGGCGTAGAAAAGTGACCTGTAGCAACTACAACGTTATCAAACACTTCGTCATAAGTTTTATCATTTTCTAAATCGTTTACGCTAACCGTAAATTGGCCGGTTTCTTCAGAATAATTAACCATCCTTACCGGCGATCGAAAACGTACAAAATCCCGTAATCCAGCCTTTTCAACCCGACCCTGAATATAATCAAACAGAACAGCACGTGGAGGGAACGATGCAATTGGTTTTCCAAAATGCTCTTCAAAAGTATAGTCTGCAAACTCCAGACATTCCTTAGGCCCATTAGACCATAGGTAACGATACATACTGCCATGCACCGGCTCACCGTATTCATCTAAACCGGTTCGCCAAGTATAATTCCATAGACCACCCCAGTTCGCCTGTTTCTCAAAACAGACAACTTCCGGTATTTCTGCACCCTTATTTTGCGCAGACTGAAAAGCACGTAATTGTGCAAGACCGCTCGGTCCGGCACCAATAATAGCAACTCGTGTCATTAGTTTTCCTCAGGTAATTTTGACTTCGTAAAGGATAAGGCTCAAGTATTAATAAGAAGTCTACACTAGTTATGAGGTTTCAGCATACCGTGTAAATTGGTACAGCATAGGTCAAATCGACTTGTCAGAAAACACTAAAATACAAGGTTATTGATAAATTGGTATACTAGCGGATCAATAATAATAGACAATTACCTGCACACTTATAGTTTTGACACTAGTTACCACTAGTTTTTGAAAATACGGCTATGTTAAAGTATTGAGCTGCAATTTAATCCTGTAACCTTTTTTCAGCGTATGAACATATCTCACCCAGCGCCTCGCGTTTTACAACCTGGTTTATCTCGTATCACACCCGGAACAGAGTTGTACGAAGTACCGGCAATAGGCGCCATAGTTATCGGTTTAGAAGCAGGCGATACACTAACTGTTGAAGACATCGAAGGTACACAACCCGCTGAGATAGCAGCATACGATCGAGCCGGAAATAGCTCACTGGGAGTATTGGGCCTCAACGAAAATTCAACCGGAGACGGTATTACCTCGATTCTGGGCGCGAACTCAATATCTGCACAGAAAGTCAGGTTTGGTTTAGAAATCCGCGGGTTGTCAATTAAGGGGCTAAAGACGTATGCCACCGCAAATTGTTTTGGGTGTGATCGACTCTCGGTAACAGCAATGGAAGATTGTGTTTGCATAATCGCGGCACCGGGTAAACCGATGATTGTTTCCGAGCAGAACCCGCCAACAGGACTAAAAGCGAAAATTAATCGCATCAATCCAAAACAGGTTAATGACAAGCCCCTACCCGACCCTTTGGCCGAACCACGATTTGAACAACGTATCGCGGCACGCACAGCGAAATCTTTCACCGTAAAGGCCGGTGAGTATATTCAGATACTTGACGTAGCTGGGCGCGAATGCAGTGACTTTCAGGCATTTAATATCAAACAATTAGAAAAGGGCATTGAGTGCCCTATCGATATTACTGGCACACGCACGATGATGGGTCACGGATACCCGCTTCCGGGCCTACATTCCAAATACCTTGATGCAAACCATGATCCAATGATTGAGGTAATTCAGGATACGGTTGGACGACACGACACATTCGGTTATGCCTGTACCGCAAAATATTACGAAGACCAGGGATATTTTGGACACGCCAATTGTTCCGATAACTTTAATTATGCGCTTAATGAATTTGGTATTCGTCCGCGAAGAGGTTGGGAAGCAGTAAATTTCTTTTATAACACCGGCATTGATGACCATAATGTACTCTATCTGGACGAACCATGGTCGAGGCCTGGCGATTACGTTTTACTTCAAGCGCTGACCGATCTAATTTGTGTGTCATCAGCCTGTCCGGACGACACAACCGCAGCCAATTCCTGGGATCCTACCGATATTCATGTTCGTGTGTATGCAGAAAAATCCCACTTTAAACGTGCCATAGCTTTTAGAAGGAAACCAGACGAAGAAATGAAACTTACACAAGAAACCGGTTTTCACGAAGAAACCTCAAAATTGACCCGTAATTTTGTTGAGTACAAATGTTACTGGCTAGCCAGTCACTACAACAATTATGGCAAAGAAGCTGAATATTACGCGTGCAGAGATCAGGTTGCCGTTATCGATTTATCAGCCCTTCGAAAATTCGAAATCATCGGCGAAGACGCAGAAGAATTATTACAGTGGACTTTAACACGAAATGTGAAAAAACTAGCTCAGGGTCAGGTTGTATATTCAGCTATGTGCTACGAGCACGGTGGCATGTTTGACGACGGAACACTGCTTAGACTTGGCGACAATCAGTTTCGCTGGATAGGCGGAAGCGAGCTAGGCGGTGATTGGTTAAGAGAGCAAGCAGCAGCGAAAAGTTTACACCAAGTAACAATTAAATCCTCTACGGATCAGATTCATAATATCGCCGTGCAAGGACCACGCAGTCGTGAACTGTTAAAGAAGCTAATCTGGACAGCTCCACAATACTCGAATATGGATGAGCTTGGATGGTTTCGTTTCTCCGTTGGACGCTTACACGACCATCAAGGAATTCCGATTATGATCTCCCGAACCGGCTATACCGGCGAACTCGGCTATGAACTATGGTGTCATCCGCAACATGCAAGTAAAGTTTGGCAAGAGGTGTTTGCCGCTGGTGCCGAATTCGGCATTGCCCCACTTGGCTTAGATGCGCTGGATATGTTACGCATCGAGGCCGGCTTAATTTTTGCGGATTATGAATTTACTGAGGAAACGGATCCATTTGAGGCTGGAATCGGTTTTAGCGTACCGTTAAAATCTAAAGAAGATGACTTTTTAGGAAAAGAGGCATTGATTCGACGTAAAGCAAGCCCGATGCGTAAGCTCGTCGGTCTGGAATTGGCTGGCAATGAAATAGCCTCCCATGGTGACTGCGTACATGTCGGAAGACCGCAAATTGGCACGATAACATCTGGAACACGATCACCAAAATTAGGCAAGAATATTGCACTTTGTCGCATCGATGTCACCCATGCTGAAATCGGCACAGAGGTTGAAATTGGAAAACTAGACAGCCATCAAAAACGCTTGCCCGCTAGGGTTGTAGCATTTCCATTTTACGACCCCGATAAGTCACGGGTTCGATCCTAACAGTCATAAAGGAAAGCGTTATGTCACCACATACTAAAAAATACATTGGACGTATGTTACTAACCTATGGCATACCGTTTCTTATTATGAGTGGATCTATGATGTATGGTTATACAGATTCACGTATTCTTTTTGGTGCCGCAGTGTGGATGTTTGTTGCCGGATTTGTAACCCGTAACTGGAGATAAGAGAGTACAAGTTGTGCATCTAATTTACGACTCAAGGAAATAGAACAACGGTGTAGATTTCTAGTTTGCGTTGTATGAAATATAACCGTAAAGACTGTAAACTTCATGCAACGCATCTACTGATTAAGAATACACCTTGCAATAGCGCTCACCATCATTTTTAAGCTACGTCTCATATAATATATTGAGGAGGCGCCTACTCCGTACGGCTCTTTTGCAAGTTGTACCAATATTGCATCCCAACCCACTTCATAGATTGAATATACAGGGACAGACAACGACTAAGCCATGTTGATAGAGGATTTTTCTATACCAATTCCAACCCAAAAAAGAAAAACCATCGCATTAACGAACTTTAACAGGTAGACTTTTAATGGTGGATTATTTTCGGTCATTTGATATAACTTTGCCCCATTTTTATTGGCAAACCTGATAATCAGAACTGTAAAAAAATCTACTATTCACTTTAACTTTCAATATCAACCGGGAGAGAGACGTCTATGACTCCAGAAATTCAAGCCGCTATTGATATGACCACCTCGATAAACCTAGAGGTTTATTATTATTGGTGTACCGCTATTATGATTCTTATTCACGCTGGCTTCCTAATGTACGAAATGGGAGCATCTAGAGTAAAACATACTCTTGCAGCCGGAACAAAAAACATCCTTGCCTTTGCCTTTATGATCCCAACCTTTTGGATGTTTGGCTGGTGGATTTACCTGTCCATGACCAATGGATTCACACCAGACTTTGCCGCAGGTGCCAGTGGTGTTCCATGGAGTGAAAACATGGGGCCAAATCTTCAGGATAACGCTACCGGCGTATTCTGGGGAGCATTCACCTTGTTTGCTTGCACCACCGCATCGATCATGTCGGGTGCAGTAATTGAACGCATACGAATGGCGGCCTTTATTGTCTTGGCTGTTGTACTCGGCTCAGTCGTATGGAACCTTTCTGCAGCGTGGGGATGGCATCCGGATGGCTGGATGGTCAAAAAATGGGGCTACCACGATTTTGGTGCCTCCGGTGTTGTACATATGATTTCCGGCTTCTTTGCTCTAGGTGTGCTAATAAACCTTGGCCCACGTATTGGCAAATTTAACGATGACGGTACTTCTAACGTTATTCGAGGCCATAGTGTACCAATGACCATTGTTGGCCTGATGCTAATCGTAGTTGGCTTTTTTGGCTTCCTTGGTGCCTGTGTTCTATATGGCGGTACCGCTCAATGGGTTAATATCTACGGTGGACCCACAACGTTGTCAGCAATTTGCTTTAATACTCTAATGGGGGTTGCAGGCGGAATCATCGGCGGATATACCAAAACGCGAGATCCATTCTGGATGATGTCGGGCGCATTATGCGGGATCATTTCAGTAGCGTCCGGCCTCGACCTGTATTACCCGGGTGTTACATTCGTTGTTGCCTTCATTGGTGGTTATCTAGGTCCAGTTTTTGCTGGGATCATCGAGAAATTCAAAATTGATGACGCCGTAGGAGCCGTGGCAGTGCACGGCATGTGTGGTGTTATTGGTGTGCTTGCGGCAGGGGTTTTCCTATCAGGTTACCCGACTCATGCGGAAGGTATTCCACCAATTTCACTTTACGGTCAGTTCATGGGAATGTTGGTAATGGCTGCACTGGGCTTTGTCCCTGGATATGTGTTGTCACTCATTTTCCGGATGATGGGCATCCTGCGCGCTAGTGATGGCGTACAGCTAGCGGGCATGGACGTTGAAGTTCCAATCCCTGCATATCCTGAATCAATGCAAACCAATAACAAATTTGTTTAATCCAGAGGAGAAAATGTTATGTTAGGTGCAAGTCCAATCGAAACGTGGGAGGGAGCAGGTGCAATATTTACATTTGCTGCTGGTGGAGCGTCCTTATGGTTCTGGCTGTCAGTAGCGCTATGCATCGTACCACTAGTGGTATCCCTTATAGCCGAATCTGCCGCTGAATCTGAACACGGCTAGATTTCACGTCCGCTAGTAAAGCGGGCATTGATCACGAGGCGACCCCACAAAATCGGGGTCGCTTTTTTTATGCACTACAACATTGAATAAACCATGCAAGACGAAGAATTACTCATTCATAAACTGAATTTAGAAACATCTCTTATCCCATGGGTTGAACTTCAACGACAATTTGCCGCCGGACGAGTGATTGTTATAAGCAAAACATTAGATTTACTTATAACAGCGCAGACATTCAGTGAGGATAACTCCAACCAGGTAAAACAATGGATTGAATCCGAGAAACTTCAAGCGGCTAGCGACGACCAGGCAAAAAACTGGATAAAGACGAATGCTGAACTCTGGGCTATCGTAGTGAGTCCGTGGGTACTGGTGCAAGAAACTTAGTTCGTAAGGAAAGTCTCTAGAGCCAACACATCAATTGTATTACGACAGGTCTGTTCAGCGATTCTCTGTAGATTTTCCGGTCTCAAGTCTGCGATAGCATCAAGATAAATCGGCAAAAACTCCGGACTATTCCGTTGGCCTCTATACTTGTAACCACTCATATCTGGCGCATCAGTTTCAAGCACAATGCCATCCAACGGCAGTTTTCGCACCAGATCATGCAACTTCCTTGAGTGAGGGTAACTTGTCATCCCGCCAAATCCCAATTTAAAACCTAAATTGAGATAGCGTTTAGCTATGTCAATACCACCGCTAAACCCATGAACGATTCCTCCATACTTATGAGACCCCAGCAATTTCAACACATCGTCATGGGCTTTTCTTACGTGTAAAATTACCGGCAACTGAAATTCTGCAGCCAAATCCAATTGTTGGGAAAACATCGATATTTGTTTTGCACGATCTAACGATTTATCGAAAAAATCCAAACCTATTTCCCCAATAGCCACAGCGCCACGACGGTTTATTAGTAGGTCTTTTAGTAAGACCAGGTCTTGTAGCCGATGCTCATCAATAAAATACGGATGTAAACCTAACGCATAATGGAGGCAATGATGAGAACTGACCAAGCTCCGCAGCGCCAACCACGTCGCCCCTCGAACACCGGGAATAATAAGTTTACAAACCCCATTGCGTTTCGCGTTGTTTATTACCTGATCACGATCTTTATCAAATATAGCAAAATCAAGATGACAATGGGTATCGATAATGTCGACCACACCGTTCACTCCCGAATAGGATCTCTTTTTAATAAATCCCTAACCGCTAACTGAGGTGATTTATCCTCAAATAACACGCGATAGACTTCTGTGGTAATTGGCATTTCAATACCTAATTCTAGACTTTTATGAAAAACCTCTCGAGTTGTACCAACCCCTTCTACCACTTGTCCGATGTCGGACAATACTTGTGGTAATAATTTTCCCGAACCCAGCCCTAAGCCTGCTCTTCTGTTACGTGATTGATCATCAGTACAGGTCAAAAGCAAATCCCCAACTCCAGTTAAACCCATAAATGTTTCGCTGCGCCCTCCCATCAGCTTGCCCATACGAGCAATTTCAGCAAGGCCACGGGTAATTAAGGCCGCTCTGCTATTGGCGCCAAGTCTTAATCCGTCATTAATTCCGGTGGCAATAGCCATTACGTTCTTAATTCCACCACCGAGCTGCACACCAGCCATATCATCGCTCGTATAGATACGTGTTGAGTCGCCTCGAAACCAGGATGCAAACGCCTCCGCAATCTGAATGGACTCTGCCGCAACCGTTAGAGCCGTGGGAAGGCCAAGTCCCACCTCTTTCGCAAAACTGGGACCGGAAATAACACCCGTCAAATCACTTTCATCAAGAATTTGTTCAGCCACATTACTCAATAATCGGCCATCACCCACAGACAGTCCCTTTGTTCCCCAAATAACACTCTTAGGCTGACTATCACAAACACGCAATTGAGATAGAATTTTTGGAAAAGCGTGGCTGGGAACCACAACAAGTGCTCGTCTGCACGTAGAGACAGCTTCACAAAAATCCGGCTGAAGCTTCAAAGATTTTGGAAACGGAATATCCGGCAGATACTGTTCGTTATGCCGTGAGACAGCCATTTTTTTTACTGCCGCCGAGTCACGACCCCAGAGTGAAACCTGGTTTCCATTGCGCGCAAGCAATATTGCTAACGCAGTGCCCCAGCTTCCTGCACCAAGCACACATATGGATTCAGTCATGGCAACATCATTGATGCAGTTTAGTGAGTTACCTGCCCTTCTGCAGACTCTGGCTCACTTTCCTCGGCAATTTTCTGTTTATCATTCTTACGTTGATACAGAGATTCGAAATTGACAGGCGACAACAATAACTGAGGAAATCCACCTTTACTGGCAAGATCGCAAACCGATTCACGAACAAACGGTAACAACGCATTAGGACAAGCAACTTCGAGCATGATCGGTAACTGTTGTTCCGAAAAGTTCTGAAGTCTGAATATTCCGGCTTGCTGGATAGATATTAAAAACGCAGTTTTCTCTTCCATTGTAGCGTTAACTTCGGTATGCAGAATAACTTCATAAAATCCATTTTCTGCGTCGAGAGCCCGATGCTCAATATTCAAATCGACATTTATTTCGGGTTTAAATCCTTTTTGCAGGAAAATTGTGGGACTTTCAGGAGATTCGAATGAAACATCCTTTAAGTAAATCTTTTCTAAATCATAAGTCGGGTTGGTTTTTTGCTCAGCCATCTTTTGTTTAATCCAATTAAGTCAAAGTTGAGAATTATTTTTATTTCTCAACTGGAAAGTTTTCTTTTTTCCAACCAGCTATACCACCTGCAAGCGTATAAACCGGTGCGAATTCATTTTTTCGTAAAATTGCGGCAGCTGGACCCGATCGACTACCGGTTTGACAAGTAACCACAATCGGTCGCTTTTTCTTCTTATACTTATCTAAGAGCGATGTTCCTTCCTTCAGCTGGGAAACCGGAACATTAATTGCTCCCGGAACATGCCCCTTGCGATACTCTGCCGCATCACAAACATCAATAATTACGGCATCGTCGTGATTTATCAGACGCGGCAATTCAACCGCCGATACACTCTGAACACCACTAATACGATTTTTCGTAGAATCAAATGCAATTAGTCCAATAATGACGACTAATGCTAAAAATAAATGCCAGTTAAGAGCAATAAACTCAAAGTCCACCTTTCAAATTCTCCGGGAAAAAATAATTTTAGAAAAATAATCACACCTACCAAAACGGTAGGAGGACACTACAAATCACAGCACGAAGACTTAAACGAGGGTCTTATGTGTCACATTTAGGCACAAAAGGTATCTTTCATCGATTTCATAAGTGCAAGAATATTTTCGTCTTCTATACGATAAAAAACCTTATTTGCGTCTTTTCGAGAGACCAGAATTAACTTTTCTCGCAACACAGACAAATGTTGGGAAATATTGCTCTGGCTTGTTCCCGCTATACTAACCAAATCACGAACCGATGTTTCACCACGAATAACCAACACACATAGAATTTTCAACCTTAGCGGGTGCCCCATAGCTTTTAACGCTCTAGCTGCCGCATTGATATCTTCATCTTTAACCAATACCGACACATCTTTTACCGATGAATCGCTATGATAACCATCTTGAATTTCAGACATAATACTATAATAGGGTCGCCGCGAAGAAGTGCTAGCGAGTATACACTGGTCGCACTGCTTTTACAGTGAGTCCGATCAATACAGTCAAGAACCTGTAAATCAATTTATGTTTACATTTTTTCAAAAAATTGGAATATTACTGCTCTTATTTGTTAGTCAACACAGTTACTCCCAGACAGATAATAGTGCGGGTCAGATCACACAACTGAAAGAAGGTATTGCCAAGGATACTCAAATCCTAAAAAGATCTCGTGCTGAACTAGAACACAGCGAGAGAACTATCATTGAGTTGCAGCGCGATACTGATACATTAATCGCACAATTACAGGATCTTTCCTATGAAATTGAAGAGTTAGAGTTATCAAAACGACAGACGATATCTGAACTACCCAAATTAAAAAAAACCATAGCCAAAATTCTAAGAACACAATATGAATTACAACAGCAATCTCATATTAAACTTTTCCTATCAAATCAGGACCCCTCCACCAAGAGACGAGTTTTACGCTATTACCGATACCTTTTTGCGGCTCAGAAAAGTCGGTTAGAGCAAGCGACAAATTCAATTGCCGAAATTGAATCTGTATCGCAACGGCTATTGATGCAACTTGAAGATAGTCGACAAGTAAAAAAACAATTCCATGATAAAACAACTAAACTACTCGAAGAACAAGCATCTAGAGCATTATTAGTTAGCGGAATAGAGCAAAGAATCCGCAGCGACAGTCGCCTGCTCAATGTAATCAAAGCAGAGCACCGTCAATTACAAAATTTGGCTACTAATCTACATACCCCTCGTCCAGCAACATCAACTTCCACCCAAACCATGCCTTCAATAGTATCACTAAAGGGAGCCTTAACACCGCCCATTAACGGTAAGATTGTCACCCAATTCCAGCAAAAAGACCTCCATTCCGACATTCCATCGACCGGCGTTGTGATTCAAGCCGCTGAAGGAACCGACATACGGTCAATTTACTCAGGACAAGTGGTCTATTCGGACTGGTTTCGCGGATTTGGTTTGTTATTAGTACTCGATCACGGTGATACTATGCTGAGTCTGTATGGCTATAATAGTGAACTCTTATTTTCAGAGGGTCACAAAGTCGCGCCAAATACCGTGATTGCTCGAGTGGGGAGTACCGGTGGACGTGCTCAGGCAGAACTCTATTTTGAAATCAGACGGGCTGGTAAACCATTAGACCCACTTGCGTGGGTTAATCGATAATCGCTAAAGACAATATGAAAACTAAAACTATACCTATACCTAATAAAAAACAACACTTTCGTATCTTAACGATGTCGACTTACGCCGTACTAATGGTTTGCTGTTTGCAAACGCCTATCATAAAAGCCCAGGATAAAAAATTACCTCTGGATGAACTTCGCGTTTTCTCAGAGGTGTTTGGACTCATCAAACGCGACTATGTCGATAAAAAAGACGATGTAGACCTGTTAGAACAAGCCATAACCGGAATGCTAGGTGGACTTGACCCGCATTCTTCCTATCTTTCACCCGATGCCTTTGAAGAGCTGCAAATAGGTACAGAAGGAAAATTTGGCGGGCTCGGCATTGAAGTTACGTTTGAAGACGGATTTCTGAAAGTTGTAACGCCGATCGACGATACGCCCGCCCATAAGGCAGGTATTCAACCGGGAGACATAATTACCCAACTAGATGGCGCACCGGTAAAAGGAATGACCCTAGATGCGGCAATTGGCCGAATGCGAGGCGAACCGGGAACGGAAATCAAGTTGACTATTGCGCGCGAAGGTCAGTCTCGTGCCCTTTCATTCACCCTGAAACGAGCTGAAATAAAAATACAGAGTGTTCGTTCATCCGTGCTAAGTGAAAAATTTGGATACATTCGAATTTCCCAATTTACCGCAAGCACCGGCACAAGCCTTAAGCTAGCAATTACAAAGCTAAAATCCGCTACCGAGAATGAATTGGAAGGGGTTATTTTAGATTTACGGAACAACCCAGGTGGCGTTCTAAATGGTGCCATCGACGTAACCGACGCGTTTATCAGCGATGGTATGATCGTATC
Source organism: uncultured Gammaproteobacteria bacterium (assembly GCA_905478855.1). Lineage (GTDB taxonomy): Bacteria > Pseudomonadota > Gammaproteobacteria > Arenicellales > CAJQKF01 > CAJQKF01. The sequence goes on from CAJQKF010000005.1 coordinate 51,326, forward strand.
AACTCGCGGCCGAACCGAGACCAGCACCTCGGAATTCAGCTCAACCCAAAAGGATGAACTGGAAGGGTTACCATTGGTTGTACTGGTAAATGGCGGATCTGCATCAGCATCAGAAATTGTCGCTGGTGCTCTTCAGGATCATAAACGTGCTGTAGTAATGGGAAGCACGACATTCGGCAAAGGGTCAGTACAGACAATTGTTCCATTGCGTAATGGGTCTGCCCTAAAAATAACTACGGCACGCTACTACACACCTTTAGGTCGTTCAATTCAAGCGACTGGAATCGAACCAGATATAGAATCTGGTAATTTGGTGTTTTCAGACAAAGCACCTTCGGTAGGTACACGCGTATCCGAAGCAAAATTGGCCGGGCATCTTGAAAGTGAAGAGTCTCAAAACGCTGCACCTGAAGAAAAAAGTAAAAGTTTGGCGGATACCGACCCATTAATACGGGAAGCATTAAATTTACTTAAAGCGCTCTCCATCGCGAGTCATAATTTATGATTAGATTATTGAGAAAGAGACATTTATTACGCTTTAAGGGCTGGGGGATTTTCTTCCAAATCTTTTCAATTACCGTCTTATTTTCTTTAATTTCAGGATTAAGTTTCTACAAAAACTTCGATTCAAAACTCCCCCTAGGACTTGTCGCATTTGTAATATTTGGCTGCCTAGTAACATTATGTAGTTTTATACCGCTACGACTTCTTTATCGGCCTATCCAAAAACTTCATCTTTTAACAGCTACGTTAGTTACTTTATCAATTGCCAGCATATCAAGTTTTGCAGTGGTTAGATTAGCCGCAGAATTTGTTCCCGCATTACCAAGCGTTCTCGCAACCACACCATGGCCACCCGAAAATCCCACTAGTACTGCATTATTCGTTGCCTTGATGGTTACTATTGGCTACTGTCTAATTCTTCAAATCGCGGTTAATTCTCGTCGAGAAAGAATGGCTCGACGCAAGAACATAAGTAATCGAATGAAGGCATTACAGGGCAGAATCAGGCCCCATTTTTTTTTTAATACACTCAATAGTGTAGCCAGTTTGATTCGTTCAGACCCTGACTCTGCAGAAAAGGCCATCGAGGATCTCGCTGATGTCTTTCGTGTTGTTATCAAATCTGATCGAAAACTTGTCTCCTTGGCCGAAGAAGTTGAAATATCTAAACAATACATGAACATTGAAAAACTAAGACTTGGCGAGCGACTCGAGGTAGCCTGGCATCTAACTGAGGATGCACTAAATGCGTCAATACCCAGTTTGACTCTGCAACCATTGCTCGAAAATGCCGTGTATCACGGAATTGAGCCTGCCTTGGAAGGTGGGACTATAACTATAGACTGTAACTGTGAAGAAGAACGTCTGCACATTCTAATTTCCAACCCTGTCTCCGCCATGCCAAGCACACGGGAAAGTGGTAATAAAATAGCACTAAAAAATATCAAAGAACGATTGAAACGACAATTTGGTGGTGATGTACGTATCAATATCAGAAACACGCTAGAGCGATTCAATGTCGCCATCGACACACCTTACATCACTATTCGATCCACATATTGAGACAAAAATCATGAAAATCTTGATCGTAGATGATGAGAAATTAGCACGTGCGCGACTAAAACATCTGGTATCAAGCCTGATAAATAATCCAGAATTGTATGAAGCAACTAACGGACGAGAAGCGTTATTTACTGTTAATGCAACTAGACCAGATCTAGTGTTAATGGACATACGTATGCCGGTGATGGATGGTCTTGAATCTGCAATGCATCTCAGTCACATGGAAAACCCACCTTCCGTTATCTTCACCACAGCCTATGACCAGCACGCCGTGGAAGCCTTTGAAGTCAATGCGGTTGATTATTTGCTGAAACCCATCCGCAAAGAACGATTAGAAACAGCCCTAGAGAAAATTGCCCCAATCAGCGCAAATCAGATCAAAAACGTTCGAAATGATAATCAAATGAGCTCTTCTCGCTCGCATATCAGCGTTCAAATGCGAGGTCATATCACTATCATCCCTGTAACTGATATCGTCTATTTTATGGCAGATAACAAATATGTCCGTGTTCGTACCAACGCCGAGCGTCACTTTCTAGAAGATTCACTTGTTAGTTTAGAACAAGAATTTGAGGGCAAGTTTTTGCGCATCCACCGCAATGCTATTGTTTCCATTGCACACATCCGAGGCATGGAAAAGCAAACAAGTGGACGGTGGCACGTGCACTTAAAAGACATTAACGAAACTCTCGAAGTAAGTCGACGACACACGGCAGCGGTTCGTAACTGGATACGCGGTTAAAAAGCCCGTCACAGAATCGATAAGCGACAAAAATCTTGTTTCGCCGAGGTTATCGGCAAAAACGAGAATCTATTAGCAATAAAATTCGCTACCGCCTCGGTATATGGCGCCCTACTATCATTTATCCTATATGCCAGCATAGTGCCGAAAAATTTACACCGTATTTGCAGATTCTGATTTAATTACCTTAGATCGTGCTAAAGCATCGCGAAACACCATATATGAAAGCGAATCGCCTACCCGAAAATCCGATAATTTATCCAGAAATGGATGATAGCGTAGGCCATAATATAAATGGCCCATCACTCATAAAAGTACCCAACTGGATAAAAAAACCCTTAGGTAATTACTATTTGTATTTTGCCAGCCACGATGGAAATTTCATACGTCTAGCCTATAGTGATTCGATTAATGGTCCTTGGAGCATATTTAAACCCGGTGTGCTACCACTTAGCGCTACATCTTTTCACGGACATATAGCTTCTCCCGACGTTCTTATAGACCAAGAAAGTCAGAGCATACGCCTATATTTTCACGGCTCGAACACCCGAAGCAAAGATAATGGAGCTCAATCCACTAATGTCGCTATTTCTTCTGATGGTCAACGTTTTACTGAAATCGGGGTAAATCTCGGTCCAGCCTATTTTAGAGTATTCAAATGGAGAGACCGATATTTTGCTTTAGCAATGCCCGGTGAAGTTTATACCTCCGAAAATGGCATGACAGAATTCTCTAAAGGGCATTTGTTATTTCCACCTGGCATGCGTCACAGCGCAGTCTGTGTTGAACAACATACCCTTTCAGTATACTACTCCAATATTGGCGATTGTCCTGAGCAAATATACACAACCACTATCGATCTGAAAGGTGATTGGCACAATTGGAAAATTCGTGAAATTACGCCTCTTCTAGCACCCGAGATGGAATATGAAGGTGGCAACCTACCGAACGTTCCGTCTCAAGTTGGGCTCGCAAATGGCAAAGTGCGCCAACTGAGAGATCCAGCAATTTTTATTGAAAACAAAAAGAAATACTTACTTTACTCAGTGGCTGGCGAAAGTGGTATTGCCATTGCAGAGTTGGTTCCCTGAAGACAACCTATCCGGGGCAATAGATTTAACGCTTGTCTGGCGGAGCAGAATGGACGATGTTGCTGAATTCAATCATCTCATCCCTACTGTATTTAGCTGTAACTCGCCGTGTTGATGGCAACTGATACTCCAATCCCACACCAGGTCGATGGCTCTTCACGGGACGAATTGGCCGCGGAGAAAATCCGCCGCCACAGTTCGGACAAACATTTTTCAATACCGTCGCCACACAATTTTTACAAAATGTGCACTCGTAGCTGCAAATACAGGCTTCCAGCGAATTTGGAGGAAGATCTGCATCACACAATTCACAATTTGGGCGTATCTCCAACATTGTATTGGCTCTATTCCTGTGTGTAGTATCCTGACGTGCACAAACTAGGCATTGCCGAATAATCTACTTAACATTTTTGAAAAAATAAAGATTTATGATATGAAGTGTTCAGAATATATACGCTACGACGCTATTGGTCTATCTGAACGGGTAAAGAACGGCAAAATCAGCCCGACAGAGTGCATTGAGTCCGCTATTAATCAAATATAACAGCACATGCGCGCTTAAACGCAGCAGTAACTAAAAACTATGAAAAAGCGATCGAATCGATAAGTACGACAGATAAAATGGCATCTTTTTTCGGCGTTCCCTAACGCATTGAAGACTTGAATAGCAATCTAACCGGGCTACCAGCGACTAATGTGCAGAGATAGGCGCGCATACACTCGCAATACTTTATATTTATACAATAGAACCTTCACACAATTTACACTGTTCTGAGGTTTGTCCGGCTGTTGGAACACCCGAAGCTGCAGCGACAGGAACTACCAATCGGGCACTCGCGTGCTACCTATTCGAGAATAATGCTGTAGAATTTACTCCGAACAAGACTATGAAATAAATCGCCCCAGCTTGATACAAACCGAATTGAGCATAACAAACAGCAAAATAAAGGATGTTCTTGTGGGTGGTACTGCAACCCGCACGATGGATGAAAATTTATATTATTAGCATACTCGTTACCTGATAAACCGTATTCTTGAGCCCACACTTATGTTATTAACTGAAGAAGAACAATCAATGCTTGCTGGAGAGCAGGGAGATGCCCGACAATGGGCAATGAATCATATGATTCAAGTAGGTGAATTTTTTGATGCTGAAAATCTAGTAGGAGTAAGCCAAGCCCATATGATGGCGGATACTGAATCATTGGGGGAGGCCGGAGTACAATTTGTAGAATCCTTAGCCATACTGCCAGAACAGGATCGAACAGTTCGTATACCGATGATCACCGACCCAAGAGGAATTGATTTTCGTCATTACAAATCGCTCAAACAAACTGATGACATGGCATCTCTCGAACAACGGGCTATTAATGGATTCAAAGCTCTCGGCATTCTGATGACCGATACATGCATTAACTACCAAACCATCACGGCTCCAACCCGAGGAGAACACTTGGCTTTTGGTGATACTGGTGTCGTAATTTACTGCAACAGCGTTCTTGGTGCATTTTCCAACTTCGAAGGTGGCCCATCCGCATTAGCAGCAGGTCTTACTGGTAGAACACCAAATTATGGTTTGCACTTACAAAGAAACAGACAGGGCACGAAGTTATTTAACGTTGAGGTACAACCGGAAAATCTGACCGACTGGGGCGCACTAGGTGCAATCATTGGTCAGCGTGCGGGGTCATATTGGCAGGTCCCGGTTATTAATGGGATTTCAGTCACGCCAAGCTCCGACGATCTGAAGCATTTTGGCGCTGCTATGGCAAGCTACGGGTCAACACCACTATTCCATTTAGTGGGGCATACACCGGAAGCACCGGATATAGAGACTGTATGTTTACCAGAAAAACTCTCTACACAATCCATCGGCGCTAAAGACTTAGAGATATTTTTTGGTCAATATGGCAACACAGGAGATAAATTGGATGTCGTTGTTTTTTCCGCGCCTCAGCTATCGTTGTTTGAAATGAGTGAAGTCGCAAGCTTACTCAATAATCGAACCATTCATCCTGATACTGCAATGCTCGTAGTCACATCACCCGCCGTTTATGCTGATGCTACCCGTTTCGGTATTACAGAGAAAATTGAGCGTTCAGGGGCTATGGTATTAGAAGGTATGTGTTTTTATCAAAGCTATGCCAGAGAAATGGGGCTTGCCAATGGCTGGCGAAGACTACTAACCAACTCTGCCAAATTAACCAATATCATTGGCGGCTACGGTTATCAACCAAGTCTGGCTAGCATGAAGACATGTATTAATTCTGCGATTGCGGGAGAAGTATTATGACTAAATCAACTATAGAACTTGTTTGTCACAAAGGTATTGGAAAACTGGTTAGCGGGGTCGCACTGGTAACCAGCGACAATTTTTCCGCACGTTATGATCTAGATCGAATAAAGGGTGTATTTTCCAGACCTCAGCACGCTTTGTATGGTCAAAACTACGTCGAGAAAATTCTCGTAGTAAATACAGCTAAAGGAGGTGTAGCATCAGCGTGGATGCTAAATGAAATGGTACAACGTAAGATGGCTCCTTTGGCGCTGTTGTTTAATAATGTTAACCCAATTCTGGCCCAAGGCGCCGCACTGGCAAATCTCACTATGTGCGACCGATTTGATCAGGGTGATGTAACCCAATTGATATCAACCGGAGATCATGTGACAGTAGACCCTACTCGTGGGCGGGTTTACATAAATAAAGCCTAGGATGAACGCTGTTATCAAAAAACGAGCGCTATTTATTAGCGC
>CAJQKF010000006.1 GCA_905478855.1 uncultured Gammaproteobacteria bacterium
ATCTCGAGTAAGAAAATTAGCGATCCGCACAAGTTAAGTGCCTGCTGGGTAGGATGCGAAGGCACCAATCATTAGCGCGGTAATTTGATCTGGAGTTAGAACCTCAGCGCTGAGATAATTATTGCGAACAATTGACGAACTCATCGCTATTGATATGAGTACACCATTTCTCATAGCCCTGCGTTGCAAGCTTTTGCCTGCAAGGTATAACAAGCTATCTGTTAGCGATAACACTCGTTTAAAATCGATAAGTGTATTACGCATTAGGTTCCGGTTAATATCTGCATGTTTATTCGTGTAGTTTAATTCGGCGAACATAACATATTGCAAACGACTGATTGGTATTTATGACAATAGAATTTGAAATTCCCCTTGAATATGGCGTACTTCGTGGAATCGAGTTTAACCCTGGTGCACAACGTAAAGCATTAGCGGTTCATGGCTGGCTAGACAATGCCGCCAGCTTTATTCCTCTGTCAAAATACCTGCCGGATATAAATCTTATTTCGGTCGATCTACCTGGGCATGGATTTTCGGATCATCGGCCTAAAGGCGTTAATTATCATTTAGTCGATTATGCGCTCGATGTTGCCGAGCTAATCCATCATCTGAATTGGAAGGACTTTGATTTGATAGGTCATTCACTAGGAACGGGTATTGGTTGTCTGGTCGCATCCATGATGTCGTGTGTGGGACGACTATATCTTATTGACGGTTTAGGCCCGGTTACCGGGCAACGCGATCAAACTGTCGATCGCCTGCAACGCGCTCATACTTTTCGTCTCGCTAAGGGTAAGAAACCATCGAGACAGCATAAAAATATTGAATCGGCCGTCGAAAGCCGATTAATGGTAACGAAAATGAAGCAGGCGTCAGCTCGGCTTATTATCGAGCGGAATTTGATTCATCAGGGAACAGGTTATAGCTGGAGAACGGATAGTCGCGTGCGTTTACCATCACCTGTTTACATGGCTGAGGATCAGGTTGAGCTTTATTTACGAAGTATTGAGTGCCCGGTAAAGGGTCTACGTGCGAGTAATGGGATACTTCATAAATTAAGCTCAACTAAAGACCGGCTTGACTATTTTCAAAATTTTTCAATCAAAGACATGGTCGGTGATCATCACCTGCATATGGACAATCCGGCTAAGGTCGCTAACTGGTTAAAGACAAGTTAAAAGTTTTCGTTAGCATATTTTAAAATAGTGTTCTGAATGGCATTTCCATTGCTGTAATTTACTTTGGGGTGATTATGCAGAATTACGATCCGAAGATTTGTGCCTTTTACGGTGCGGGAAAAACCGGCTACTGTCCGGACTCCATTTAACAAACCTGTTTTGAGCCGAAATCGACCCCGGTTGTTTTCGTCCGAAAAACGTTTACGGGTGGAACCATCAATGCCTGACAGAGACAATGAAGCCGCAAATTCCTCATAATGGATATGATTCCGTGCATATTGTAGCAGTGAGCCAAGCCCCGCGGCAGTAATGCGTGAATTACGAGAAAGACCTGAACCATTGTCGATAATTAGCCCGGGAAGATTGAGCGACTGTTTCGTTAACCATTCCTTAATCGCGAGCCGACCTGCTTCAGGGGTTGAGGGTTCGTTGTAAACTTCTCCGCCAATTCCTAGCAGAAGCATTCGTGCCATAAGATTGTTGCTGTATTTATTAATGCCTCTAAGGACGTCAAACATGGGCCTAGATACTCTCTCGTAGATTAGTTTTGCGTCGTCTGGCACAGACGCGTAACCTAGTTTTCCGGCGATCGAACCGCCCAGAGCCTTCCATAAGGCACCGAACACGCCATAGATATATTGATCACTGCTTTGTATCGAGCGTGTTATTGATTGTTCCCCACATGATTTAGGATATGTTCCCGTGAACCTAACATGTGTAGTGTTAGAACTGGCGGACGTAGATGGTAATAGTTTACGCCATGCACCGTTGCAGTTTCCGCGGATCAACTGTACTTCATTTGTAATTCTTAAATTTATAGCTGGAGGATACGCTAGGATTTTTAGCCTGTCTCGATCCGGGCTGAAAATAAACTGAGTGGCACGGAAGTTTATGCTCAATGCTGACGGTGGAACATTGTATACACGATCTCTCTTTCCATCGAGTGGGGTGCTATTTATGGTCGACTCATCATAAATCGAGCTGTCAATTACTAAGTTTCCGGCGATTTTCCGAATGCCGCGTAACCTTAACGCCAGAAGGCTTGCCAACATATCTTCTAATAAAATAAGCGGATCACCTCCAGCTCTAATAAAAAGATCCCCTTGTAAGGTGTCATCTTCAATGCTCTTCGTTCGGTAAAAACCAGTGCGCCACAGATGACCCGCACCCAGTATGTCTAGTGCGGCGAGACTGGTTAAAATTTTCATGGTTGATGCTGGGTTTCGAACGGTATCCGGGTTTAGATTCAATAGCGTTGTGTTGCTATCAACGTCGGCAATATTGATGCTAATTGAGTCATTTGAGAGTCCGAATTTTTTCAATGCTTTCGCAATTTTGGGTGGCATGCTTTCTTCGTTTGAACTTGCATGCGTGATTCCAATAGAAATCAAAAGGCAGAATAGTATTTGGAAAAGTTTCATTAGTGCTTTATGAATCGTTGGGAAAGATTTGTATGTGTAATTATTGCTATAATAGCCGCTCATAATTCCTCTACAGCATAATATTTCGGAATTCTTAACCCTAACCACACATCATAAAACAGGTAAAAATGGGAAACAAACTCGTTTATAAAGTCGTTTTTCAAAATCAGGGAAATATCTATGAACTTTACGCCAGAGATGTGTCACAGAGTAATATGTATGCATTTATCGAAGTTGGAGAAATTATTTTTGGTGAACGATCCAAGGTGGTCGTCGATCCAACTGATGAAAAGCTGAAAGCCGAATTTAGCGGTGTTAAACGAACTTTTATACCAATGCATTCTGTTGTACGAATCGATCAGGTAGAGAAAGAAGGACAAAATAAAATACATAGTGGAGAAGGGGGAGGGAAAGTTTCACCTTTTCCACTGCCTGGTAAACCTCCGATGTAATACTATTTTTCTGTAAATAGAATGCAGTGTTGAAATAGGTGCCCCAGCTACCGCGGTATTCCCTAAGCTTAATAGTTTGCAAGCACATTCTGAATGGACACCATGGCACAACCGAGACCCACAAACAATTTATAGTTATACGGGGCCTGAAAGCGGCGTTTGAGCTACTGTAAACTGGCGAAGCGATCACCCTGAGGGTGGTAACGGTCGACAGGAAATTATTGAAAGTAGGGCATCAGAGTTTGTGAAAAGCGTGTTGGATTTTGGTACACCGGGAACAGCGGTTGCTTATTTTAACTTAGACGAAAACGGCAAGAATACAACCGTAATATGGGGTCTTAATACTGAGTTCGGTTACAACGTTATGGGTCGTTATTTTGGGTTGGTTTTAGAGTCTATGCTTGAATCTGACTATGAAGCAGGCTTGGCAAAGCTTAAAGAGGTTGTCGAAGCTTCAGAATAACTGTGCGCTATACTTGTTTCTGACTGAAAAGCCGTAGCCCAAACAATAAAAATAATAGACCGAAGACTGTCAGCATTGGCCAGGCAGCTAGAATGTAACGCAGGAGCGCCGCTTGAAATAATGCAACAAGAAAAAAGTAACTCCAGATTGTGGAGGCTATAATAAATAGATTCTGAAAAACTGGGTCTAATGATCGACGTGTGTATAAGATTCGATACAGACTGAATATGATACTAACACCGCTTATTACAGCTAAGCCTATCATAACTAGTTTTAGGACAGTAATCACAATGGAACTACTTCCGTCAGTTGTATAAATGGTGACTTCTGCTGGCACTGTTTGTTGAGCAGTCTCTACTTTTTTCATGTATCGCTTAGCAGAATCTTGGGTTTGCAAGATAGCGATAGTCCATAAACTGTAAACTTGCAGCGCTATGTCGCGTACATAGGCCATCGGGTCTAGTTTGATGATCGACATTGCGAATTCATGCTGAGCTTGCCGATCAGACATATTTGGCGTATCCAAGACTTTGAACAGAGCTTTTTCTTGGGTGAAGCGCATGTAATCGTAGATGTTTAGTGAAAATAGCAGCTTCTCGTCTAACTCTGAAAAAAGACTTTGGTTTAATTCTCTAAATTGCGCGGTGTTATCTAGCCAGAATTTCCCGGCCACTGGCTGATCAAGTTCGCTGTAGTTGAAATTAGCATAAATTAGCTTGCCAATAATTTGATTGCCAACGAAAGATGCGGGACTGAGCACACCAAAGTGATGATATCGGTATGCCGAGCCAACTCCTGTTACAAGAAGAAACCCGATTAATGTGGAAATGGCTAAGGGCAAAAATGTTCGGCCATTAAGCGTTTGATTAACGATCAGCAAGATGGGTAGTGCAACGAATGCCCAACCAACTGGTTTTATGAGAATGAGCCAAGCGACAATTGCGCCACATATGATAAAACGTGTTGGAGAGGGTGTTTTACAGCCGAGGATGCAACCGAGCAGTAGCATAGTGGATGTGAAAAACAGGGACTCGGTTAAAAGTGTGAAATTATAGCGTACCAGTTCAATGTTACCGCCGATAAGAAATGCGATTGCTAGACCGCAAAAAAGTGATTTATAGGTCTTTTGAACGACAAGTCCAAGATAGGTAATTCCGCTGAATAGAAGTAGGTGTTGGACGAGTGGAATACTATTATGGGTACCGGTTATTAGTTTGGTTATATCCAGAAGCATTGGGTAGCCAGCACCCCGATAATCATCAAATCGTAGATAACTAGTGCTGTCAGGCATTCTAAACACAATTTCTGGCTGAAAAGCCCACCAGCCAATCGCGATGGCCGCACAACAGGCTAACGTCGTTAGATAGCCCATTAATGATGTGCCACAGCGCCGATCTAAATCCAAAAGAGTTGAAATAGGACTAGCCATTTCGATATCTTTGAAAGGTCGCAATAGCTCTAAACCAGTCTTTCGCGCCAATCTTCTTTCCTTCCTCCCGACTTCTTGGAAAATAGCTAATAGGCACTTCTTTGAGTCTATGTCCGGCTGCTAGAACTTTACAGGATATTTCATGATCTGTTTCGAAACCGGTAGTTTCCAATATCATGTCCTTAAGTATGGAGGCTCTGAAAAGCTTATAGGCTGTGACCGTGTCTGAAATATAGGTTCCGGTAAAAAAACGAGCAACAAAGCTGAGGCTTTGCCCGCCTAAATAAGCTGCCAATCCCTGTTTCGGATGTTTACCATGCCAAAGGTTTTTAATTATTCCGCCATTGGGAAATTTCAAATATCGACTGCCGTACACGACATCGGCTTGATCGTTTACTATAGGTTCCAGCATTGCTACATAGTCGTTTGGGTCGTATTCGAGATCCGCATCCTGAATAATTATAAAGTCACCGGTTGCCCGTTCAAGTCCCGTGCGCACGGCTTTGCCCTTGCCCTGATTCGTATCATGCCGGACCAAGTCTACTTTCTGAAATGAAGATACGATAGTGCAGGTGTTATCAGACGAGCAATCATCAACTACGATAATTTGCGCCGTAACCCCCATATCTTCTAAGCCTACGGTTGCAATTTTTTTAAGGAGGCTTCCAATAAAGCGTTCCTCGTTGTAGGCCGGGATAACAATAGATAGTGTCTTCATTAGAGTATATCCAACGTATCGAGAATTTCGTTCATATCGTGTTGATCATTAACCCCAATGGATTCTAGATGATTATCAATTTCAAAACTCAGTATTTGTCCTCTCCTGTGGTACCAAGGAATAAACGGCAGAAAATTGCGTTCGCCGGTTCCACTGCCGAAGTTAGTGATCTCAGAATAGTCTTTTAAGTCTTTTAAAAATACATCTGCGCTCATAGCAAATAGACCACAATCATTTTCACCTAAATCAGGCATGGAGTCTCCCTCGCGCCGCTGAAGTACCTGGATTATTTTGTTGGCGGTGTTGCGTTTAAAATGGATATAAGGATTGTTCTTTATGGCAACGGGCAAAATTAATCCGGGTTGATTACCTAAAATACGAAAATGTTCACAGATACGGTTAACCGTTCGTTGACTTATTCCTATTTGATCGCACCAGGTAATCCAGATTTTATCAGCATTCTGGACGCCGCTATCATTATACGATTGCAATAGCGCATCAAGCATGCCCGTAGGTTCATGCTGGAAACATACACCGAACTCGATTTGTGTTGATTCCATATGTTCACGAATGATTCTTTCATCCTGTGGATTAATAACCAGCACGAAGCGATCAACAACATTTTGATAACGTCGAATCAGGTAGTCAATCATTGCATGTCCAGCGACTGGATGGAGTACTTTGGGGTATGTGGACTTTAATCGGCTTCCCCGTCCTGCTGCCGGGATTACTAGAACATTCATAATAAGTCGCGCATTGCGCGGGTGATACTCGAATAAGATCCGATAAAGTGTTCATGCTCTACGGAAATATCGCTACGAACCGAAATTACCCATGCATTGCTGGCAAGAGCCGCCTGTATTCCGTTAGAACTATCCTCGATTATAAGTGTAGCGTTTGGATCAAATTGGGATTGTCGCATTGCTAGAAGGAAACCTTCAGGAGAGGGTTTTGCTGTTTTAACATCTTTGGCGGTAATGATGTGAACAAATTTATCGATAAGGTCGGATTGGCCAAGTATAGCTGTGGCAGATTGATGAGAAGCGCTTGTCGCCACGGAACATCGGATTGCCTTACGCGTCAAATCTGCAATCACCGAAGGTATTTCATCATACAACGTGTTTGTAACTCGTATTAACTCTAGTGCATGCTTTTGTTTGAAATTAATCCACTTTTCTAAATCCTGAGCAGACGGAAGTAGTGAACGAGTTTGTTCACTTACCACGTCTTTAGTACTGCGACCGGCGATCGAAGGGTAGTTTGGTCCGGCGAGTCCGACGTGCGCCCATAATTTGTCGTATGCCTGGGCATGAATGGACGATGTGTCTGCTAGTACACCATCCATATCGAACACAATGTTTTGAATAACTGGCAAAGGTACTAATCTACGCGTTGCTTGTGTGGCCAAAAAATAACCCAAAGACTGCGTAAGCCTTCACTAATTGAAGTGCGTTTCACTTTTTCAGGTGAGATCGGTAGAAATTCTACCGGTAATTCAAAGACTTTATTTCCGCTTTTAAGAAGTTCACTTAGCAGGAATTGATTGAAACAAGGATGGTTTATGTGTTGCGCAACATTTTGCACATGCACTGTTTTAACAAGTCTTAAACCGGACAGGGTGTCTGAAATGTAACGACCGTGTCGGAACAGATAGGCTGCACTAAGCGCGTGACTGCCAAGCGCGCTTATCATCCCGTTTATGGCGTGATGTTTATATCTGAATCGATAGGATGCTTTCATGTCGTGACGGGAAAGTCGCCTGCTACCCCAAACGGCATCGAGATGCTGGCCATCGATGTTTGCTGCTAAATTGACGATATCGTGGCCGTGATACATGCCCGATGATTCGAATAAACAGATATAGTCGGCTCCTGATTGACATGCTGTATCGATTAGAGTTTTGTCTCCAAGGCCGGAGTTGGCCTCGATTCTGAATGTTTTAAACGGTAAGTCTTTGCGCTTGGTAATATTCTCAGGAATAGGCGCCAAGTGGTATACGGTAATATCACATGAAAGACTACCGACCCGCGCACGTATGAGTTCGAGCATAGTTTGGGTTGCCTTATCAATGGATTTACTTTCCATAAGCAGCACAGCAACTGTTGGTCGTAGCCGAGACTCTGTGAGTGATTTTACAAACGGCGTTAGTATTTTTTCAGCATGATGTCTACCACTGATGCCTTCTTCGAAATTGCCGATACGCACGAGGCGGGGATCTTCGATAGAGTCTATATGACCAACTGGGATATGATCGCTTTTTACGGAGTCCGGCACATTTACCAAATAGTGTGTAACAAGAAACGGAGCAGGTATTTCTTTGTGCCCTTTCTCACGTAAATAATAAAGCGCACGATCAATTATTTCCGTAGCGCTAGCGTCACGAGTTTCTGCATCTTCGTATAAATTAGTTATCAACAGCTTGAGTGCGTGTAAATTCTGGGAAATACACTTCCCAAGTCCTGGTGTTATGTATGATGGAAATAAACTCGAATATTGTGTTCCCGGGGCATAGAGGATGAGATCCGCATGTTCAACGGCGAGAGATAGAGCAGGATTTAGTGTGATTTTAGCGGAGCCAGAATCTAATTCTTGAATCAAGTCGCGACCGCTACGTTTCCTATATTGTTGTGCCTGACCTGATGAGTTAATAAGATAAAAATCTTTTATTCTCCCCAGATTCTGATCGTCCACGATGTTTGCTTCACTCTCCAGAAACTTACCGTCTCTGTCGATGGCTACAAGATACGCATTCTCACCATTTGTAACGTTGACGATTACGCCGGATGGTATTCCCAGTATCTTGCTATAACGCTCGACTGTCTGGTTAAAACTTCGTTTTGAACTGAGGAAACAACCGGCAAATATCAGGTTGCCTACGCTACAGTCATCAAAATTAAAACCATAAATAGAATTAGAGTAATCGTCTAAAAAAGCGCCGTAATAAGTTTCTAATTCCGTTAGAGTGTCTTCATCGAGTTTGGATAGAAGATCCGAAACTTTTTTAATGAAAATATCATTTGCATCCCATTGTGAATGACATAATACATGTTCAATTGCAGTAACCGTGTCTAGACTAACGTCGTCAGGAAATCGCAAATCCAGAAACTCTATCAACGCGAGATTGCAGGAATTTCTTAATGACGCTATGCGAGACGCATTTTTACGAAAATCCGATGGGCCCAAGCTATCCCCTAGAAAACGGCGTACCTCTCCAGTTGATAGTCCGTCATCGTATCCATTGATGGCAAGTGTTAAGTTAATCTCGGCAGCATTACTCAACTGACTGGCTAGTGCAGTAGAACCCCGACCTCCAGTGAACATCACTACATTCAGACGGCTGGTGTCTTTTTTCGGATTTTTCACAACAATGATGAACGTTAGTTAGTTTGCGTTATGGACGACAGTCGCGTCAGGTTATGCTGCTGAAAAGCAAACACCGGTGCCGCCTAGTCCGCAATAGCCTCCAGGATTTTTGGCCAGATATTGCTGATGGTAATCCTCGGCAAAGTAATATTCGTGCAGCGCAATGATTTCACTAGTGATTTTTCCCAAATTGCGTTTATTTAAAGCTTGTTGAAACATATTTGAAGACTCCCGCGCCGTATCTGCTTGCCCATCAGTTGTGGTGTAGATGCCTGAACGGTATTGTGTGCCGCGATCATTTCCTTGGGCCATACCCTGGGTCGGGTCATGGGACTCCCAAAATACTGTTAGTATCTCAGTGTAACTAATTTTAATCGGGTCAAATATAATGCTTACGGCTTCTGTATGACCTGTTTTCCCGGTGCAAACTTCTCGATATCCTGGGTTTTTGGTGAATCCGGCACAATAGCCAACGGACGTGCTGTAAACGCCAGGTAACGGCCAGAAACAACGTTCAGCACCCCAGAAACAACCCATCGCTACTATTGCTTGCTCGTGGTCTGCTGGATAAGGCGGCAATATAGGTGTTCCGAGAACGAAATGCTGCTCTCCGGGAAAGATAGCAGTATCTCGACCCGGTAGTGCTTCGTCAGGTGTCACCATTGAAGATTTATCTTGAAAGAACATAGGAGTAAGCCTAATTTAGTATTAATGTGTAATGAAAATACCGACTTACAACAATATCGGCAAGCGCGTTTTTTGGATAAAAAGGTCGTTGATCATTCGATTGTGTGATGTCTTATCAGATTGTAACCAAAGTATAGAAAGACGGAATCTGCCCTTATGTATCGTTTTACAGAAGCTGAGACTTACTAACACGTTCATTGTTGGATAAATCATTGAATGTTTCACACCTGCTAAACCCAACCTTGTGCAAGATTGATCTTACCTTGGCACCTTGTGTAGCACCATGTTCGATTAATATTTGACCATTTTTTTCTAAAAAATTGAGTGAATGTCGCGCTATATGCTTAATGTCATCTAAGCCTTGATCTCCTGATATGAGGGCGGAGCGCGGTTCAAAACGCACATCGCCGCAGATCAGGTGTTCATCGTCCTTCGCAACATAAGGTGGATTAGATGCAATTAGATCGAAACGCTCTGTGGTTAGTTTATTGAACCAGTCGCTGAGCAAGAATCTTACATTTTGTACGCCAAGTCGAGTTGCATTTTGTTGCGCAATATTGAGGGCATCAGATGATATATCAACTGCGGTAATGTTTGCAGTCGGACATTCATGAGCGATGCTGATGGCAATATTTCCGCTTCCCGTTCCAAGATCGAGAATTTTACAGTAAGGCTGTTGTTGAGTGATTTTAATAGCTTGTTCTAACAGAATTTCGGTGTCAGGCCTCGGAATCAATGTTGATTCATTCACAGCGAAATCCAGTGACCAGAATTCCCGTTTACCGACTAAGTATGCAATTGGTGTTCCTTTTTCACGCTCTAAAATGAGTTGCCAAAAATGCGATTCATTTATATCAGATACCTTGGATTCGGATTCACGAATCAACTCGGTGGTTGAGTAGTTGGTGATGTGGCGAAAAAGGATTTCTGAGTCCAACGCTGGGGAATCGCTGGTTTTCGATAGTTGTTGTTTCGCTTTTCGGAGTAAGTGTTCTACGGTGGCGCTCGGCATCATTGATTATCAGCAAGTGCAGCTAACTGATCAGCCTGAAACTCCGACGTCAACGGATCAATTATTTGAGTAAGATCACCCGATACAATTTCTTCCAATTTGTAAAGTGTTAGATTGATTCTGTGATCGGTGATTCTGTTTTGTGGATAGTTGTATGTGCGGATGCGCTCAGATCGATCGCCGCTGCCAACGAGGCTTCGCCGATTTTGAGCTTCTTCTGCCTGTTGTTTGTTGATTTCAGCTTCAAGTAATCGTGATTTTAGGATGCTCATGGCACGGGCGCGATTTTTGTGTTGGGATCTTTCGTCCTGACACTCAACGACGACGCCGCTGGGTAAGTGGGTTAAGCGAATCGCAGAATCCGTTTTATTAACGTGCTGCCCCCCTGAGCCAGAGGCGCGAAAGGTATCGACACGCAAGTCAGCTGAATTTATTTCAATTTCATCAATATCGTCTGCTTCGGGTAATATTGCAACGGTGCAAGCGGAGGTGTGAATGCGTCCTTGGGCCTCTGTTTCAGGGACTCGCTGAACACGATGAGCTCCAGACTCGAATTTCAACTTGGAATATGCGCCGCGACCTTCTATTCTAGTGATTATTTCCTTATAGCCCCCTGCTTCACCTTCGCTCTTGCTCATTACTTCAACTTTCCAGTTCATCTTCTCTGCATATACAGAGTACATACGAAATAGGTTTCCAGAGAAAATAGCGGCTTCATTGCCGCCGGTGCCTGCGCGAATCTCAAGAAAAATATTGCGATCATCGTTTGGATCTTTAGGCAATAGTAATCGTTGTAAAGACGCTTCTGTCTCTTCTATTTGCGCCGTTAGTTCAGGGATTTCTGATTGAGCAAGATCCCGAATTGATCGATCCTCGTCTTTCAACATCAATCGCGTTTCTTCAACCTCTTCGGACAGACTTTGGTAGGTGTGAAATAAATCGACGACGGGTGAAATATCAGAAAGTTCAATGGTTAATTTGCGGTACTGGTCCTGGTTCTGGAAAATTTCAGGTTCAGAAAGCAGCGCATTGATTTCTTCCTGACGATCGCCTAGATTTTCCAGTTTTTCAATGATGCTCGGGTTCATTCATTTTCCAGATTGAATAGTGTTTTCATGGCGCCGATAAGTTGGGCATTACCCGACTCATCAGCTTTACGTAATGCTTTACTTGGCAGATGGCTAAATTTACCGGTTAAATTTCGTGACAATCGTTCCAGCACATCTTCTGGATTGGTGCCGGATTGTAAACGTTTTATAGCTCTGTCTAGTTCGCGTTTGCGAATTTCCTCGATTTCTCTTCGAAACGAACGAACCGTGGGTACTGAATTAAGTGAATTTAACCAACGCATAAATCTAACAACTTGTAGATCAATTATTTTTTCTGCTTCGATCGCGGCTTCTTTTCTTGCATTCATGTTCTGGTCGATAACATCGGCGAGATCATCAACGGTGTAAAGGTAAACATCGCGCAAGGAGCTAACTTCAGACTCTATATCTCTAGGTACTGCCAGATCTACCATAAACATAGGGCGATGTTTGCGTTTTTTTATTGCACTTTCGACCGCCCCTTTGCCGAGAATTGGTAAGGTACTGGCAGTAGACGCGACGACGATATCGGCTTCATAAAGTCGTGCTGGAATTTCTCCTAGGGAAATTGCTTCACTCCTGATTTCGCGTGCGAGATTCTCTGCACGCTCGATAGATCTGTTAGCCACAATAATTTGCTTAACACCATTTTGTAACAGATGCCGAGCAACCAACTCTATTGTCTCACCGGCGCCGATTAATAGCACTACCTTCGACGACAGGTCATTGAAAAGTCTTTTTGCTAGATCAACAGCAGCGTAGGCTACAGATACTGCATTGGTGCCAACTGATGTATCGGTGCGCACTTGTTTTGCGACAGAAAAAGTGTGTTGAAACATCCGATTGAGAATCTTCCCCGTCGCGCCCGCTCGATGTGCAACAGCAAATGCATCCTTCATTTGACCCAGTATTTGAGGTTCACCGAGAACCATTGAATCAAGTCCTGAAGCCACACGGAAAGCATGCTTTACCGCCTGGTCATTCGGAAATAAATAAACGGAGTCGTTAATTTCTTTGGGACTAAGACCGCTGTATTCTGATATCCAACTATGAATCGAGTCGCTACCAGCGGATTGCTGACGGCAATAGATTTCTGTTCGATTACATGTCGATAAAATGGTTGCTTCTGACACGTCCTTTCTTGCGGTTAGATTTAAAATCGCATTTTCCAGACGTTCAGCGGTGAACGCAGCCCGTTCACGGACGTCGATGGATGCACTATTATGATTAAGGCCGAATGCTAGAAGATGCATGTATTTACACGAGGGAAAATGAGCGTATTTTTAAAAATGCGAATTTATAATTTACGGGTTCCATGACATTATACTACTCATGAATCCCGTCTGCGACGTTTGATTGTGTAGGCAAGTACACTTATGTGCCAAATAATTAGGCAAAATAAAACGGAAATCATGCCGTGTGGCAACAACCAGAATAGAGTTTCCTGTCGTGCTGAATGAAATATTCCGCCCATTATTAGTAAAGAAAAAAGGCCTAGTGCCGATAAACAGGTGATTACTGATATGAGAAGAATTGGCCGTTGTAGTCTTAAAATACCGATAAAAATGGTTCCATGGAGCGTAACCAGAAATAGTAGTGAGCTGGTTCCTATCAGTATCCATGCATTTGCGGAATAATTTAATGACAGAAACAGACCGAAAATTACGGCAATGACTAAGCTGATGATTAACGTGGGGTTCAAGTGAGCAGATTTTACTGATATCACTTCGGAATTCACAGTTTTTACAGCAAACGAAAATAAACTATTGGCTAGGATAATGCCTGATACGCTAATCAGATAAAGTAAAAATAGCTGTAGGTGCTTACTTGCGATGGGTAAGTTTCCCGCGAGGTTTGTAAATGACTGCACCATGAACTCAATGGTGTTCAATGGTGTCAGCCCTTGAAACCAGTTTGGTAATCCAACCGGTATATCAGGGTATTTGCCTGGAAGGCAGACCAATATTAGGAAAACCAATAGTGCGAAACAACCCTCGAAAAAAGAAGCATTTGATCGTCTTGGTGTGTGCTCACTTACTGAGGAGTCCATTGCTGTTACAAGTGAAGAAAGGCCCAGGGTGATTGTTGCAAATATAAGCGGAACTGCGCTAAAAAAAGAAGCATCATTGTAATAGGCTTGGATGGCAATGCTCGGTTGCTCGAGGCAGATTACCAAGGCGATTATAAATCCACATAGGAATGTCGCGGGTGTAGACACGGCTGCTATTGCTTCACCAGAAAGAAATTTTTGATATCGTTTAAGCACAACAACTGCTAGGAACAGAACGATACCTACGCCGTATTTAGTCAATTGTGATTGAGGTAATTGAATGAAGGTGGGATTATTGGATAGCCAATCAGCGATGAAAAAAATTAACCCGAGGCTCAGAATAAGTAGAGTCACCACCACAAAATTGTTAGACGAGCGAAAATGTTGCACGGCCAAAGCGAATAATAGATGGATACAGAGCAATATGAGCAACGCTGGGTGTCTTAGAATCAATTCTGCACAGACTGAAAGTAAAAATGGGACCAGCAATAACAGAGGACTCAGCAGGGCGAAATGACAAAGGATCGCAGCTTTCTCTCCAATTGTTGATTTTATTCCCAAAAAGCTTGATCGAGGCTCGGAAAATTCGGATAGCCATGTGATACCCGATTGGGTGAAAACGGTGAAAATAGCTATGGATATGATGATCCATACAAATGCCGGAGCCCACCCCCATGTGACCGCAAGTGATATGCCGAAAATCGAAAGTACTCCGCCTGAGCGGGCTAATGTTCCCAACCGACCCGTTATATCTACTTGAGCGGGTTGTTGCCGTGAGGGGAACATCAGTATATTCACCAAATGACCCCAGAAACGTTGACCAAGTAGTAGTAATAGTAACCCGATTATGAGTAAGGAAAACGTTGTCACAAATTTTTGCCGGCTGAGCTTTTACGATAAGTAAAGAATAACATGAAAGATTCTATCCATCCTGAGTCAGATGTGTAGCAAATAATGAGTGTATTTTCATTTTAATCAATCAACCTCAATATGTTTTTCTGCTATTCTCGTCTTGGTAATCCGCAATTTTGGTGCTTTTCTTGATCGGTTTTATATCTACCTGCATTTTTCCTAGGCCTATCCTCGTAAGGATAGGTGTGATAGTCAGCGTCTGTGCACTGCAGTATGGCTGTGTAAATGTGCCGTCTACTGCTGATTTAGATCTATCTGACAGCTCTGTGTCAGCTATCGAACAGCCTTTAGCGAAGCCGCTGGATGCTGAAACAGTCTATGATTATTTGTTGGCTGACATTGCAGCGCGTCGGGGAGAAGTGGACGCGTCTCTAGCCGCAGTGGCCAGGCTTGCTAGTCGGACTCGAGATTTACCTTTAGTTGTTAGAGCATTTCGGTTGGCTCTGCATGTTCAGGACGGAGCAACTGCTGAGCAAATGGCCGAGCTATTGTCTGAAATACAAACCGACCCCTTAAGATCATCGTTTGCCGTAATTCAGGCTTATATGATTCAGGACAAAGTCGACGAAGTAGTAGCTCTTATTTCACAGCTGTTAAAGGATTATCCTACAGATCGGACGACTATTTTTGGAAATATCGCAGAAGTCTACATCTCACAAGAGCATCCAGAGGACTTCGTCGATGATTTGAATCTTCTGATCGCGGAGTTCCCAACCGAGTCCAGAGCGTATTATGCCATGGCATTCCTTGCTAATCGGATAAAAGACTCCGAACTGCTCGGGAAGTCCATCAACAGGGCATTACAGCTCGATCCGCATTGGCAACAGGCCGCCCAAGTAAAGTTTAATTGGCTGGTTGATGTTGGCAAAATTGAGCATGCGACCAAATTTGCCAAGAACTTTCTGACGAGTCATGCCGATGCGAATGGTTTACGCGAGGGTTACGCTAGGCAATTGGCGACTCAAGGTCAGTTGGCCGAAGCATATCAGCAGTTCCGAGAGTTTTTACTTCAGGAACCTGATAACGAAGATGTTAGTTTGTCGCACGCTCTAATGGGTATTGAGCTGGAGCGCTATTCTCGCTCCCGACGAACGTTATTAAGTCTCTTGAAACTTCACCCAGAAAACGACCAGCTACGGATTTATTTAGGTCAACTTGAGTTGTGGCGAAGTCGGTCGGAAGAGGCTATCTACTGGTTTTCTGAGGTTCGAGACGATGCACTATTTTTTGATGCACAGATTCAAATGGCAACTGCGGTGGCAAACCTTGAAGGCAGTGAGGCAGCGCTCGATTTTTTGTCGGAACTTATCCCACTTACGACGAACGAGCAAGTTAGTCTATATTTGACTAGAGAGGGATTTTTAAGAGATTTAGGAGACTTGGAAATTGTTTTAGAGCTTCTTGACGCAGCAATTCAGGATATTCCAGACAATGGTAAACTACTGTACTCCCGAGCTATTTTATTTGCGGAACTCGATCAGATCGCCC
This sequence comes from uncultured Gammaproteobacteria bacterium, assembly GCA_905478855.1. Classification (GTDB taxonomy): domain Bacteria; phylum Pseudomonadota; class Gammaproteobacteria; order Arenicellales; family CAJQKF01; genus CAJQKF01. The sequence goes on from CAJQKF010000006.1 coordinate 16,262, forward strand.
AACATGAAGCGGATATGCGGCGAGTGATCGAGTTGGACCCTGAGAATGCCCATGCTTTTAACGCATTGGGCTATACGCTGGCAGATCAAACGACACGCTACGATGAAGCGTTGGAGTTGATATTGCGGGCCCTAGAATTGTCTCCCAATGACCCATTTATACTTGATAGTATGGGCTGGATACATTTTCGATTAGGTCAGTTGAATCGTGCAGAGAAGTTTCTAAGGCAAGCGCATAATGTTCGCACAGATGCCGAAATCGCGGCTCATCTTGGCGAAGTGTTGTGGCAAAGGGGGGCAAAAGAAGAAGCTGAATTAATTTGGCAAAGTGGTGTTTCATTAGAGCCCGAAAATAAGACCTTGCTTGAAACTATGGAGCGTCTTAGAAAGTGAACGCTATACGCATTGTTTTTGTCTTTCTATGCTTATCGTTACTAAAGGGCTGTGTATCAATAAAACCTTCCGGCCCCAGTCAGACTGCCGGTTCTCAATCTGAGTGGCAATCTCGAAAAACTGAATTATTAAAGATATCCGAGTGGGATATCAGAGGCCGCTTAGCTGTTAGAACTAAGGATGATGGGGGTAGCGCAACTTTAGTCTGGGAAAGGTCTGGTTCGAAACATAGAATTGAGTTATTTGGGCCGTTCGGTGGTGGAAGAATTCGTATAGAACAGAATCCCGAAGGCGCAACTTTGGTGGATAATAAGAAAAACCAGTTTCGGGGGAAAACAGCGCAGGATGTTCTGTATCGACGTGTTGGTTGGCATGTGCCATTTGATTCGCTGGCATATTGGCTTCGTGGTTTACCGGAACCGGGAAAGACTGAAAACCTAATGTTCGATAGCTCGGGATTAATTACAAGTTTTGACCAAAAAGGCTGGTCGATACAATTTGTTGGCTACTCCGAGCAAGGATCCTTCTTACTGCCTCGAAAATTGTATATTACGGCTCTGCCCGGAACAGTGCATCTTATCGACGATGACGGAAAGAACCTTGGCGGTGAGCTGGAAGTGCGTGTGGTGCTTAAACGATGGCTCGTTCAAGGCTAATATGTCATACGAATATCCGCTCGATGGGTGGCGTGCCCCAGGTAAATTGAACTTATTTCTACATGTTACCGGACGCACGGCGAACGGGTACCATACAATACAAACTATTTTTCAGTTTATTGATATTTGTGATATTTTATATTTTGAGCCTCGTGAAGATGGAGAGATTAGGCGATTAACTAATCCGGAGTTGCCTGAGGACGATTTATGTGTCAAAGCTGCGCAATTATTATCTAAGCATTCAAGTGTCGATTATGGTGTTAATATCAGCCTCACCAAGAAATTACCGGCAGGCGCTGGCTTGGGAGGCGGAAGTTCTGATGCTGCGACGACCTTAATAGCGTTAAATTCTTTGTGGGAATTAGGACTTACGCGTAGCGAATTAGCTCATTTAGGGTTAAGATTAGGCGCTGACGTGCCAGTCTTCGTTCACGGACAAGCTGCTTGGGCAGAAGGCGTCGGAGAAAAATTTTCCCCGGTTTTGTTGCCAGAAAGGTGCTTTTGTGTGATTTGGCCTAAAATAGAGGTCAGTACATACGAAATTTTTATGGATGAGGAATTGACACGGAACTCTCACAACATCACAATACGCGACTTTTTGGAAGGGAATTCCAGAAACGATCTTGAGTCAGTGACCCGAAAGCGTTATCCGGCTGTTGATCGGGCAGTTAATTGGTTGAGTCAGTTTGGTGATGCACGCATGACCGGAAGTGGCGCAGCCATTTTTGTTGCCGTAGAGCGTGAGTCTGATGGTAGAGATATTTTAAAATCGATGCCCGAAGAATTTGACGGTTTTGTTACCTGTAGTATGAACGTGCATCCTTTATTGGACGTACGATGATTATTTTGACCTTATTAGTTTAAACGTTGGGGTGTAGCCAAGTGGCCCAAGGCACCGGATTTTGATTCCGGCATTCCCAGGTTCGAATCCTGGCACCCCAGCCACTAATTAGAGATAGAAATCCCTGTTTTTCACTAGATCGAGAGAATTTTCGAGTGCCATTAGATAACATGTCCGTGTTTACGGGTAATGCCAACCCGGCTTTAGCGGTTGAGGTGGTGCGGTATCTGGGGCTTCCTCTCGGCCGTGCTGTTGTTGATCGTTTTAGTGATGGCGAAGTTAATGTCGAAATTATGGAGAATGTTCGTGGTCGGGATGTTTTCATCGTTCAGCCCACCTGCGCTCCAACAAACAATAATTTGATGGAATTGCTAGTTATGATTGATGCGTTAAAACGCGCCTCGGCAAATCGTATTACAGCAGTAGTTCCTTATTTTGGATATGCTCGTCAGGATCGACGTCCACGCACTGCACGTGTGGCTATTAGTGCTAAATTGGTAGCTACAATGTTTCCCCTTGCCGGTGCACATCGTGTGTTAACGATGGATCTTCATGCGGATCAAATCCAAGGGTTTTTCGATATTCCGACTGATAATATTTATGCGTCGCCGGTATTGTTAACCGAGCTTTGGCGTCGTCAGCCGGACAATTTGCTCGTTGTTTCACCTGATGTAGGTGGCGTTGTGCGTGCTAGAGCACTCGCGAAGCAACTGGGAGTTGATCTGGCAATCATTGATAAGCGTCGACCAAAAGCAAATGAAGCCAAGGTGATGCATATTATTGGCGAGGTTGAGGGTCGTAGCTGCGTGATTATCGACGATATGGTAGATACAGCGAATACACTGTGCCAAGGGGCAAAAGCGCTCAAGGAAGCAGGCGCTATTCGTGTCATTGCCTGTGCAACACATGCTGTTTTTTCCGGCCGCGCGGTTACCAATATTATTGAATCTGAATTGGATGAAATTGTGGTTACAAATACAATACCGCTAAGTGAAGAGGCGAGTGCTTGTGAGAAAATTCGCCAAATCAGCGTGGCTGAATTATTGGCCGAATCCATACGTCGTATTTCTGATGCTGATTCGGTAAGTTCATTGTTCATGGATTAAGTTCCAATAGAATTTTTTGTTTTTTTAGTTTGATTGTTTACGAGAATAGATATGACAGATTTTGTAGTCAACGCCGAACCCCGCAATGGCTCAGGCACAGCAGATAGTAGAAGGTTACGTCACTCCAGTAAGATACCGGCCGTGATCTATGGCGCCGGTAAGGAGAATGCGAACGTTGTTCTAGAGCATAACCCTTTTCTGCATCAGCTCGAAGTCGAGGCGTTTCATACATCGATTTTGTCAATAAGCGACGGCGGAAAGAACCAGGATGTAATTCTTCGCGAAGTGCAAATGCATCCTTACAAGCCATTAATTATGCACGTGGATTTTCAACGGGTTAAATCTTCTGAGAAAATTCACATGAATGTACCATTGCACTTTGTCGGTGATGATATTGCACCTGGTATAAAGGTAGGTGGTGGAATGCTTTCTCATCTAATTAATGAAGTAGATATTTCTTGTTTGCCTAAAGACTTGCCGGATTTCCTCGAAGTTGATGTATCGGGCCTTGAGTTAAATGCCTCTATTCATCTTTCAGAACTGGTGGTTCCAAAAGGCGTAGAGATTACACTTCTGTCTCACGATGGTGGTGATCAAGCTGTGGCATCAATTCTTCCACCACAGAAGAATACTGTTGAAGAGGATGCTGAAGACCAAGAAACTGCTGCCGATTCTGATGCTGAATAGGGTGTCATAGGTATTTACCTAGCTAGAGAAACTCTGGTAGTAAAGAATCAGCCCGCTTAAGCGGGCTGATTTAATTTAAGCTTAGGAATCGACACATGATCAAACTTGTTGTCGGGTTAGGTAACCCGGGCGCTGAGTATGAAAAGACTCGGCATAATGCAGGGTTTTGGTTTGTTGATGCTCTGGCAAAACGCCAGTTGCTGACGTTTCGCAATGAAGCTAAATTCTTTGGCGGTCATTGCCGCAGCGTTGGCGCAAATCCGATTTCGATACTTAGACCTAACACATTCATGAACTTAAGTGGTAAATCGGTAGCAGCATGTGCATGTTTTTATAAGTATGCGGTCGATGAAGTATTAGTTGTGCACGATGAACTTGACCTCGAACCCGGAGTAGTGCGTCTTAAACAAGGCGGAGGACATGGTGGCCATAATGGCCTTCGCGACATAATTTCTCATTTCGGTAAAGATTTTTTCCGTATGCGTATCGGGGTAGGGCACCCTGGACATGCGAGTAAAGTGTTGTCGTGGGTTTTATCTCGAGCGGCGGGACCGGATGAAACATCCATCCATAATGCTATAGAGCGGGGTTTGGACGAAATGAACAATATTACAAACGATCAATTGCAGGTTGCAATGACTAGATTGCATACTAAACCGTCTGGTGAGAGGTAGCTCGTGGGATTTAAATGTGGAATAGTTGGATTACCCAATGTTGGTAAATCAACATTATTTAATGCGCTAACTCGTTCTGGTGTGGATGCGCAGAATTATCCGTTCTGTACTATAGAACCCAATGTCGGTATTGTCGAGGTGCCGGATGAACGCTTAAATATCATTGCAGAACTGGTGGATCCGCAGAAAGTTTTGCCTACAGCTATAGAATTTGTTGATATTGCCGGATTAGTTGCGGGTGCATCAAAAGGCGAAGGCTTAGGTAACAAGTTTCTAGCTCACATTCGTGAAGTTGACGCTATTGCGCATGTTGTTCGCGCATTTGAAAATGATGACGTTACCCATGTTGCAAATCGTGTTGATCCTATATCTGACCTCGAGACGATAAATACAGAATTGGCACTAGCCGACCTGGATAGTGTGACTCGCGCACATGATAAGGCGTTCAAAGCATCTAAATCTGGAGATAAGGCTCAAATACAATTGCGTGACATGCTGGCCAAAGTAATGAGTCATCTCGGCGACGGAAACCCAGCGCGTACTTTAGAGCTTTCAAAGGAAAATGAGGCGCTCGTTCGTCAGTTTCATTTATTAACCGCGAAACCAATTATGTATGTGGCCAATGTGTCTGAGGATGATTTGGAGGGTAACGCGTTTGTAGAAAACATTAGAGCAACGGTTGCCGCTGAAGGTGCAAGTGTGGTCATTGTTTCCGCCTCTGTCGAACAGGAAATTTCGGAGCTCGATGACGAAGAACGTAAAGAGTTTCTGGGTGAAATGGGATTAAGTGAGTCCGGTTTGGATAAAATGATTCGTGCCGGTTATGATTTATTAGGATTAAAAACATATTTTACCGCTGGTAAAAAGGAAGTTCGAGCATGGACTTTTCGCGATGGTGCAACCGCTCCCCAGGCGGCGGGCGTAATCCACACGGATTTCGAAAAGGGATTTATACGTGCTGAAACCATCGCTTACGAGGATTTTGTAACCCTTAAAGGTGAGCAAGCTTGTAAAGACGCCGGTAAAATGCGGCTTGAGGGGAAAGATTACGTTGTTAAGGATGGCGACATAATGCACTTCCGTTTTAATGTGTAGAGTTTTTTTGCGTTGAATTGCTCCATGTTACTTGCCTATTTTCATTGAAATCGGTATCTTTCACGCCCTGCAAAGAAATGGCTATGTAGCTCAGTTGGTTAGAGCACATCACTCATAATGATGGGGTCGCTAGTTCGAATCTAGCCATAGCCACCATTCGATTAAAAAATTTTACTATTAGCTTTGAATTTAATGTCAGAATCGGCGCTCGCTAATTTTTGTAGACATCTACGGGCAGATTGCTCATGCGGGGTTGTCCTGTATATCGATCGAAAACCGTATCACAGTTCATCAATTTATTAGGATTAGTGCCAACTTCCCTGATATCTTTTGTATTCTTTGAGCTAGGTCCATAGGCAAACACTATGGATATGTTTCCCGATAGTAAATCCGTGTCGGCTTCGACTATGGCATTCACAAAACCATGGGCCGAGGTGATAACTATTTGATCGCCAGATATTAGCTCTCGAGTTTCCATATCGAGAGGATTCATGTAAGCCGGATTGTAAAATTTCCCCCGATTGGTTTTTTTTATATTGCAGGAAGAGTTATAGACGTGCATATCTCTTCGGCAAAGTAAACGTAGTGGAAAATTATCATCGTCGGACTCTTTATTTGGTCCGTTTTCATGATGATTCTGTAAATCACGCATCATATTTGGATTTCCAACGTCTAATTTTGCACTGCAATTAGGGTCTTTCTTACTCACTATCGCTGCTGAATCGGGATACGTGGCCCCACCGGTGCTATTTTTAACCGTCGAAAAACTAACACGGGAATCTGTTGATATAATTTCAAGTAACTGTTCAGTGGAACACCCTTCTGGGATGGGAAGATCGCCATTTTGACTTTCATATCCCAGGCGAGTCGCTAAACCATATAGAAATTTCCAATCGTCGATTAGGTCCGATCCTTTTGGTGGCGGAACTATAGCGGCAGAGTACTGGGCGTACGAAACACCGAGGCCGTAACCTGTCCACGATGTTAGAAAATCCAGAGCACGAGTAGCTGCGGCAACCTCAAGTGGCATAGTCGGTGCAATAATGTAATCGGCCAACTCAGAAGATCGAGACATCCAAGGATCGATCTGTACATATAAGTCTAACGCTTTTAGGGCACTTACGGTTCGATCGTAGTCTGGGATGGCGGCAATTGGATTCCCGCCAATGCAGATCATTGCTCTAACGCGTTTGTTATCTTTAGAGAGCATTAAGTCAGGTAATGCGGTTATCGGTAAACCTGCCTTCGTTTTTCGATGGCCGTTTACACCTAATGGTTCACCGGAACACCAGTTTGGATCAGGTGATTTTGCCTGGGCTTTATATTTGTTCGCCGGCATAAGTGTTGGTGCGGCACGAACGTGATCCCCAGTCCTTAGCCAATAGCCACATAGGCTTTGTAAAGCAAGTATGAGGTACTCGGTTAGCGTGCCCTGCGCGGACATATGAGGCCCGGTTCCAGCCATGATGTAGCCGCGTTTTTTACCCACGAGCATTCGTGCAGCATCTATAAGATCAGTTTTTGGTATGCCAGTCGTTTTTGATACAGAAGTTGGATCAAAGGATTCGACATGCAGGCGTAATTTATCAATCCCGGAGATATTTTCTTTAACAAAACATTGGTCGAATAACTCTTCATGCAGAATGATCCGAATAAAACAGGCCAAAATATCCACATCTGTTCCGGCTTTGCCGCGCAAGTGCAGATTAGCTTTTTTGGCAACATGGGTTTTTCGCGGGTCAATAACCACTAACTTCATTCCTTGCTTCTTACGCTGCTTTAACCAACCGCCGGGATTTCCTGCAGGTAGTCCAGTAAAGGTTAGAATTGGATTTATACCAATAAGCAGCATTACTTCCGGGTTATCAAATCCGCAGGCGGGAGCCATCCATTCGCCGTGTAATCCTGCTGCAACCAGCTTGCCACCCTTATCCAGAGTGTCGGTATCGAATCGCATGGATGAATCGATGGTATCCATGAGAACGTGCAACAAGGGCATGCTGCTGGTAAACGAACCCCACAACATAGTGCCAGCGTACGATGCAATAGCGTCTGGCCCAGATGCATCGCAGATATCACCGATTTGTTGAGCGATTTCATCCATGGCAACATCAATAGGTATTTTTTTAAACGTGCCATTAGGCATGCGCTTTAATGAATGCAATAGTCGTTCTGGATGATATAGATAGTTGGGCTGGGCGCGTCCTTTTATGCAGCTATATCCCTGATAAAGAGGGTTCTCTAAATCACCTGTTACATTTATAACCCTGTTATTTTCAACTTCGACGTTCAGTGCGCATTGATTAATACAGATTCGACAGAAGCTTTTTTTAATATCACCCATATTAATTTATGATCAATTCTGTGTTTATAAAAGACTCAGGCTGCAGATTGTCGATCCACATGGCGACGTGTGTTTGCAATCGACGTTTGCTCATTGCGGGTGAACTAAAGCGTGCCTGAACCGCAACACCGTCGGCCAGTGCCACTAGCATTTCAGCAAGCATTTTTGCGCTGGTATCTTTTCTTACCCACCCGCTTTTTTGCCCAACCTTAAGTATTTCCTGGAGTCGTTTCTTCCACCAGCCGTAGTATTCTGCGAGTTCAGCAGAAATATCGGGATCACATATTCCTTCAGCCCAAAAGAAAAAGAATATTCGACACATAACTTCACGTCGCTGATCTAATGGAATACCTGCTTCGAGGACCAAACGGAGCTGTTGCTTTGAAACGTTGCCTGCCATCGCTTGTTTGATATATTTGCCTGTCGCGCGGGCAGCTAGGCGTAATCCCCCCATCAACAGCGCCTGCTTATCGTCAAAATAGTGATGCAAGACTCCAGTTGACCATCCAGCTTCTTTGGCGACGACACGAATAGTGACTCCATTGACTCCGTATTGACCAACCACTCTTAATACAGCGCCAGCTATTTCTTCTCGACGTTGGTCATGGTCAATTATTTTTGGCATGAGCAACTTAAGTCATTGGCTTTGATAATGAGGTTTCGAATTCGATAATCGAAATTCTTAAAACGTAAATCTTTTGTTTGGCCGCGCTGGTAACGAATATAAATTTGCTGCAATATTCCCATTAATTTGAAAATTCCGAAGATCATATACCAGTGTATATTTTCCATGTTTATATTGGTTTTTTTTGCATAACGATTGATTGCTTCAAGACGAGAAGGAAAACCACCTTTGAAAAATTCCGGCATAGTCGCGCCTTGAGTTGTTAACGGATTATCTCCGGGCTCGGTCCAATACGTCAGCAGTAAACCTAAGTCAAACAACGGATCACCGCGTGTGCACATATCCCAATCCACGACCGCTGATGGCTTACAAGGGTCCTCATGGGTGACGATAATATTATTCAATTTAAAATCATTATGCAGTAATGAAATACACTGAGGATTCGGGATCGATTTCTCCAACAATGAGATAATTTCGTCGGCACCAGCATAAGCTTGCCCTTCTGCATTTCTCCATCGTTTGATCCAACCATCGAGCTGACGCTGTGCGAAACCATTTGGTTGGCCAAGATGGCCCAGGCTGACTTTATCTGGATCAATTCTATGCAACTCAGCCAACGTGTCAATCATCATCCATGCGAGTTCAGTTTTTTTCGAGTGACTAGCTGCAATACATCGCGGTAAAGTATCATTGATCACATAGCCGGCTCGGCGTTCCATAACAAAGAAGGGCGCCCCGATGATGTCGTCGTCAGCATAGAAAAAGTAAACCCTTGGAGCGAGAGGAAATTCCTGATAAAGATTGTTTAGGATCGTATATTCCCGCTGCATATCGTGAGAGCCGGGAGCTACTGACCCCAGTGGAGGGCGTCGTAAAACGAATTCGGCGTTATGGTAACGCAGCAGGTAGGTTAGGTTAGCCGCGCCGGTAGCAAATTGACGAAGTTGTAATTGTCCCTCGGCGTTTGGTAGTTTCGATGCTAGAAACCCCTGCAGTATTTGCATATCCAGTTTCTCATCTGGACGCATCTCAATAGTGCCTGTGTTGTCATGTAAGCTCACACTACCCTCCGCTGATAGTAACGCCACCATCGACGAAATAAGTCTGTCCAGTAATGAATCCGCCCGCTTTACTTGCCAGCAAAACCGCCACGCCGACCATGTCTTCAGGCTCACCAATTCGACCAATGGGATAAGTCTTTAGAAACTCGCTTAGTTGTTCCGGGTTTTCCCAACGTTTACGAGAAAACTCAGTGCGTATTAATCCGGGAGCAATACAGTTGACACGAATATTGTCAGGACCAAACTCTACTGCGAGGTTTCGGGCGAGTTGCATATCTGCTGCTTTGGTTAACGAATAAACACCCAAATTTGCGCTACCGCGTACCCCAGCAATAGAGGATATAAAAATTATCGAACCATCTCTCCTAGTTGCCATATTGCTGTGGACCTGCTTTGCTAGCTGCAGGTTGCTCAGAATATTTGCATCCATTGTTTTGTGGTAGGCTTTTACGTCGATATCAGCTAAAGGCCCGAAGTAGGGGTTTACTGCCGCATTACAAACTAGGATATCTACTCGCCCATATTTTTCCATGGTTGTACTTGCCAAATTAGACACATCCTTTACCGAACTAATATTACATGGAACTGAAATTGCCTCGCCGCCGTTTAGTCGAATATTTTCAGCGACCTGCTCGCAGGCGGATTCTTTTCGGCTGGATACCACAACCGTGGCACCTAATTTCGCATAGTTCTCTGCAATTACTTTGCCGATTCCCTTGCTTGAACCGGTTATGATCGCGACTTTTCCCGTTAGGCCAAATAACTCGTGTATATGATCAGTCATTTACTATATATTTATATTGAATTAGATGGTGGAAATCCCACCGGTGATACTGATCGTTTGACCAGTAATAAGGGATGATTCTGGGCTTGCAAGAAACACCACGAGGTCGGCTAGGTCATCCGCAGTTGCGACGCCAAGATCGGCTAGTTGTTCGGCCTTTTGAAACATTTTTGCGCTGAACTCATCTTCCATTACGCGATCGTACAAAGGTGTCCCTTGGACAATGCTGGGAGTGATCGCGTTCACTCGTATTCCTGATCGTTTCGCCTCGTTTGCTAGCCCGCGACAAAACATAACGATACCCGCCATTGCTGCACCTATAACGACTTCGCCCGGTGTTGCCAGCTTAGCTGCATCCGATGCAACACACATGATCGAACCACGCTTCTGAGCCATCATAAACGGCAGTACAGCTCGTGCCGGCAATATTGCGCCACTGGTTATTGTCGATAACATGGGTGAAATATCTTCGATGGGAAGTTTGTGTAGAATTTTGGGCATATGGGCGTTACCGACAGTTCCAACCAAAACGTCAATGCTGCCAAAAGCAGCATTACATGCTTCTGCAGCCTCTGTTGCCCCACTTGGCGTGGTTACATCAGCAGAAAAAAAACGTATATCCGCGTCTGCAACATCGGTCTTTACGCTCTTAACTGCAGACTGCCCACGCTCAATAGATCGTCCAACAAGCATCAGTTTGTTCACCCCAGATCTCGCAAGTGCTTTAGCTGACGCAAGGCCTATTCCAGAAGTACCGCCGGTAAGTAAAACGACACTTTGAGCTAGCTTTATTCTAGAATTTGGTTTATCTGCCATAGTATGTGCCATAAATCGTTAAGGAACTTTTCGTGCATTATTTACTAGAAAACTAAAATCATATCTGTTTAATATATTCTTTGTGCTTTGCAGTATCTTTCTGACATCATCTTCACTATGACAAAAAGAAATATATACATGAGTTGATCCGGGAAGTGCAAACAACACACCTTCAGATAAAAGTGCTAGTGTGAATAAATATAGTGGTTGTAAATCAATTTTACTACTCGTCTCAAAATTCAGCCGACCTTGGTCGGTCAAAAATAATTGCAACATTGGCCCAAGCTGGTTGATGTGACATGGAACATCATGAGCATAAAATATTTTACGTAAACCTGTAACAAGATCTTTTGTGAGATTAGTTACTCGATTAAAACCATCTTCGTTATTTATCCCGATATATTGATCTAGTGCTGCCAGTGTGGCAGCGAGTGCATCAGTGCCATCATTTGTTGTTCCTGATTGAAAAATGGCTGATTGTTTTCGCCCCCGACGCGGGTCGAGTACGTCCATTACTTCTTTGCGTCCTACAATAGCTCCCAGTTTTTCTCCTGCACATAGAGCCTTGGCAAATGTTGATAAATCAGGTGTGACATTGTACAACTCTTGTGCGCCACCCAGCGCTAATCGAAAACCCGTGATTACCTCATCAAATATAAGTAGAACTCCATGTTTTATCGTTAGTTTGCGTACATCCGACAGATATTCTTTTTGGCTACCCCATAGCCCGCCTGCGTGCATTGCAGGATCTAATAGAACCGCTGCGATATCCTTCTCTTGTTCCAGAGTATGTTCGAGTGCATCGATATTGCCATAGGGAAGTAATAGTGTATTGGCTATGCTTGATTGGGGAATGCCATCTCCCACAGGAGTTGACGATGGGCCCAGACCGACGAGAAATTGATCGGATTGACCATGATAATGACCAAGAAACTTTACAATTTTACTCTTGCCTGTTGCGCCACGTGCGCAACGGATCGCAGTCATTACTGCCTCAGTGCCACTGCTAACAAAACGTACCCGTTCCGCACTAGGAATTATTTCAATTAGGCGTTCAGCAACTTCTGTCGCCAGCATTGGATTGACCACCAAAGCTCCCGTGGAGTCGTGTTGCTGGATTGCCTCTAGTATCTTTTTTGGCCTGTGTCCAAGTTGCAATGGACCATTGCAAAGAAAACAATCGATGTATTCATTGTCATCAATATCGATGATAAGGGATCCTTGGCCACCTGCAAAATAAAGCGGATACGGTTTAAAAAAACGTAAGTTGCCTGTCACGCCCGCCACCAGCGCTTTCTCTGAACGTTCGAAGAATTTTTGAGATTTTGGCGTTAGTCGAATATATTCATCTATAATCCGTTGGCGAATAAGTTTCGACTCGTTTTTATTTTCCTGGTTCAAACTAAGAAGGTCTCTTTTGTAAGGAATAAGGTGGTGTACGGATTATAATTTCTTAAGGCTAAATAGGGTGCTCCAAGGTTCATTTGGATTTTGCATCGAGCCCTTTGCAACGACTTCAATATTTGGGCAGTCATACTCGATAACCGTTTTCCAGGCTCTGTTAATGGCGGCTTCCAGTGCAATGGGTAATGGTTCAGCCGGGGCCGAAAACTCTCCGACTTCGTGTAAGCGACTTCGTTTAATTGCGCATCGAATAGAGCCGTCCGTATTATTCTGCGTTTCGACTTCGTCGCCCCAAGCCTCGTGCCAGGCGGTAAAAAAAGCAGACGCTCGCTTTGCGGACGGTTCGTCATCTATTCCACATAGTGCTTTTAGGCGATTACGATTTTGTAACATGGTTATACGCAGACAATGCTCGAGTAATGCGACAGATTGCTCTTCTCCAAGTGCTTGGATTAACCAATAAATTCGACCACCAACATAGGCGACTGAAAAGTTGCGCCAAGCTTTGGCCCGGCGCTCAATAGGCCAAATATTTTCATCCAGTTCTGGTGGATTAAGTTTTAAGTCTGTTGGTATTCCTTCATCAAATCGAAGTTGCATTCGCTGCTCGGGTTCTAATTCTTCGTCGGATTCAAAAAAATACCCTGCGTCGCAAGCATCGCCGCGCGCAACCAGTTGGGTTTGGGCGTAGCCTAATCGCGGATTGCCAAGCATAACGCCGTTATTTGCATGCCAAGCTTCCATCGTTCGATAAAGATGTTCCGGACGGATAGATACTGCGCTTATTCCAGGCGACCAAGGGCTGTCCATCCAGTAGGGGGTATCGTAAACCACCCAGGCCTTTCCTTCGCTTTCGCCATATCTAACATTAAGACCGCCAAGGTAATTGGATAACACGTGGAATTTCGCACAGCGTATAGGGTCGGTAAAACTGGAATCTAATCCAAGTTTTCTTAAGCCATCAAGAAACAGATGATGTTGATGAGAGCGTAATACATTAAACTGGATGTCCTCTGCCATCCTATGCCCGTGTTGGGTAATAACCGCCAGTGTTAGGGCGTTGTCTACAGAGAATCCAAGACTACCGCCTAATTGACAAAAGTCTTTTACCGATGGCTTTGTTCCAGTATGTATATCATTCATAAGTGTTTAGTCTCGCCTGTTTAATAGTCTCTATTGTTGCTGGTTGAACATCTCAACTAATTTGTGTCGCTGGATTTTTCCACTAGCCGTAGTTGGAAACTGATCAACAATTTCGAGACGCTCGGGTAGCTTATATGTGGCAACACCAAGTTTCCGCAATTCATTACATAATTGTTCAAGGCTGGGTTTAGCTCCGGCCGCAGGTATTATGCATGCACAACAATATTCGCCCAATCGTTCGTGTGGGATGCCAATGATGGTCACTGCAGCAATTCCTTGTATGGTCTCAATCGCTTCTTCCACTTCCCGTGGCGTAATGTTCATTCCACCGCGAATTATAATTTCCGATTTACGACCAACAATAGTTACGTACCCATCGGAATCCATGATTGCTACGTCTGCTGTTCGTACCCAACCGTGTTTAAACTTCGTTAAAGTTTGTTTTGGGCTATCGTAATATCCAATACTCATTCCTGGCCCAATAACACATAACTCACCTTCTGTGTTTGCCGGCAACACATTGCCGTCATCGTCACGAATTTCAATTCGGTATCCTTCTAGTGCGCCACCATCGGTATCAATTCGTTTTTGTAGTGGCGACGATGGGAAATTAGCGGTGGCGATCATACATTCTGTTTGACCGTATAAGCGTAAAACATTAATGCCTTGATCGCTTGCGGCATTTACAACCGCAGCGGGGATAGGTGCGCCTCCACAGGCGAAGATACGTAATGAAGACATGTCTACGGATTGGGATTCAGAGATTTTCAAAAGATCGGTGAGAAAAATAGTTGCAGCTAGAGTATAGGTAGGGCGTTCACGTTCTACTAAAGCCGCGGCTTCTTCGGGGCTCCAGCGATCCTGAAGGACGACTTTGGCACCGTGCAGCAGGGCAAATCGAATGCCGTAATTAAACCCGGAAGAATGGCCGACAGGGGAGGGTGTCCAGATCACTTCATTGTCACCCATCTCAAAGGCTTTCCAGATTGACCTGTAGTTACTATTGAGAGTTTGATCGGTATGCATAACCGCTTTGGGCGCTGCCTCGGTCCCAGAGGTAAAAAGAATTACAGATACATCAGACGAAGATGGATTTCGAGTACAAGGTCTGTCAGAACAGTTCTGCAGTGAGTCAATCCAGTCTGTTGGCCCATCGGCGTCATCATCAGGAATGTCAATTTGAACCACTTGTAGCTTATGTTGTAATTCTTCTTGTATCTGGCTCAATAGCTTGGGGTGGGAAAAACCGCGATACACACCTGGAATAAATATAGCTTTTGCACGGGTTTTAGTTAAGATATGGCGAAGCTCCTTTGCACGATATACCGTCATCATTGGATTAATGATAACCCCGGCCTTATTGGCGCCAACCGCAATTATTGTGGCCTCAAGAGAGTTGGGTAGCTGAACACTAATTACATCACCCGTATCAATAGCGTTTGCCACCAGCCAGTTTGCAAACTGGTTGGACAATCGATCGAGTTGGGAAAAAGTGATGCGTCGACGTCCTTTACGATCTATAACTGCTTCAATATCTGGGTTCCTGGCGCAATGTTCTGCGACGCTACTTCCAAACCGCTCATTTGACCATGCACCGCTGGCTTCGTACTGTGCTCTATCTGGAATTACATGTTCTTCGAGAGCTGGATCTAATGCGATTACGGGTTGTTGTTTCATTCTGATTTACTTGAATATCGAATCCACGAGCTGTTTGGCAGAATCTCCATACGGCATACGCATGGCGTTAACGACTGCAGAGTCCTCTGCCCCGTGAAATATACCTTTGGTATGAGAATAATTTAAAAATCCCTCGTATCCGGAATGACAGCCCATACCGCTGTCTCCAACACCACCAAATGGTATCCCTGGATGCCCGGCCTGGGTTCCAAAATCGTTTATCGCCACTCCACCACTGCGAACTTGCTGAATAAATCGCTCAGCAATATTGTTATCAAAAGTGGCGAGATAACAAGCTAGCGGGCTAGGGCCGTCATTAATTCTATTAATGACTTCGTCAATATCGTCGTAGCAAAGTAGTGCAGTAACTGGTCCAAATATCTCTTCACGCATGCACGCCAATTCAGCGGTAGGTTCTACCACCACATACATGGGGATCTGACGATTTTGCGGGTTCGGCTCGTCATTATTTAGGGAGATAACGCTAACACCTTCGTTCCGTGCTTCCTCTACGTAGCCCATTACTCGGTCATAGTGGGATTGATTTATAATACCTGTTGCATCGGCATGACCTACATAGGATGGATACATCTCACTCCAAATTTGCTTTGCCCGTTGCAGCCAATTGTCGCGTTGTTGTCGTGGAACAAGAACATAATCGGGTGAGGTGCAAACTTGTCCTCCTTTTAGTATCCGGGCTTCAAGAAAACGTCTGATTAGGCTATCTTCTATACCGTCGGAGGCAAACACGGTCGGGTTCTTTCCGCCGAGTTCTAGTGTTACAGGGGTTAGGTTTTCAGCTGCCGCACGTAAGATGATTTTCCCAATTTCGGGGTTGCCCGTATAGGTTAGGTGGTCCCACGGTTTATGCGGAAACATCTGGGTAAGTTCGCTGCCGCCGATTACTGTTGTAAAAATACTTTCATCAAAATATTCTGCAATAGCTTCGCTTACAGCGCTTGCCGAAGCTGGAGCTTGGCGAGCGGGTTTCAATATAATACGATTACCCGCAGCGAGCATATCCACAGCCATTACTAACGAACATTCTACAGGAAAATTCCATGGAGCTATATTGCCCATAACTCCTTTTGGTACCGCTCTTGTTTCTGCCTTTGAAGAACCATGAACTTTCGGATGCAGGGAAATCGGTTTAGCAGCCATCCAATTTTCTAAATGCCGTCTAAAAAATCGAGATCGGCCCAATATAGCTCCTGTCTCGTAAAGGTCGGTAGCAACCTTTGAATGAGCGCCAAAATCGTAGTCCAGCGCTATACCGAATTTGCTACGCCATGCGATGACCATTTCCTCAAGACAGATTAACCATTCGAGTCGTTGTTCCAGAGTGGGATAGGTATTATTTCTTACACTTTCCTTTTGTTGAGCGAATAGACGATCTAGAGTTTTAAGGCTCGGATCGTTGGTGGCAGTTTGAGAGTCAGTAGTAGACATTACTCGTATTCTATATTAAGTACTCGTTTACATAATTTTTATTGGACGCTTGTTCTAAGACGATGGTAAACCCTAGGTGTATCGAGGTCAAGTTACTGCTGCAGAGAGCATTTACGCAATATAACTTGAAGCGTTGTGATAAACCAGCTTGTCGATACTACGTATCGAATTCCCAGGTCTTTAAAATCGAGTCTATGGAAGTATCGTGGGGAGGGGGGCGATTTGTGGGTGGTGCTCCATTTATCCAGGCTGGATAATTGACTTGTATGAAAGGATCTGTCCCATTGTTCGTTGTTAGGAGTTGTCTAGCCCTTACTTGTGGGTGCCGCATAATGTCATCAATATCCAGCACGGCTTCAAAGCAACAATCAGCTTCGTCCAGTAACTCGCACCAGAAAGCATTCGTTTGACTCAAAAATAAAGCTTGTACTTCATCGATTAATGCTGTTTGAGGAATAGGCTCTACTAGCCGCCCAATCCACTCAGGCTTATCGACTGTATTACAAAACTTTGACCAGAAAGGCTCTCCTTCTATGCCAAGAGTAATGAAGCGTTTATCGGCGGTACGATAGATGCGGTATCCAGCTGCACCTCCCGAATCAACCCCATTACCACGTTCAGTAGAATACGCTTGCCGGCCAGTGTTGTTTAGCGTCATGCCTTGCCAGCTTAGGACTGTTTCAGCCAGACTGATATCCAGATAGGCGCCTTGGTTGCTAACGGTGCGTCCAAATAGAGCGGCCAGAATACAATTTACTGCCTGCATTGCGCCGGCATAATCACTAATTGGAGGCTGAGGTTGAGTGGGCGAGTCCACCGAGCCGGTATGGTGCAATAAGCCGCTGTGGGCAAGATAGTTTAGGTCGTGTCCTGGGCGTAAACGGTATGGCCCGGTTTGTCCATAGCCAGACAGAGAACAGATAACAAGACGAGGGTAATCTCTACGGAGTCGTTCAACGCTAAATCCGAGTTTATCCAGAACGCCTGGACGAAAAGATTCCAGTAATACATCAGCGCAATTCAATAGCTTAGTAAAATAATTTTTCCCAGATTCTGATTGGAGATCCAATTCGATGATCTGCTTACCTGAGTTAAGCGTCTTATAGAATAATGAAATACCGTCATTGCCTATTGGACCGACCTTGCGCATAGCATCGCCACCCGAACGCTCAACTTTAATGACCTCTGCACCAAGGTCGGAAAGCAACTGAGTAGCATAGGGCCCTGGTAAAAACTGACTGAAATCTATAACCCGAATATCTTGAAGGAAATTGATAGCGGTTGTATTACCCATACTAAAAACTATCTTCCGCCATTCCAAGTACCGCTCCTGGGTTTGTTTTGACGACCTTTAACCAAGCTTCAGCCTCGGGGATTTCGTATTCGAAAAAATACTGGCAGGTTGTAATCTTGCCTTGCAAAAACGAATCGCTTTGCCTTGGGCTTGATTTATCTAACAAATTGGACGCGATTGATGATTGCTTGATCCATAACCAACCCACGGCTAGATGACCGAAGGCATGCAGAAATGGCATAGCATTAGTTAGAACACCAGATTTCTCACCTGACTGTAACATCGAACGTACTTGGGTCAGCCATTCTTCCACATTTGTCAGTATATTGGTCAGCTTATCTATGAATGGCCTCAGATTAGTTGTTTCATTTAAACTGGCTAAATCGGCACGTATCTCAGCAGCAAAAGTTTTTAGTGCGCGACCTTCATCCATAACTAGTTTACGTCCTAGCAAATCTAGCGCTTGGATGCCGTTTGTCCCTTCGTGGATCATGTTTAATCGATTATCTCGATAGAGTTGTTCAACGGGAAAGTCCCTTGTATAGCCGTAGCCTCCCATGACCTGAATTGCTAGCTTATTAGCCTGAACTCCAAATTCGGTCGACCACGCTTTAACGATGGGAGTAAAAACTTCGAGCATATCTGTATAACGCTGTCGCTCAATCTTATCTGCTGATAAAATTTCGAGATCTACAAGCATTCCTGAATATAAACACAGTGCTACGGCACCTTCACTAAGCGCTTTCTGTCGCATTAACATTCGGCGCACATCGCCGTGTTCTATAATTGCAACAGGTTTATTTGACGAGTTCTTATCATCAAGTTTACGACCTTGTTTACGTTCTTTGGCGTAGTTTAGTGCAACACGATAGGCTACGTTGGCTAGCATTGCTCCGCCGATCCCGACAGATATCCTAGATTCATTCATCATGTGGAACATAGCAAGTAATCCTTTACCTAACTCGCCTACCAGATGCCCTTGGCAATCCGTTATCTCACCGAAGTTCAACAGGCAATTGCTAGTGCCTCGATATCCCATTTTATGATTTAAGCCTGCAACACTGACACCATTGTTGTCACCAAGACTGCCATCATTGTTTACTTTAATTTTCGGGACAGCAAATAGGGAAAGTCCTTTAACCCCGTTTACTGAGCCAGGAGTCCTAGCCAATACCAAATGTATAATATTTTCCGCGGCGTTATGGTCTCCTCCACTGATCCACATTTTTGACCCTGTTACGAAATAGCTTCCATCACTTTGTGGTGTGGCCTTAGTTATGATGTCCCCAAGGGATGAACCAACATTGGGTTCCGATAGGCACATGGTGCCGAAGAATTTGCCTTGTAATAACGGCATCATGAAACGAACTTTCAAATCGGTGGTTCCATAAGTATTTAGCAAGCCCGCTGCCGCTTGAGTCAAACCCATATACGACATTGTTCCTATGTTTGCGCCTTTGAACATGCCATTACAGGCGTTATTTATAACCACAGGGAGTTGCATGCCACCAAGCTTTGTATCAAAGCGCGCGGAGAAGAAACCCGCATCGCGTAACACGCCGAGAGCCGAGATGGCTTGATCTATTATTCTAACAGTGCCATTTTTAAGCACCGGTTCTTCCCGGTCTGATTTGGATAAATGAGGCCAAAGGTCATTAGTCGCAATCTGTTCTGCAAGATCCAGAACAGAGGTAATGGACTCTGTATCGTGATCAGCGTAACGTCCACGACCAAGTAATTCCCTAAGTTTGAAGACGTCAAACACCAGAAAGTCGATGTTGTTGCGATCAATAATCTTTGTCATAAGTAGAAAACTCTTTAGCGAGTGCCACAACTCTTGTGAATCGTTTTGGGGATATTAAGTTGATATTCGAGCTATACTATTTTATCGTGACATCAATGTAAATTAACCTATTTCCGTTTTGTTTAACAACGAACCCTGAAGCTCTAGTTATGACTAATCGCGAAGCAGTAATCGTATCGACGGCCAGAACTCCTATTGGTAAAGCTTTTCGAGGCGCATTCAATATCACTCACCCTGTAACAATGGGAGGGCATGTTATCTCTCACGCTTTGGATCGTGCAAAGATAGAAGCGGGTGAAGTTGAAGATGTCATCATGGGCTGTGCTCTGGCTGAAGGACACACAGGGTACAACATCGCCAGATCCTCAGCAATTCGAGCAGGTGTTCCTGTAACCACAGCCGGCATGGTGGTTTCACGACTTTGCGCTTCCGGTCTTCAGGCTATTTCCACTGCCGCACAACGAATTGTCATGGATGGAGCGCCCATAGTATTAGCTGGGGGCGTTGAACATATTTCGTTAGTGCAAAATAATAGAAATTCTGGATACAAAGACGAAGCCTGGTTGCAACAGAATAAACCAGAATTATTTTTGCCCATGATCGATACTGCAGATATCGTCGCACAAAGATACTCGGTTAGCAGAGCAGATCAAGATGCCTATGCATTACAAAGTCAACAACGCACGGCGGCTGCGCAGAAAAGTGGATTATTCGAAAAAGAAATTGTTCCGTTGTTCACGGAAAAAGAAATAAAAGATAAAACTACAGGGGACATATCCCGGGAGCCTGTGAATCTAGTAGAGGATGAATGTAACCGGCCTCAAACCAATCTCGAAGGACTATCTCATCTAAAGCCCGTTAATGGCGATAATAAGTTTATTACGGCTGGCAATGCCAGTCAATTGTCTGACGGTGCATCAGCTTGTGTCGTTATGGAGTTAAGAGAGGCAGAACGTCGTGGTTTGGAGCCTCTGGGAGTGTATAGAGGTATGGTGGTTAGTGGATGTGAACCTGATGAAATGGGTATCGGACCAATATTTGCCATCCCCAAACTACTCAAGCGAATGTCATTGGAGATCGATGACATCGATCTTTGGGAATTAAACGAGGCATTCGCGGTGCAGGCGGTCTACTGTCGTGACAAACTCGGTATAAGCAATGAGGTTTTTAATGTTAATGGTGGGTCCATATCCATTGGGCATCCCTACGGTATGACCGGTGCCAGATTGACCGGACATGCACTGATTGAAGGACATCGGCGCGGAGCCAAGCACGTTGTGGTTACTATGTGTATTGGAGGCGGCCAAGGTGCCGCCGCATTATTTGATCTGCGTTAATATTGTATTTAGTTAAACAATGTAGTTAAAACAGAATGTTGTAAGTTATGGAAAATTCTTTAGCGGTTGACTATCAACTACAAGAAAATATTGGTGTGATTCGAGTAAATAATCCGCCTGTAAATGCTATGTCTCAAGCTGTACGTATGGGCATAAAACAGGCTGTGGTAGAAGCTCAGTCAGATAATTGTCAGGCTATTCTTCTACTATGCGAAGGTAGAACATTTATTGCTGGGGCTGATATCAAAGAGTTTGGTAAGCCCGCTCTTGATCCGTCATTGTCGGATTTATTGGCGACTATTGAACAGTCGAGAAAATTGATAATAGCTGCAATTCACGGTACAGCATTAGGTGGTGGTTTTGAATTAGCCTTAACGTGTCATTACCGGTGTGCAATTTCTTCAGCTAAAGTAGGCTTGCCCGAGGTGAAACTAGGTTTGCTCCCGGGTGCCGGGGGTACTCAGCGTGCTTCCCGTTTAGCAGGCGTGGAGGCCGCTCTGGATTTAATATCCAATGGCAACCCTATTTCTGCTTCTAAAGCACTTACATTGAACCTAATAGATACTATTTTAGAGGGTGATTTAGCCGAGGCTTCCATTGCGTACGCGCAAAAACTTGTAGCAGATTTTGCACCTATAAAGCGTGTTAGCGATATAAATATAGAGAAAGATTCGATACCTACGGGGTTTCTGGATGATGCGCGTGCCAGATTTGAAAAACGTTTTCGCGGGCAACTTGCATTACAAAATATCGTTAGTTGTATGGAAGCTGCGATTGAATTGCCCTTTGATGAGGGTTTAAGGAAAGAAAGGCAGTTATTTGTAGAGTGTATGCAATCCGATGCATCGGCGGCTATGCGCCATTTATTTTTTGCCGAGCGCAGCGCTGCAAAAGTTAAAGCTCTAGATAGAAGTATCTGTGCTCGTGAAATTCACACCGTTGGGATTATTGGTGGTGGCACCATGGGCGGGGGTATCGCTATGAACTTTGCTAATGCTGGTATCCCAGTCATCTTAATCGAAGTCGATGATTGTGGTGTGAATCGCGCATTAAAAATTGTTGAACGAAATTATGGCATAACTGTTAGTAAAGGAAAGTTAAGTGAAGAACAGAAAGATCATTGTTTGTCACTAATTAGTGGAACAACGAAATATGAAGAATTAGGTGATGTCGATCTAGTTATAGAGGCGGTTTACGAGAATCTTGATTTAAAGAAAAAGATTTTTGGTCGTCTTGATGAGGTTTGCCGGCCGGGGACAATTTTGGCGACCAACACCTCATATCAAGACATTGATCTGATCGCGAGTGCAACCGGGCGTCCCGAAGACGTGATCGGTATGCACTTTTTTAGTCCTGCCAATGTGATGAAATTATTGGAAGTTGTGCGGGGCTCGAAAACGGCGGATGACGTGATTTCTTCAGCTATGGGTGTGGCGAAGATTATTAAAAAGATTCCTGTGCTATCCGGTAATTGTTATGGCTTTATTGGAAATCGGATGCTCCGTTCTTACGTCAGCGAAACTCAGTCATGTCTGATTGAAGGTGCAGCACCGGAGCAGATCGACGGTGTGATGGAGAATTTTGGAATGGCAATGGGGCCGCTAGCGGTTGGTGATTTGGCTGGTTTGGATATTGGGTATACGGCACGTAAGGCGTTGTCGCAAGAAAAAAAAGGCGCGCCTAAAACCTATTGCATTGCTGATGCATTAGTCGAAATGGGTCGTCTCGGGCAAAAATCTGGCTCTGGATATTATCTATATGATCCGGAAACTCGTGGCCGTATGAATGACCCGGAAGTCCTAACTGTTATGCAACAGCAAGCTGAGAAGCTAGGGATCATAAGGAAACCTATTTCGGATGAAGATGTACTTAATCGTTTGGTGTTCTCACTTATTAACGAGGGTGCAAAACTTCTTGAAGAAGGTATTGCTCAGCGCTCCAGCGATATCGACGTAGTTTACGTTTTTGGTTATGGCTTTCCAAAATTTCGCGGTGGTCCTATGCAATATGCTGATACAGTTGGGCTAAAAAAAGTGTGTCATATTATTGATGAATTCTACAATCAATATGAGACTCCAAATTGGGAGTGTGCCAGACTTTTGAAAAGCCTAGCGACTAAGGAACTTAATTTTTCTGCGTATACATAGCGTACATATGAATTTCTAATTTTTTAACATGGTGTTTTTGACACGTTTTATATCCCGTCATTCCATATTGAATAATGCAATCACGACATTTTAAATTTTGGCCAAAGGGAAAACCGTATACGCTTCCTTCGTTAGATTGTTCAGTCCTTGAGAATTTATTACGTTCTGCTGAGCGTTATACTGATCACGCTGCAATAATATATTACGATTCTCCAATCAGCTATCGTGATTTGCGTGATCAGTCTTTGAGTTTGGGTTTCTTTTTAAAATCTCAGTTCAATGTTGAGACGGGGGATCGGGTATTGTTATACATGCAAAATTCCCCTCAGTTCGTTATTGGGTACTATGGAATTCTTGCCGCTGGTGCCGTGGTGGTTCCGGTAAATCCGATGAATAAATCCGCTGAACTCGAGTATATGATTTCGGATACACACGCTGAGGTGATGCTTGCCGGACAAGAAGTGGTCAATTTTGCGTTGCCATTACTAAAAACCACTTCACTGAAGAAGATAATATACACAAATTACGCAGACTACTTGTTACACGATACGGACCTTGAATTACCTTCAGAAGTAACGCAAACGCGAAAGTCTTTTGCGTTATCGGAGTTGATTGACTGGCAAAACACTGTCCACGGCAATGCGCAGCCTCCAACACAGTTTTCTAAACTCGATGACTGGTGTGTTATCCCCTATAGCTCGGGATCTACAGGACAGCCCAGAGGCTGTATTCATTCGAATAGAACGGTGAATGCGAATATTAGTGCTTATGCAAATTGGCGATCACTAGCAAAAAATGCCCCTATACTTGCATCACTTCCGCTATTTCATGTTACTGGAATGCAAAACTCGATGAATGTAACTATTTACAGCGGCGGAACGATAGTGCTGATGACCCGTTGGAACAGTGCTGTTGCGGCGAAACTAATTCAACGCTACAAAATAGTGCAGTGGCGGGCAATTTCAACCATGATTATCGATTTCGTTTCGAGTATCAAAATAAGCAATTACGATTTATCTAGCTTGGAGTTTATCGGTGGCGGTGGTGCACAATTACCATCTACTGTTGCAGAAAAACTTAAACGGTTAACAGCGCTCGAAGCTATAGATGGTTATGGCTTAACCGAAAGTATGGCCGCTCTGCATATAAATCCGCCTCATGCGCCGAAGACACAATGTTTAGGTATTCCTTTGTTTGGTGTAGATACAAAAATTATTAATCCGCAGACGCATTTGGAGTTAGGTGTCGGCGAAATAGGGGAGATTATTTCCCGTGGACCGCAAATTTTTCTCGGGTATCTAGGTGACAACGAAGCAACGAAGAATGCGTTTATAAACATTGATCGCAAACGGTATTTTCGAACCGGTGATCTGGGATATTATGATGAAGACGGATACTATTTTTACGTAGACCGACTAAAGAGAATGATCAATGTTTCCGGATTTAAAGTCTGGCCTACAGAAATTGAATCCATATTACATAAACATCCAGATATTCGTGAAGTCTGCGTAATCGCTAAAACTGATAGCCGGCAAGGGGAAACTGTGAAAGCTTTAATTGTACTTGAGGATAATGTACAGCTTTGTGCAGAAACTATTAAAGAGTGGTGCCATACAAAAATGGCAAGTTATAAAGTACCTCGTGCCTATAAATTTGTAGAATCTTTACCACGATCAGGCTCAGGAAAACTAGAATGGCGGAAAATACAGGAAAAAGAAAACTGTTCTGATCTAGTAGAAAATCTACTTGACGCAATTTATTGAGGATAGAAAAAATTGTTTGAATATTCAAAGAAATCCCAAGCATTTCAGAAACAGCTGGGCAGTTTTATGGATCAGCATGTTTACCCCAACGAGCATGTATACGAAGAGCAGTTAAATAACTCAAAGGACCGTTTTTCCTCTTTGCCATTAATGGATGAGTTAAAGGATAAGGCGCGAGAGGCCGGGCTGTGGAACTTGTTTATCCCTTTAAAGTATGCTGAATTTAGCGATCATGGTGGATTGTCAAATATCGATTACTATCCACTGGCTGAAATGATGGGTCGGGTTCGATGGAGCGCAGAAGCATTTAATTGCAGCGCCCCAGATACGGGCAATATGGAAGTATTAATGAAATACGCTACGCCGGCGCAGCAGGCAGAGTGGCTGCTGCCGCTACTAGACGGGAAGATTCGATCTAGTTATGCCATGACAGAACCTCAGGTTGCATCCAGCGATGCGACGAACATAGAGTTGCAAATTACTCGTGACGGAGACAACTTAGTTCTCAATGGTAGAAAATGGTGGACAACAGGAGCGCCGAATGAATATGCGCAGTTAATTATCGTTATGGGTAAAACGGATCCATCAAACGCTGATCGACATAAGCAGCAATCCCAAGTTCTGGTTCCGAAGAACACACCCGGTGTTGATGTGATCCGTTCATTAACGACGTTAGGTTATGATCATGCACCCCGTGGTCACGCTGAAATACAATTTACGAATGTTCGTGTGCCCGCAGTAAATATGCTGCTTGGCGAAAATAGGGGATTCGAAATCGCCCAAGGAAGGCTTGGACCTGGACGTATGCATCATTGCATGCGTCTGATTGGTGCAGCGCAACGCGCACTAGAATTTGCATGTGAGCGGGTTGCTTTCCGAAGTGCCTTCGGTCGAGAGCTTAGCAAAAACCAATCTGTACGCGAAGATATTGCCAAGAGTTTTTCAGAAATTGAGATGGCAAGATTACTGGTACTTAAAACCTGTGAAGAAATGGATAGAGTTGGTGCGCAGGCCGCACGAGACATGATTGCAGCAAGCAAAATTAGTGTGCCTACCATGATGCAGACCATCATTGATCGTTGCATACAAATGCACGGTGCTGGAGGATTAAGCGGTGACTACTTTATGGCAGAAGCGTTTAACTATGCCAGATACTGTCGTTTGGCCGATGGACCGGATCAGGTGCATCAAATGGCATTGGGGAAACGAATAATCCAAAGATTTAGTGTCGAATCGGCATAAGATTTAAATTTCTTAAATCTATATTATTCTGATAAATGTGAGTTCTGAAATGATTTTGAACAGGCGGTAGTAACGACTGTACTATTTAGTAAAAAAAAAGGTGTTTTTGTTAGATCTTTAGAAGAAAGGCGACCCAACAAAATAGGTGTTAAGGGTCGCACTATTTCTTTTCAGACTACCATAAGAGGAAATGTTAGGCCTTTACTCTATTCATATGCGGATCATAAAGCGCAGTTAACGTAACCTGGGCAGGTACTCGCTCTGTCGCGACTTCCAGTTCGTAGTCTCCCAACAAAATATAGCTATTATTGATGATCTGATCACTGCGAACATAGCCCATGCCAATACTCTTATCAATCGTATGCCCATATCCCCCAGATGATAACCAACCGCACCGTTCACCATTTCGATAGATTGTTTCGCGACCCGTTAAAATCATATCGCCATCACAGGTGAACGTAGCCAGTATCTTTTTTAGTCCATTTTTCCTTTGTTTTTGAAGTGCATCTCGACCTTTAAATAAGATGTTCGACTTCATCTTTACGGCCCAAGACAAGCCTGCCTCATCCGGTGTGTGGTCCGGCCCGATGTCGGTACTCCAGGCACGAAAACCTTTCTCCAGCCGAAGTGTCTCTATAGAACGATATCCGGCGTTAAGTAATCCTTTTGGGGCACCCACTGCATGTAGCGCCTCGTAAACTGTTTGAGCATATTCGCTTGGTAAATGCAGCTCCCAGCCTAGTTCTCCGACATAAGTAATACGCATGGCCAGAACTGGACAGCCACCGATACCTATGTGCTGTGCCTGACCAAAAGGGAATGCCTTATGGCTGAGGTCATTATTCGTACATGCGCTTAAAATCTCTCGTGCTTTTGGTCCAAACAAAGACAATACCGCGTTCGACGATGTGACTTCTACAAGTTGTGCGTTCATCCCCTTGGGGATATTTCGAGTAATCCAGTCGAAATCATGTGTAGCGTATCCTGTTCCAGTGACAATGTAATACTCATTGATCGCCGTGCGCACACAGGTAACGTCACATTCAATACCGCCGTTATCGTTCAGCATTTGCGTGTAGATAATAGAACCAACAGGTTTATCAACTCGGTTGGCGGCGATCCAACTCAGTGCTGCCTCTGCATCGGGTCCTTTAAGCACAAATTTTGCGAACGAGGTTTGATCAAACAATACAGCGGCCTCACGTGCGGCTTTATGTTCACGGCCTACCGGTACATGCCAGTTTGGACGTTCAAATGTATAGATATCGTGCGCCATCTCGCCGGTGTGGGCAAACCAGTTCGGTCGCTCCCAACCAAGTTTCTCGCCAAACACGGCGCCCGCATCTTTTAGAGTGTTGTAAAGTGGTGAGCGTCTACACGGCCGACCACTTTGATGTTCTTCTGACGGCCATGCCATGGTGTAGTGCTTTCCATAGGCCTCCATCGTTCGCATTCGCACCCAGTCAGTATCTTGATGGGGGCGACCAAAACGACGAATGTCAACCGGCCACAGATCATAAGGTGGGTTGCCCGTAGAAACCCATTCGGCTAACGCCATTCCAGCACCGCCTCCGGATGCAATGCCGAACGCATTAAACCCTGCTCCAATAAACACATTATCTATCTCTGGGGCTTGTCCTAGAATGAAGTTTCCGTCAGGTGTGAAACTTTCCGGCCCATTGATTAGTTGCTTAACACCGACCTCTGCCAATTTCGGAACACGGGGTAAGCTCAGCTCTACAAGTTGCTCAAAGTGGTCAAAATTACTTTCCAATAATTGAAAATCAAATGGATCCGGAATACCATTTTTCGCCCATGGTATGCCGTTGGGTTCGTAGCCTCCCATCACAAGTCCACCCACTTCTTCTTTGTAATAAGTAAGACGATCCGGATCGCGCAAGGTTGGCAGGTTTTTGGCCACACCAAAAGGCTCGGTAATCATATATTGATGTTCAACCGAAACGAGTGGTACATTCACACCGATTTGTGCAGCCAGTTCTCGTGTCCATTGACCACAACACAATACCAGTTTTTCGCAGTTTATATCGCCACCCGCTGTGCGAACACCTTTAATTTTTCCCGCCTCGACCAAAATTTTAGTAACCGGTGTTTTTTCAACTAGTTTTGCCCCGGCACTACGTGCACCTTTGGCTAATGCCTGCGTTATATCTGACGGACTGGCTTGACCATCGGTTGGCAGAAAAGCTGCTCCAACTACGTCACTGATATCCATCAGCGGCCAGAGATCCTGAGCTTCTTGTGGTGTTAACAGTTGCATATCGAGCCCGAATGAATGCGCGGTAGTTGCTTGACGTTTTACTTCCGTCCACCGTTCTTGGTTACACGCCAGTCTCAATCCACCATTCATCTTCCATCCTGTGGCCAAGCCGGTTTCTGCTTCGAGTTTGTTATAAAGCTCTATCGAGTAACCCAGTAGTTGCGTGATATTCGCACTCGATCGTAATTGGCCAACTAGGCCGGCAGCATGCCAAGTTGAACCCGAGGTAAGCTCGGCTTTTTCAAGTAGTAGCACTTCGCAGCCCATTTTGGCAAGATGATATGCGGTAGAACAGCCAACAATTCCGCCACCAACGACGATAATTTTAGAACAAGCAGGAAGTGTCATAACAGTCTCATGTATTTGCAAAATCATTAAGGGCAACTCGTAACCGAGCAAGGTTTTCTGCAGTGTAATCAGCGTAGTCGAAGTCAATTTTAGAGTGTTGTTCAGAGACCATAGACCATAAGGTCTCGCGCATGAGTGATGCGCACTTCATCGCTTGATAAGGTCGCCAATTTGTTTCGGAATTGTCAGAAAAATATTGTTCTAACATCCCGTGCTCTTGCTGTTCAGATAACCCATTATTACCGGCGAGACCGGCCAAATCAAAAAGGGGTGTGTTAAAGCCACCGTATTCCCAATCGATTAGCCAAAGTCGCTCACCGTCGTCCATGATGTTAGCGGCAAGTAGGTCGTTATGACCAATAACTAGATTAACCGGGCCCGTTGCAGCCGCTAATTTATCCTGTTCTGCCATCAGCTCAGGTAGTAGCGTAGTGTGATTTGTGCCTTGTGCTAGTAGGCGAGTTACGTAAGTGCGATTAACTTGATAAGGCCAAAAGGTAAGTATCGGAGAGATTAAATGACTTCCCAAATTTCTATGGACTGATGCAACTAAATCTATAGTGCGGGTTAAATTAGCAGGATCGCGTACATCTTCCTCGCTAAACGTTCTCGCTTCTAAAAAATCTAGAACTAACACGCCTGGCTCGTGATACACCACAGCTGGCGATATACCTGCAGCTTCCGCAGCCTGACTTAATGCTAGCTCGTTCCAACGCATGACGCCATGCTCCGGAATATCGTCACCTATCCTTACCACATAGCGATTAGTTCCGTCGCGAACGGTAAAATTCAAATTAGTAATGCCGCCACCCAAGGGCTGAATTTCAGTGGCATTTGAGAAGCAATTCAATTGTTCTATACGAGTAACAGTATTCACATTTAAAGTCCGAGTCTGTTGCGTCGATCTTCAGCCAACGCGTTTACAATACGATCAGAAATAATAGCGATGAACGCGACACAAAGACCTGCAACCACGCCTTGCCCGGCGTTTGCTTTAGTTAATGCAATGTATACTTCCTGACCCAAATCTCGTGTTCCAACCAAGGCGGTAATAACCAACATGGATAATGCAAGCATTATAGTTTGATTCAACCCAAGTAATAGTTGTGGTGTTGCCAATGGTAGTTTTATTCTCCACAGTAGCTGTCTTTTCGTACAGCCGGCCACCAAACCAGCTTCAATAAGCTGGGTAGGAACTTCACGTAAACCGTGAGCGGCATAACGCACAGCAGGCGCAAGTGCATAGAGAACTACCGCTATCATTGCACTAAAATCACCAACCCGAAATAACATAATCACGGGAATAAGATAGACAAAACTCGGCAGTGTCTGCAATGTATCCATCAGGCCAAGAATAACCCGACCGGCCCTAGGACTTTCTGCCGCCCAGATGCCTAAGGGTATACCAATGATAGTGGCGAGAAAAACAGACACACCGCAAAGGTATATTGTGATCATGGCCTTTGACCATAGGCCAGATGCGGCTATAAAAGTCATTAGTAGAAATGCTAGCAAGCCAAGTCGCCAACCGCCAACACGCCACGCGATCATGCCGGTAACGATAATGCCCCAGGCCCAAGGAATACCTGAGAAGAATTTCTTAACAGGTAGCAACA
Organism: uncultured Gammaproteobacteria bacterium; assembly: GCA_905478855.1. GTDB lineage: Bacteria > Pseudomonadota > Gammaproteobacteria > Arenicellales > CAJQKF01 > CAJQKF01. The sequence continues at coordinate 46,845 of CAJQKF010000006.1, forward strand.
GCCATTGAAGTATGACTGTTTTGATCGATTCAAACGTATCAAAGAAATTTACGTTAATGTATTTCATCGTTTCTGACCAGAAGTGACCGGTAGTGATGGTCAAACTTTCAGGGTAGGCCTGTATGCTTGAGTAAAACTTACCTACGAGTAGAGTAACGACAATCACCATTAGAACAGTGACCAATCGAGGCTTACGTTGCAATATGTTGCCGGTAGGTATGTACTGTTGTCGTCGAGTTGCAAAAGCCTGGCTACCACGATCAAGTGCTATAGCCAATACCACTATTCCCAGACCTGCTTCTATCCCGCCACCAATATCGAGTTTACGTAATGATGCCAGCACATCAAAACCCAGTCCTCCGGCGCCTATCATTGAAGCAATGATAACCATGTTGAGTGTCAACATAATGACCTGATTTACACCGACCATTAAAGTGGGCGCGGCCGATGGAACGAGTACCTTCCACATCATCTGCCTTTGTGTGGATCCTGCCATGCGACCCGCCTCGACGAATTCTTCAGGTACACTTTTTAGCGCGACGATGGTGACACGAACCATTGGTGGCATCGCATAGATTATTGTGGCGATTAACGAAGCGACCGGTCCGAAGCCAAATAGGATAAGGATAGGTACTAAATAGGCGAACACGGGGACAGTTTGCATTAAGTCCAAAACCGGTCGTAGAGTCTTGTCAAACCAGGGTCTACGATAGGCGGAGATGCCGAGTAGCAAACCTCCCACTGCGCCTAGTGGCACGGCTATTAACACCGACGAAAGTGTAATCATCGCGCTTTCCCATTGTCCAAACACGGCCAGATAAGTGAAACATATGCCGATTAATGCAGCAAGGGCCCAATTACGTGCGTAATGACCGATGGCAATAGCGGCGATGATGATCGCGATCCAACTAAGTGATGGGGCCAATTGCACGGCGGTATCACCGTATCCGGATTGAAATCCCTCGATTAGCAAATTTCGTAGCACTTGATAAGGTGCTTCGATCAAAGCCGCGATAGCGCGAGTGAGATCTTTAAAACTAAAGAGGTAGAAGCCTGCGGTCTCGGCTAGCCAGTCGAAGAAATCGCTAATAACATTCTCTAAAGGAAGCTCCCATTGCTTGGGGTATCGAATGATCCAGCGCGCATCGTATGTTTTGTATAGCTGAAAGGAGTAGTTTGATAATGCCCAGGTTATTGCAAAGAGTAGTCCCCACAGGGCGGTACTGGATTTTACGAAACGTGCAATCACTCGCGACCAACTAATACATCAATAACAGCTTTGCGGCTAATTTGTCCGATAGCTTTGCCGTCTTGCATTAGCTTGTATGGTAATTCTGCCGACTCTACCTGATCGGCTATGCTTTCTATTACGGCATCGTAGGGGAGTTCGCCTGCGAAAGAGGTGCTTATCAAAGGTTCCATAATAGACACCGCCTTTAGTACCTTTGAGCGGTTAGCATGTCTAGTGAACTCGGCCACATAGTCAGTGGCAGGTTTTAATATTAGCTCTTCAGGTGTTGCGACTTGTTCAATTGATCCGTCTTTCATTACTGCGATGCGATCCGCCAACCGAACGGCTTCATCAAAATCATGTGTGATGAAAACTATGGTCTTATGCAGAATGTTTTGCAAACGTAAAAACTCGTCCTGCATTTCTCTGCGAATTAGTGGGTCGAGAGCCGAGAAAGGTTCGTCCAGAAACCAAAGGTCTGGCTCAACGGCTAATGAGCGGGCAATTCCTACCCGCTGTTGTTGGCCTCCCGAAAGCTCGCGGGGGAAGTAATCTTCCCGGCCTTTTAAACCGACCAACTCAATTACTTCGCGGGCACGTTTTTCTCGTATTTTTTTATTTACACCTTGGATGTCCAATGGAAAGGCGGCGTTTTCCAATACGGTTAGATGGGGCAATAATGCGAAATGTTGAAACACCATGCCCATTTTCTTGCGTCTTATCTCAATTAATTCAGCCTCTGTAGAAGCGAGTAAATCTTTGCCATCGAAATAAATTTTTCCCGCTGTGGGTTCGACTAATCGTGACAGACATCTAACTAACGTAGACTTTCCTGATCCCGACAACCCCATAATGACAAAAATTTCTCCTTGGTGAATTTGTACGTTGGCAGCACGTACGGCACCGATTAAGTTAGCTTTCTGTAAATCGGCAGAACTTGGGTGGGGGTGTTTTGCCAGATAACTATCGGCGTGGTTGCCATAAAGCTTCCAAATATCACGGCAGTCCAGGATTAGTGATGCACTCATTTTGCGTATATAAGTATGTTTTTTTTAGTTAGTTTTCTTATAAACCGGAAGGAGACATAAAGATACTTTTGAATTTAGCGCCCTCTGCTGAGGGCGCTTTTGGTCTTAAACGTAAACTAACGACTATTTAGCGATCCAACTGGCCCATTTGTCTTTGTTTGCACCCATCCAGGTAGCAACAACATCTGCAACTGTTTTACCGTTCAAATCAACTTCTGCAACCATCTGACCCATTTCATCATTGCTGATAGTGAAATTTTCGATGGTTTTTGCTGCATTCGGCCATTTGTCGCTCAAACCTGCCCACGACACTTTCCAGATAGGACCACGTGGTTTACCACAGTCATATGCTGCATTAGGGTTTAGACCAACTGACGCATCGTTGTAACATTCAGCCGAATATGCGGGAAAATCAACAAACTCCCCAGCGTATTTTGAAGGTGCCCAGTGAGGTGAATAAACCCATAGAATAATTGGGTCCTTACGTTGATAGGCCGCTTCAAGTTCTGCAAATAACGCGGCGTCTGTTCCAGCGTGAACAACTTCAAAGTCTAGGCCGAGTGCCTCTACACGTTCGTCATCAAATCCACCCCAGGTTACCGGACCACCAAGGTATCGACCTAAAGGTGCCGTTTCTGGTGTTGAAAAAGCGTCGGCACAATCCTTCAGCGCCTCCCAGTTTGGTAATCCTGGGCATTGCTCTTTCATGTATTCGGGATACCACCATTCTTCAATGGCCTGCATGCCTGTTTCGCCAAGATTAACGACCTTGCCAGTGGCAAAAGCTTCATCCATAGCTTCGCGGCCAGTTGTTTCCCATATTTCCATGGCAACATGTAGGTCGCCAGTTTTTAAACCTGCAAATTGGGCGATGTAGTCTGCTTGAACGTACTCGATGTTATAACCGGCCTCTTCCAAAACTTCGCCCATTAGCGTGGTCGTAATAAGTTGTCCTGACCAATCATGTAACGTTAGTTTGATAGGATCGTTAGATTCTTGTGCAGACACGGAAGTGGCCATAAAGAGTGCAGCACATGCGATTGATAGTTTCTTCATTCGTTTTCTCCGAATAAGTGCTAGCGCTGTTAATGTAAATAGGGAATGCTTTGGTGCGCCAGTAACGGTACCAATAGCAACAGATTTCAATTAATAAATCAACATTATTCGACATTTTAAAATAATAATTGTTCTATTCAGTCGTTTTAAGGTGAATTATTCGTTACTATCGAACTCAGAACTATTGAACACAGAAATTTGCTAGGCTCAAGCATTTGAGTCAACAACGAGATTTTTTATGTCTGAAAATTCGCATAGATTGGAAAAGGCGCTAGAAATTACAAAACGTGCTGCAAATATGAGTATGTCCTATTTCCTGAATAATCCCGAGTTTGATACGAAGGCAGATCAAAGCCCAGTGACCATTGCTGATAAAGCAACCGAGCGGGTGATCAGAGATGGGTTAGAACAGGCCTTTCCTGGGGAGTCCATATTTGGCGAAGAGTTCGGTCAGACCGGTGACGGTGGCGACACATGGATTATCGATCCTATCGACGGCACACGGTCTTATATTACCGGCCTTCCGCTGTTTGGCATATTATTGGGTAAGCTCATTGATGGACGCCCCGAGCTAGGCATTATTCAAATGCCGGCATTATCGGAGATTTACACAGGTGCTAAAGGCATGTCCGCAACATGCAATGGCAGCCTTATTAAAGTAAGCGATTGTCAATTTTTAGATCAGGCAAAATTATTCATTAATGAGGGCGACAAACTGGCATTGAATGAGCCAGAAGTATTTTCTCGGTTGATTCGTGCGGGAAATCTGCGGCGCTTAGGTGCAGACTGTTACCCACATGCATTGGTCGCACGCGGTCTTGTAGATGCGGTCGTTGACTACGACCTAAAACCGTATGATTTCCTGCCCGTATCAGCTGTTGTTGAAGCTGCTGGAGGCATTATGACGGATTGGTTGGGCGCTCCATTATCTATGCATTCCGATGGGCGTACATTGACAGCTGCGACACCGGAGCTGCATGGGCAGTTGCTAAATTTAATTCATTCTGGAGAGATAAATTGAATGCCGCTAAATATCGTGAATTTCGTGTAAAGCGCACGAGTAATCAACTCGTGGTAGTTTGTAAATTACCGGTAAAAACGCCGGTGCATGCGCTGCATAAGACACACGTTAACGCCCTAGTAGATTAACTATGTCGAAACACGAATCCCAACTACTGCACACAGTGGATATGCGCGGTATGGTTACTGTCATTGAGCTGTCACGAATTCTAGGGGTGACGGACCAAACCATTCGACGAATATCTCGGCCTTTGGTCGAGCGTGGAGAATTGCGCAAAGTACATGGAGCATTGGTATCAAATCGAAAGACGTCTGATCCCCCCTTTTTGGCTAGGATGAATCTCAATCGTGAAGCGAAGGTAGCTATTGCGCATGAGATTGCAAGTATCGTGCAAGATGGAGATAGCATAGCTATCGATACGGGCTCAACATCGGCCTTTGCTGCACAAGCATTGAGAACTCGACAGCAACTAACAGTTGTAACCAATTCTGCGTTTGTTGCCAGTACTTTGTCGATGATTCCAGGCAACAACGTTTCTATGGCCGGTACACAATTGCGGGATCACGACGGTGCAGCTTTTGATCGATCGGCGTTCGAGGTTATTGAGCGGATGCAGGTTGACTATGTTCTTCTCTCAGCCTCAATGGTTGAGTCGCAAAATGGTTTTCTGGTGCATGAACAATGTGAAGTCGATATTGCTACCGCCATGATGGAGAATGCCGACTACACAATTATGGCGGTAGATCATTCAAAGTTTACGCCGCAGAAAAGGAAACCGGCGCTTCGACAACCTCAACTAAAAAATGGAAGCTATCTGGTTACCGACGGTGCACCGCCCCCAGCATTTGATGATTTACTTGAAGGATTGAAAATTAGAATTGCAAATACATAGCGAAGAAACTTACGCTGGATGTGTTGCGTGGAAAGATTTTTTTTGCAGTGGAGTAAGTAGATTTTCTACTTGGGCGTATTCAACTAAGTTTTTTAGCTGATTTATGGTAGTGATGAAATTAGCTAATTGAAACTTACGTTCCAGCAAAAGGAGAATGCTTGGTCTCCCGTAAACTTGCTCGCTTCTAAATATTCCGTACAGGGAAATGAAGGTCATTTGTATTGGGTGTGGCTCGTGTGTATTGGGTGTGGCTCGTGGACGACACCCTTTGTATGACAGAAGGGGTCGAGCCTAACAAAGGCGCCACAAAAGGCGCCTTATGGGCGGCAAGAATTAACCGACTGTATCTTTGAGCCCTTTTAAGGCTGTTACACGAACAGTTGTTGATGCGGGTTTCGCAGCAATTTTAATACTTTCTCCAGTAGCCGGGTTTCGACCCATTCTGGCTTTTCGTGCGGGTTTTTTCACTCTTCGAATTTTAACGCCTGTTTGTGGAATTGTGAATTCACCGGAGCCGCGCTTACGCATATGCCGTTCAATTAATTCACCAAGGTCGTTGAATACGGCAGTAATTTCCTTTTTCGATAAGCCCGTACTATCTACTAGTGCCTGAATTACTTGGGTTTTAGTTTGTTTGGTAGCTATTGCTGTAGCCTTCTTAGGTGCTGCAGCTTTTTTAGCGACAACCTTTTTTTTGACTGCCATAAGTGATTTTCCCCTCAATGTAAATTGTTCTGTGATAGACACAGGTCGTAGGAAGAATGAAAATATCATAGATTAAAATGGTTTGTATATTGTTTAACCAATATATTTATTGTCAAACCGAAAAAGTTGTCTGAATAAACCAGCGTATGGTGTTGTTAGCGCCTTTTTATCTGCTCTAAAACTCAAGAACGGGTTCACTAGAGTAAAAGTGTAGATATGAGAATCCGCCATTGCATGCATAGTCCGTTCTATTTTTTTGAAGATGCTTCAGTATTTATCTTTATTGTCATGTATTAATACTTGACTAAAATAGTAGGGATTTGTACCATTCCACACCGTTTTAGTGGGTTATTACTCAGAGGTTTTATACTCGCTCTTATCCCCTATCTTTATTTCGGTTGATGAACTAAATGAGATTGACTACTAAAGGTCGTTATGCCGTAACGGCAATGTTAGACCTAGCCTTGAATCAGCATGTTAAGCCGGTAAGTTTGCAGGATATTGCTACGAGTCAGGAAATTTCGTTGTCCTATCTAGAACAGCTGTTTTCACGGTTGCGGAAAAACAAGTTGGTTAAAGGCACCCGCGGGCCGGGTGGTGGATACAAGTTAGGGCGAGCTCCAAGTGCGATTTCTATAGCTGATATTGTTACATCCGTTGATGAAAGTATAGATATTACTATGTGCGCCGGTCGGGAAAATTGTCTTGATGGAGAGCGTTGCTTGACCCATGAGTTGTGGAGTGATCTCAGTTCAAAGATTTTTGAGTTTCTCGATGAGATCAGTTTGCAGGAATTAATTAGCCGGCAACGAAGTCGTGAGTGTGCGAGTACCGGCGCGGTAAATGTTAGTGACAGAAGAGCAACAGTCGTCTTTGACGGAGTAAGTTAGCTTTCTGTTCGTTTGTTAAAGTGAAGTAGTTTGCCATCGGTATCACTACTTTCGTCTATTTTGAAGTTTTAGTTGTAACGAGTAAATTATTATGGCCACAGCCCCAGATCTTGAAACACTGGTTCGTCGGGAATACAAAGAAGGCTTTGTAACAGACATTGAGGCGGATACTTTTGCCCCGGGTCTTGATGAAAATACAGTTCGTGCACTTTCTGCAAAAAAAGGTGAACCCGCATTTATGCTTGAGTGGCGCCTTGATGCATTTGCCAAATGGAAAACCATGACAGAGCCAGAGTGGGCTCAGGTCGATTATCCGAAAATTGATTTTCAGAGTATCAGCTATTACTCTGCCCCGAAAAGCCCATCTGATGGACCCGCCAGTTTAGATGAAGTGGACCCTAAGATTATAGAGACCTACAATAAATTAGGTATACCCATCGAAGAGCAAAAAATGCTGGCTGGGGTAGCAGTGGACGCGGTATTTGACAGCGTTTCGGTTGCCACAACCTTTAAGGCAAACCTGAAAGAAGCAGGTGTGATTTTCTGCCCTATATCAGAGGCAGTTCACGAATATCCTGAATTGATAAAACAATATATGGGTTCGGTTGTGCCGGTAACTGACAATTACTACGCGGCACTTAATTCAGCGGTATTTAGCGATGGTTCTTTCGTCTTTATACCAAAAGGTGTTCGTTGCCCAATGGAGCTATCAACATATTTTCGAATAAATGCGTTAAATACCGGACAGTTCGAACGCACATTAATAATTGCTGAAGATGATTCTTATGTGTCGTATCTAGAAGGCTGCACGGCACCAATGCGCGATGAAAATCAGTTGCATGCGGCTGTTGTTGAGTTAGTCGCATTAAATGGAGCACAAATAAAATACTCCACCGTTCAAAATTGGTATCCCGGTGACGAGGAAGGGCGCGGTGGAATATACAATTTTGTTACTAAACGTGGAATTTGTCGTGGGACAAAATCTAAGATATCTTGGACTCAAGTTGAGACAGGATCCGCCATCACTTGGAAATACCCGAGTGTGATACTGGAAGGTGATGGTTCGATCGGCGAGTTTTATTCGGTGGCGCTTACCAACAATAAGCAACAAGCTGACACCGGAACCAAGATGGTTCATATTGGTAAAGACACTTCCAGCACGATTGTTTCTAAAGGAATATCCGCAGGTCGTGGACAACAATCCTATCGCGGTTTGGTGAAGATTTTGAAAGGAGCAGAAAATGCCCGGAACCACTCTCAATGTGATTCGTTACTAATGGGCGATAAATGCGGCGCACATACGTTTCCATATATCGAAGTGAAAAATCCATCTGCGACTATCGAGCATGAAGCGACAACATCGCGTATTGGTGAAGATCAGTTGTTTTATTGTCGACAGAGAGGGCTTTCTGAGGAAGATGCTGTTTCGATGATTGTTAACGGATTTTGTAAGGAAGTACTTCGCGAATTACCGATGGAATTTGCGGTCGAAGCCCAGAAATTGCTGGGTATTAGTCTTGAAGGAGCCGTTGGATAGTTACGCCTCGGCATTAATTTTAAAGAATCTCCTGTGAGTAATATCTCGCAATTATATTTTTTGGACACGTATTGTAATGTTAAGTATTAAAAATCTGGAAGCTAGTGTTGATGGGAAACCAATTCTGAAAGGAATTAACCTTGAAATAGGGCGTGGGGAAGTGCACGCCATTATGGGTCCGAATGGTTCTGGCAAGAGTACATTGGCGAATGTGCTGGCTGGGCGAGATAAGTACGAGGTGACCGCAGGTTCAATTACCTATCTTGGCCAGGATTTACAGGAACTTAATCCGGAAGAAAGAGCTCGGGCGGGCGTTTTTTTGGCTTTTCAGTATCCAGTTGAGATCCCCGGTGTTAGCAATGTGTATCTACTCAAGGCCGCTTTAAATGCTATTCGTGAGTATCGGGGCGAACCAGAGCTTGACGCTATGCAATTTTTAAAGCGTGTTCGTGAAAAACTAAAATTGGTTGAAATGCGAGATGAGTTTTTACACCGATCAGTTAATGAAGGCTTTTCAGGTGGTGAAAAAAAACGTAATGAAATACTTCAAATGGCAATGCTCGAGCCTATGCTGGCGGTTTTGGATGAAACCGATTCTGGTTTAGATATTGATGCTTTGAAAGTCGTAGCCAAAGGTGTGAATGCACTCCGCGCAGCGGATCGTTCGATGATTGTGGTGACACATTATCAGCGCTTGCTCGATTACATTGTTCCTGACTTTGTGCATGTGTTAGCAAATGGAAAGGTTGTTCGATCTGGCGGGAAGGAGTTGGCTATGGAGCTTGAATCAAGCGGGTATTCATGGGTTGATAACGAACCTCAGGCCGCAGCGGTATAAAAATGGAAATTGCACTTGCACTAACAAAGAATAATGCTCTTGTTGCGTTTGAGGAGTCTATAGCGGATCAATCTGCCTATGGTGCAGATTGGTTGAATGATTATCGTAAAAAAGCAATAGCGCAGTTTTCAAGTTTAAATTTTCCAACGAGTGAACTTGAAGACTGGAAATATACGGATACCCGCGCTCTTACCAAGAGAAGTTATGACTTTTTTCCATCGACGAGTTCTATTGAAGGGCTATCTTCTTTGAGCGAAGACGATGTCTTACATGTGGTTTTTGAAAACGGAAAGTTGCGCGATGACTTGTCCGATCTGGATTCTTTACCGGCCGGAACTATTATCGGTAGTTTGGCAAATTCCGATGCGAACATTGTCCAACAATACCTCGGCAAAGCGCTACCAGAGAAGCATCATGGTTTTTCGGCCTTAAATGACGCTTTTTTGTCGGATGGTTTATTTTTGCACGTTTCTGAGAATGTGCATATTCAACGACCGGTCGAAGTTACGTTCTTGAATTCGACAGACGCTGTTGCCCCACTAGTACAACCCCGTAACCTAATTATTCTGGGCGACAATAGCAGATGCGATATACTTTTAAGGTATGTTGATAACAGTCAGAACGCCTATTTGACGAATGCAGTAGATGAAGTTTTTGTTGGTGGAAAGGCCACGCTGGAACTTTGTAAGCTTCAGGAAGAGGGCGAAAAGTCTGGACATATTGGTGGTTTGTTTGTTCGCCAAAAAGCTGACAGTACGTTTACTGTAAATACTGTTTCGCTTGATGGTCAGTTAATTCGTAATGACGTGCTAGTTGAGTTGGATGAACCTGGTGCAGAATGTTTTGTTAACGGCTTGACCAGTATCAGTGGTCGACAGCACGTTGATCATCATACTCAGATCAATCATAACGTTCCAAATTGCACGAGTCATGAGCATTATAAGAGTGTGCTGGACGGAAGATCACGAAACATATTTCACGGCCGGATCGTTGTTGCTAAGGATGCGCAAGGTACTGATTCAGAACAGCGAAATCAAACCTTATTGCTATCGCGTGATGCTGAGATCGATACCAAACCACAACTTGAGATTTATGCAGATGATGTTAAATGCTCTCACGGGGCGACAGTGGGTCAATTGGATACTGATTCTGTTTTCTATTTGCGTTCTCGTGGCATCGACGAGCAGACGGCACGGGGATTGCTGACCACAGCTTTTGCTCATGAAGCTCTAACGGGTATTTCCCGGGAAGGCGTTCGTACTTATATTGAAACTCGAATCGGATCGGGACAGGATACCTAATTAGATGAGTGTATCGAATTTTAGCAAAGTGTCAGAGTTTGCGAGCGAGTTGGATGTCGCTGGGATTCGCCAGCAGTTTCCAATTTTGCATCAGACGGTAAAAGATAAACCTCTTATTTATTTTGATAGTGCTGCTAGTTCTCAAAAGCCGCGTTCTGTGATTGATGCTATTTCGAACTACTATCTACATGATCACTCTAATGTTCATCGCGGTATTCATACATTAAGCGAGCGTGCAACTGATGGGTTTGAGCAAGCGCGTGAATCGGTTCGCTCATTTATAAATGCAAATTCCACTAATGAAGTTATATTTGTTCGTGGTGCTACTGAGGCCATTAATTTAGTCGCTTTCAGTTATGGAGAGAGCTTCGTGAATGAAGGTGATAGTGTTGTCGTTACCGAGATGGAGCATCATGCCAATATTGTCCCCTGGCAAATGATGTGCGAGCGGCGGAAGGCGAAATTACTGGTGGTGCCAATTCACGACGATGGTCAACTCAATCTTGATGTGTATAAGCAGCATTTGCAAAGGTCCCCAAAAATGGTTGCGATGACCCATGTGTCAAACGCGTTAGGCACCGTGAACCCCGTCAAAGAAATGACAATATTGGCTCATGATGCAGGAGCCGTGGTGCTGCTCGATGGTGCACAAGCGGTGCCGCATTGTGGTGTCGATATGCAAGAATTGGATTGTGATTTTTACGCATTCTCCGCGCATAAAATGTATGGCCCAACGGGGGTTGGTGTGCTGTATGGCAAAGAAGATCTGCTTGATCGTATGGCACCGTGGCAAAGCGGCGGTGAGATGATTCGTAAGGTTACATTTGAGCATACGGAATACAATACTTTACCGTGGAAGTTTGAAGCAGGTACACCGGATATTTCCGGGAGTATAGGATTGGATTATGCAATCCGGTTTATGCAAGAAATTGGTAAATCGAGAATTGCCGAGCATGAAGCTGCTCTTTTAGCATATGCAACTCATTTGGCTAATGAGCGCAAATGGATGCGAGTAATTGGAACGGCACCGGAGAAAGCGGGGGTGTTATCCTTTGTATTGGATGATATTCACGCTAATGATGTCGGTTTAATGTTGGATGCTGATGGTATCGCTATCCGTACCGGACATCATTGCGCAATGCCGGTTATGCAACATTTTAGTCTTCCTGCAACAGCTCGAATATCATTTGGTGTTTACAACACCTTCAATGAGATCGATTCGGTATATACCTCCATCGATAAAATACACAAAATCTTCAGTTAAATACATATTGTAAAATGACTACTATAGAAAATCTCACTGGAACCGACTCAACTTATGAGTTTAATCACCATAGCTTGGAGCTATCTGGGTTTGATGAATTACATGATCGTGTAATTTTGGCACTGCGGGAAATTTATGATCCTGAAATTCCGGTTAACATATATGATCTCGGTTTGATCTATCGTGTGGATATTGATGCTCAAGCAAATATTGACATTGACATGACACTTACAGCGCCTGGGTGTCCAGTAGCCCAGACGTTCCCGGGAATGATAGAGTCTGAAATAAATAAATTGGATGGAGTTACAGATACACATGTAGAAGTTGTCTGGGATCCACCATGGACACAGGATCGCATGACGGAAGCCGCTCGACTTGAATTAGGATTTTTCTAAATGTCTGAATGGGTAGTAGTAGATGCGGTTGATGCCATAGCGCAGGGTACGTCAACTGTAGTCGATGTTGATGATGTAATGGTTGCTGTGTTTAATATCAACGGTGATTTTTTTGCCGTTGAAGATGTCTGTAGTCATGATGGTGGCGAAATAGCCAGCGGCTGTGTGAAAGGATACGAGTTGGAATGCCCAAGACACGGCGCCCGTTTCAATATTAAAACGGGTGAGGTGTTATGTGCCCCTGCGTATGAAGATCTTGAAACCTTTCCGATCCGAATAGTAAATAATACGGTTCAGGTCAGAGACCACCGCTGGGATTAGTGTTCGAGGCTACTTATTTTTTCCGAATATAGAGTCCGCTACTACGCATAAAATTTCAAACAAAATTGTTGCGCCCACCATCGCCGTATTTCCACTTGGATCAAAAGCCGGTGCGACTTCTACTACATCACCTCCAACTAGGTTTAAGCCACGTAGCGCGCGAATCATGAATTGGGCCTCAGCAGAGGTAAATCCTCCGATTTCCGGTGTCCCTGTTCCAGGTGCATATACTGGGTCTAATCCATCGACATCAAAACTGATGTAAGTTCGGCCGTCACCTACAATCTCCTTGGCCTCGTCCATGACTGATTTCCAGCCTCGTTCGTGTAGCTCTTCCATATAGATCACACGCATCCCAGTATCGTGGCTAAAATCCCACATATCCGGCATATTGACGCTTCCACGTATACCGATTTGTACCGTGCGTTTGGGGTCGAGTAAGCCTTCTTCTACAGCTCTACGAAAGGGTGCGCCATGATGAAATTTTGAACCAAGGTAATCGTCACCCGTATCGCAATGTGCGTCGAAATGAACCATACCAACCGGATTGTCTTTAGCAATTGCCCTAAATATGGGCAAAGTTACTGAATGGTCACCACCTGCGGAAAGAGGAATTACCCCCGCGGTATGGATACGTTCAAAGTGTTGTGCAATTTCGTCCAGACTGGTTTCAAGGTGATAAGGACTGCTAACCCAGGCATCGCCAATATCTCTAATACGACACAGTTCGTGCGGAGCGATGCCGGTACTTTGGTTTATTGTGCGAATTAAGCTAGATTGATTTCGGATTTCTCGGGGTCCGTGTCGTGCGCCAGGTCGGTTTGTAACACCACCGTCGAAGGGAATGCCTACCAGGCCAATATCAACCTCTTCGAGTGAATTAGTGTATTCAGCTCTCAAAAATGTAGGTATTCCTGTGTAACGTGGCCTGAGTTTCGGATCATCGTTTTTGTTATATGGGCTCACTATCTTTGACCTAATCTAGTTATTAATAAGCTATGTTACGCATAATATTTGAACTTTAGAAGAAAGTTATAGGGATTTAACGAATAAGTTCCATTATTTTATTTTGGTTTTACGTGCTTTTCTTCTCTATAGATGAACATAACTTAGTGGTTATATTGTTCAAGTTTCGGCATAATTCGGCAATTACGCATATAATTTTTTGAGTAACTGATCCCAATAATGTCTGGAACCGTATATATAAAAACTTTTGGTTGTCAAATGAATGACTACGACTCAGCCCGAATCGTAGATTTGTTGGCAGAAAGCCACGGCATGCGCAAAGTAGATGCGCCAGAAGAAGCTACTATGCTTCTCCTGAACACGTGTTCGGTTCGCGAAAAGGCTCAGGAAAAAGTGTTTTCGGCTCTGGGCCGATGGCGTCCATGGAAAGAGAAAAATCCTGATTTGGTAATCGGAGTTGGTGGTTGTGTTGCGAGTCAGGAAGGTGATCTTATACGCAAGCGTGCACCTTACGTAGATTTGATTTTCGGACCACAAACGTATCACCGATTACCTACGATGTTGACTAACGTGCTTGAGTCGCGGGTGCCGCAAATAGACACAAGTTTTCCGGAAATTGAAAAATTTGATAATTTGCCAACGCCTAGCGTTAATGGAGTTAAGTCGTTTGTATCAATTATGGAGGGATGCAGCAAATATTGTAGTTTTTGCGTAGTGCCCTACACACGCGGTGAAGAATTTAGTCGAGGGTTTGATGATGTAATTGCAGAGGTTTATCAACTGGCACAACAAGGTGTGCGTGAAGTAAATCTCTTAGGACAAAATGTTAATGGATATAGAGGTGAAACTCATACTGGTGATAAAGCTGATTTAGCTAAACTGATACGATACGTGGCTGAAATCGATGGCATTCAACGAATTCGATATACTACATCCCATCCGCAGGATTTTAACAACGATCTGGTTGATGTCTATGCAGATATACCCGAGTTGGTCAGTCATTTACACTTACCTGTGCAGAGCGGATCAAACCGTATTCTGGCGCAGATGAAACGAAACTACTCTGTCGCGGAATACAAGGATCTAGTCGACTCGATAAAAGTAAATCGTCCCGGAATCAGCATGTCGTCAGATTTTATAATTGGTTTTCCAGGCGAAACAGAAAAAGATTTTCAAGATACGATGGATCTGATTGAATACGTCGGCTATGACCAGTCATTTAGTTTTATTTATAGCCAACGACCAGGTACCCCCGCGGCGTTCCTGAACGATGATGTACCAATGACTGAAAAGAAACGGCGATTAGCCCATTTGCAAGCCACCATAAATGAGAATGCGGCTTGCATCAGCAGAGATATGGTCGGCACTAGACAGAATGTGTTAGTTGAAGGAACGTCTCGAAAGACCGAGGCGCAGATGAGTGGGCGAACTGAAAATAATAGGGTTGTTAATTTTGACGGTAATTCTTCCTTAATCGGACGAGTGATACCTGTTGCAATTACTGAGGCATTACCAAATTCATTACGCGCGCGAACAATTCATTCATATGGCATGCAGGCTGTCGATTATTCCAGTCTTGCTATTGCGAATTAATATAAATAGACTCTTCGTTAGTTAATCTGACAATAATTCGATGACCCTTGCGCGCGTGCCTTACTTGTCCTTAATCTTGTGATATACACCTCTAGACTGGTTGCTGTCTGTTTCTCTTGAAAGTCATCACCTCCCCAAAATCATTTCCACTCGAACCCGAAGATAATAGCCGGTTGGCCTCTTTGTGTGGAGAACACGGCGATAATTTAAAGCTGATCGAAGAGCGTTTGAAAGTGGTTATTTCGAATCGGGGTAATTTATTTTATGTCGATGGACGGGCTAAACAGGTGCAACAGACCGAACAAATACTCACATCTTTGTACCGTGAAACCGAGCAAAAGAGTTCGCTAACAAGAGAAGATATACATTTGTCAATTACTCGTTCCTCAGGATTCGATGGCGACAATGAGTCATCCGGTATGACTATGAAAGCCGGAAAAATTAGTATTCGATCTATGAATCGTCACCAACGGATTTATATTGAAAGTATTATGAAGTTTGATATAAGTTTTGGCGTTGGGCCGGCCGGTACAGGTAAGACATTTTTAGCGGTTGCATGTGCTGTACAAGCCTTAAGTCAAGGCGACGTTGAGCGAATAGTTCTGGTGCGGCCTGCAGTTGAAGCTGGAGAAAATCTTGGCTTTTTACCTGGAGACATAGGCCAGAAAGTCGACCCCTATGTTCGACCCTTATATGATGCCTTATATGACATGTTAGGATTTGACCGTGTCGGTAAGCTGGTTGAACGTGGTGTGATTGAGCTCGCTCCGTTGGCTTATATGCGTGGCCGAACGCTAAACGATGCATTTATTATTTTAGACGAAGCTCAAAATACTACTCGCGAACAAATGAAAATGTTCCTGACTCGAATAGGATTTGGTTCGACTGCCGTAATAACCGGTGATCCATCACAGATCGATTTACCTTCCCGAAGGTCGTCTGGCTTAATTCATGCTATTAATATTCTATCCGAAATTAATGATATTAGTTTTACACGATTTAAGTCTCACGATGTGGTTCGACATCATCTCGTCCAGCGAATAGTCGAAGCTTACGAAGCAAGTAACCAAGATGGTGAGGGTTAGAAAGAAAAGTGGAACTTTTTGTCGATAACCAAACCGACAGTAAAGAAATTCCCTCTGATTTGGAAATTGCTGGTTGGGTATCTGCTGCATTGGCTATACAAACTGATGATTATCATGAATTGGGAATTCGCATTATTAACGAGCAGGATAGTAGTTATCTAAATTCTACTTATCGGAATAAAGGCGGAGCAACAAATATATTGTCATTTCCATGTGAAAGCCCTGCAGGGATCGATATTAGAATCTTGGGTGACCTTGCGATATGTCAACCGGTTGTGGCAAGGGAGGCTATGACTCAAGGAAAGCCCTATCGTTCACATTTTGCACACATGATAGTCCATGGTGTCCTCCATTTGCTGGGTTACGATCACATGGTCGATAAAGATGCCCAAGAAATGGAGCAAATCGAAATAGCCGTGTTAGCGAAAATAGGGATTAAAAATCCATATATAATCAATGAGGAACAAAATAGTTAATATGAACGACTCTCAATCAGGGTTTCGTAAGGGATTACAGAGATGGTTTCAGCGCGTATTGGGTCAAGGTTATACGCGCGAAGATTTATTTGAGATACTTCGTGAGGCCGAAAAACAAGGTTTACTCGGTCAGGATGCCTTAGATACTATCGAACGTGTGGTTCAAGTATCTGAGCTTCAGGTTCGCGATATTATGGTTCCTCGTGCGCAAATGATCGTTCTTGACAAGAGCGATAGTCCACGGGAAATGTTACCTACCATTATTGAATCAGCACATTCGCGGTTTCCGGTAACTGACGGCGACAGGGATAAAGTTGTGGGCGTTTTATTGGCAAAGGATTTACTCAGACTCTTTCAGGATGATAGTGAGACATTTTCTTGGCGAGACATGTTGCGTCATGCCGTAGTAATTCCCGAAAGCAAGCGCTTGAATGTTTTACTCAGTGAGTTTAGGGCTAGTCGAAATCATATGGCAATTGTTGTCGACGAGTATGGAGGTATCGCTGGACTCGTAACTATTGAGGATGTGTTGGAGCAGATTGTTGGTGAAATTGAGGATGAGCATGATGTTGATGAAGAAGAAGGCATGGTCATGCAACGTGCTGAAAATGAGTATGTCGTAAAGGCCGTCATTGATCTAGAGGATTTCAACGAATATTTATCAGCCAATCTCGACCATGAAGAGTTCAATACATTAGGTGGCGCGGTTGTTAGTCATTTCGGATACGTGCCTCAGCGAGGTGAGTCTGTTAAATTTTCTGGATTTGCATTTGAGGTTTTAAATGCGGACAGCAGACGTATTCACTTATTGCGTGTTGATCGTTTATCTACTCAAGATGCAAGTGATTAGTACATTTTATGTTCGCGTCACTTTTTGAAGTTTTAGAAAAAGTATTAACACGACGACCACTACTATCTGGCTTTTTATTGGGTCTGTCAGTTCCATTCGCTTTCGCACCATTTTACTGGTTTTGGCTAATGCCGTGTGCCCTTGCCGGTCTTTTTGTTATTCAGTATCGACTTCCCGTAAGGCTCGCCATAAAAAGTGGTTTTGTCTTTGGCTTTGCGGCTTTCGGTGTTGGAGCCTCGTGGGTCTATGTCAGTCTCCATACGTTTGGCGGAATGCCGATGTTGTTAGCTGGCTTTTGTGTTGTAGTCTTTGTCGGTATCCTTTCTTTGTATCCTGCACTCGCGGCTCTTCTTTATAATCGTATTTCACACTCGAATATTCAGATCCAACTATTGTGCATTATGCCAGCATTTTGGGTGCTCATCGAAGTGGTGCGGAACTATCTTTTTGGAGGATTTCCATGGCTTGAAACGGGCTATAGTCAGTCCGGTATTTTTCTTGATGTGTATGCCTCCATTACAGGTGTTCACGGCTTATCGTTGATAGTAGCCATTCAGGCGGGCTGTCTTGCGTCGATTTGTCTATGTAAAGGAAAGAATTGCTTGATTCCAGTAGTTATTCTAATGATGATAATCATTGGTGGGAAGCTTCTATCGTGGCACGATTGGACTCAGCCCCGCGGTGATACGATTAATGTTGCTATGGTTCAATCGGTTATCCCTATAGAAACTAAGTGGAATCCTGAAAAACGCAAGTATATTCTTGATAAGTATTTTAGGCTGAGCTCTCAATTTAATGATGCGGAGTTGATTATTTGGCCGGAGGCTGCAATTGCATCTAGTTTGGATCAATTGGATGCTGATTTTTTTGAACAATTACAACGTCTCAATAAGCCACTTTTGGCAGGCTTTGTTGAGCGCGGTTATGGAGAAAAAATAAACGATTCTTATAATGCGGCGGTATTATTTGCAGAGGAACCTGATATTTATCGTAAACGGCATTTGGTTCCGTTTGGAGAATATATGCCATTGCGATTTATGCTGGATCCAATAACCCATTATCTCAATATACCAAACTCTTCTATGAGCCCCTGGAACGAATTTCAAAGCCCAATGTATTTCGCAGGCCACAGGCTTGGAATCGGAATATGTTTTGAGGAAGCCTTTCCAGCGGATATGCGGAACATTGCAAAGGATGCTGATGTATTAATCAATCTAAGTGAAGATGGGTGGTTTGGGCGTTCTCTCGGGCCACATCAAAGATTACAAATGGCCCAGATTCGGGCGATTGAGACTGGGCGCCCCAGTTTGCGTTCAAGCAATACGGCACTAACTAGCCTAATTGACCACAAAGGACGCATTGTAAAAATAACCAAGTCCCACGTAGAAGAGGTATTGCAAGTAATCGTCCAGCCTCGACAGGGACTAACACCCTATATGCGCTATGGTGATTTTTTGGTGTTTCTGATTTTAGCTGTTATGTGTTTACCGGGCGCCTTTAGTCGATGGCGGTTTCGTTGATGGGTTTCACTGGTTTACTACAGTAAAAAAATTGTCGCCAAGCCGAGTACTGATAAAAACCCGATTATGTCAGTGATAGTTGTTAATGCGACCCCGGCTGCCAAAGCGGGATCGATTCCGAGTTTATCCAAAGCCAGCGGTAGAAGCACACCTGCGGCGGCGGCGGCCATAAGGTTAATTATCATGGCAAAGCCGATTATTAGTCCCAGAGCGATATTTTGATACCAAATAGTTGCGATCACCGCAACTACAAGTGCCCACAAGATTCCGTTCAGACTACCAACCATAAACTCTTTGCGTAGGACGCGAGTTGCATTTGCGGCGTTTATTGTCCCAGTTCCAATGCCTCGTATTACAATAGTGAGTGTTTGTGTTCCGGAATTACCGCCCATATTTGCAACTATTGGCATTAGCACCGCTAAAGCAACCAATTGTTCAATTGTCGCTTCAAAAATTCCGATGACAAATGATGCCATAAACGCTGTAAGTAAATTCACCCCAAGCCAGAGTGCTCTCTTTCGTGTGCTTTGGGAGACGGGTTGAAAAATATCATCTTCTTCGTTGAGTCCCGCACGTACCATAACATTACGATCAGCATGTTCCTGAATTACATCTACAACGTCATCAATGGTAATTCTTCCAAGTAATACGCCGTCATCGGAAATTACCGGCGCGGAAATTAAGTTATATCTTTGAAACGCATCGGCAACGTCTATTTCCGATGTAAGCGGCTTGAATGTTATGGGCTCTCTATCGACCACATCGGCAACCATTTTTTCGCTATCAGTAGTTAAGACGCTAGATAAAAATAGTACTCCTTGAAGATGGTTTTCGCGGTCGACGATAAACAGTTTATCGGTGTACTCAGGTAAAGTGGCTTTCAAGCGGAGGTAGCGCTGAACAACTTCGAGGGAAATATCCTCTCTAGCGTGTATAGTATCAACATTCATGAGCCCGCCGGCTGTATCTTCAGGATAGGCAATTAGTGAGTTAAGATCTTGCCTGGATTCTTTATCAACCGTATACAGTATGTCTGCAATGACGTTGTCTGGCAGAAGCGGAATAATATCGGCGATATCGTCCATATCGAGCGTCTGCACGGCTTTGGACAAAATGTTTTCGTCCATTTCACGTATTAAATCTCTTCCAACGCCTTCGGCTACTTCTACGAGCACTTCACCCATCCGATTTAAGTCGATGCGGGTGATGATTGGTATTCTATCTTCCGGTGGTAGTCCTTCCAGCAAATCTGCAATATCTGCAGGATGCAGGCTTGTTGCAAGCTGATTTATTTCGTCATCTTCGCCTTCATCTAAGGCTCTCAGAATTAATTTTTGAATGTCAGATTGTTCTAATTGCGGCATGGCTGTTGAAGGCGTTAATTAAGATTAAACACAAAATTCTAAATTATTATCAGTTAGGTTTTTATTGCTCTTGTGCGTTTTGGACATGACTAAATCGATCTAATTGGTTGGCGGGTTGTGAATCGTTGTCTCGCAATAAGTTTGGAACTAGTTGTGCTGTAATCGCTCGACTAAAGTAAAAACCTTGAACATAATCGCACCGTCGGCTCTCTAATAATTTAAGTTGGACTTCGTTTTCAACGCCTTCAGCAACGACCTTCATGTTCATATTATGAGCCATATTGATCATTGCACTGACTATTTCTAAAGAGCTAGAGTCGCTTTCCATATCATGAATAAATGACTGGTCGATTTTTATTGTGTCGACGTCAAACCTTTTGATTGAAGACATTGAAGAATAGTCCGTACCAAAGTCATCGATTGAAAGCTTAACACCAATATCGGTGAGTCGATTAACGGTCTCAACAGCATTCTCAATGTTTTCTAAGATGGTTGTTTCGGTGATTTCAATGTTTATCGATTCAGGCATTAGGTTAAAATCAGATAGGGTGCTATGTATTCTGGAGAATAAATTCTTATCCCGAAATTGACGTGCTGATAGATTTATAGAGACCGGAACCAAGTCAAAGCCCTGTCTTTTCCATTCTGCTATATGGCGGCAGACTTCACGGAGAATCCAATTTCCAATGGAGAAAATCAATCCTGTTTCTTCAGATAGTGGTATGAATTCTGAGGGTGATATTGAACCAAGAGCTTTACTGTTCCAACGCACTAGAGCCTCTAGTCCAATTATTTTTCCACTATGTAAATCAACTAATGGCTGGAATTCGATAAAAATTTCCTCACGGCTCAGTGCCATACGCAAGTTCCGTTCCAGTTCAACCTTTCGATACGCGGTAAGCTGCATTTCCTTATTATATTGCTGGACATTACCACCACCGAGAGATTTGGCGTAGTAAGCCGCAGTATCTGCTGCGTGAATTAGCGATTTCAACGAGGTGCCATGAGTCGGATATATAGATATGCCGATAGATGCGGTAATATAAGCCTCGGCAGCGCCGATACTTACGCTTCCCGACACTGTGCGCAATATGTTTTCTGCAAGTGATCGACAAATTCTCATCGCCGTATCGCCTGCTGGCAATTCATTAACAAGTAGGGCAAATTCATCTCCACCATAACGTGCAAATATATTTTTTGGCGAAGCGTACTCTTTGAGTTTATTAGATACGTGTTTTAGAACTGAATCCCCGCTAGGATGACCAAAACTATCGTTTATTATTTTAAAACGATCGAGGTCGATAAATATAAGCGCAGCATATATGCCTCGCTGATTGGCACTTTGTAGATAGTTTTGTGTGAGTTCTTCGAAATAAGCGCGACTATATAGACCGGTTATGTGGTCATGCCGAGCTAGTTGCTCAACATGTTTGTGTGCTTCGACAAGTTGAGTTACATCGTGGAAGATTCCAACAGTGTCACCATTGGGAACACGATGCTCACTTATTCTAAAAACTAAACCTGAGGAGTGTTCGAGTTCGAAAAACCCCACCGGTTCGCGATGCCATTGTAAAAATTTGTTGAGACGTTCTTGATAATAATATCCTGAAACAGAATAAGTGTCGCTTTGTATTAGAGAAATGGCGACTTCTCTGTACGACATATTATAAAGCATGGTTCTTACATCCAAATTGAACAATCGCCTAAATCGTGAGTTACATAATACAAGGTTATCGTGCACGTCGAATAAGACGAACCCTTCGCCAATTGTTTCAATGGAGTCAACCATGCGGTGCTTCATTGCCGAGACTCTTGATTCTGCACTTCTCCGACGAAGAAATAATACAACAACGCCTAAAAGAAAAATGGTTGCAACCAGAATGATCTGAAATAGATTGCGTTTTAGATGTTCTGTTGTAACCCCATCGGCCACCCGATGAGTTGATAGAATCCGCTCGCGAAACTCGAATTCAGCGTTTTCTACTAAGCGATTGACATGAGTAGTAAGGCTTGACTCATCAAGACCGGCTGTTTGGAGGAAATTTAAAATCTCGAGGATAGCGTTTGTTAGATCTTGTCGTGCGAGTGATTCTAACTGAGAATGGGAGCTATGGGATTTGGTGCTAAGAATAGAAATAAGTTGATTAAGCTGCTGTCGAGTGCGTACTAGATTAATAGTGGTTGTCTGAATAAATTCGGCCTCGGTGATCGATTTGAGATTGTTAACCGATTGATTAATCGCATTCAGAACAGGTGATCGTCTGACTACAGAGCTAATCAATTGATCCTCTAGTTGATCAAAACTGATTTTTGTTGAGTAACCTAGCCCAGAAGCGACTGTTATAACGAGGATAAAAAACAGTGCGGCAAGCCAATCAATATTGTTTTGACGATCTATCGATGTTTGGTTCTGACGTATTGACATTGTTATGCTCGACTTAACCTGTTGGTCGATTTGAAGCGGGCTTTATGAAGTGTTTCTTGCTTTGCATCACTAAAAGTCTCTTATAGACTTATATTAGTTCATTGCTTATGTTTTCTGATCTTAAAAATTTACTGACAACACTTGTCTCGGTAAATATTCGTCGAAACTCGGTGGACTTCTTCATACTAAAATCGGCGCATCCGGCTCTGTTGTTTACAATAATTATCCGACTCGGGACAGTCTAGCGAAGAAGAATGATTATTGCGAGGTGAAGAAATTCATTGATTTGAAGATACTAAGTTTTGGCATCACACGATACAATGCATCTATGAGTATTAATTCAGAAAAAATGAAAATTGCAATATCTTCCCGTGCGTTATTCGATCTGGAAGATAGCCACAGGGTTTTTCAGGAAAAAGGTGTAGATGCTTATTGTCAGTATCAGATCGAGCACGAAAACGAACCCCTGGAGCCAGGTGTAGCTTATCCATTAGTGAAAAAACTACTGGCTCTGAACGAATTTCTGACTGATTCAACTAAAGTGGAGGTGGTTCTTATTTCAAGAAATAGTGCCGATACTGGTTTGCGCGTGTTTAATTCCATTAATCATTTCAATCTGGATATTTCCAGAGCAGCATTTTCCGGTGGAGAAAGTCCGTATCGGTATATTCAACCTTTTGAAACAAACCTTTTTCTTTCCGCCGACCCATTGGATGTTGCGAGCGCTTTAGAGCTGGGTATTGCGGCAGCCACGATACTCCCTTCTCGTACAGGAGAAATTGTACATGATCAGTTAAGAATCGCATTTGATGGTGATGCAGTGTTATTTTCTGACGAGGCTGAGCGGGTATTTCGGGAACGCGGGTTGGAAGAGTTTAGTAATCAGGAGCGTCAATCTGCCAGAACTCCCTTACTCGGAGGACCATTCAAAAAGGTGCTGTCAGCGCTTCATCGTTTGCAGGTGGAGTTTCCCAGTGATAATCCGCCAATTCGAACAGCCCTGGTTACTGCCCGAGCGGCACCGGCGCATGAAAGAGTGATTCGTACGTTACGAGCTTGGAATATACGAATTGACGAAGCTGTCTTTTTAGGTGGGCTTCCTAAAGGCAAGTTTCTGGAGACTTTTGGGGCGGATATCTTTTTTGATGATCAACGTGGGCATTGTGATTCAAGTCGTGAGCATGTTCCAACCGGGCATGTTCCTCACGGCATTGCTAATGGTTAGGTACATAACTGCGCAGTTGAATTTTATTCGTGATGTTAGTCTATTCTGGCCGTGTCTGGTTTTACCGCAGTCATACAACTTTTTCTGGAGATGATTTATGCAGTCCTATGCTATTGCGCCGTCTATACTTGCTGCTGATTTTGCTCGTTTGGGTGAAGAAGTAGACAACGTCTTAACTGCGGGCGCAGATATTATCCATTTTGATGTGATGGATAATCATTATGTTCCTAATCTTACGTTTGGTCCCTTCATCTGTGAGGCGCTGCGAAAACACGGTGTTACCGCTCCAATTGATGTGCATTTAATGGTAAAGCCTGTTGATCGAATAATTCCTGATTTTGCACGAGCAGGTGCCACCTACATTACGTTTCATCCTGAAACAAGTGATCATATCGATCGCACATTGCAATTAATTAGAGAACACGGTTGTAAACCTGGCCTTGTTTTCAATCCAGCAACCCCGTTGGATTGTTTAGAATACATATTGCATCACCTGGATATGATCTTAATTATGTCGGTAAACCCAGGGTTTGGCGGGCAGGCTTTTATTCCTCAAGCATTGGATAAACTTCGCAAAGCTCGTCAGTTGATTGACGCCAGCGGAAAGGATATTCGTCTTGAGATCGATGGCGGGGTGAAGACCGACAATATTTCCGAGATTGCCCAGGCTGGGGCGGATACTTTTGTTGCCGGTTCTGCGATATTCGGCTCGAGCGATTATGCTGCTACGATTAAGAAAATGCGGGATCAGTTAGACCCAATTAAAAGTGCACAATAAGCTACAACATGAGCAGTAATATCAAACATCCTATTGAATGTCAGGTGCTATTTATTGATTTGGATGGCACGTTAGTCGATTCTGTGCCGGATATGGCAACTGCAGTTAATCGAATGCTAGTTGATTTAAAATTTCCCGAGGTCGCTGAATTCCAAGTTCGTACATGGGTAGGAAATGGCCTTCCGCGATTAGTGCAACGAGCGTTATGGGGGCAGTTTGATGCCCCGGAAGAGCATCCCGATTTAGAGTCTGCAGTCTCCCTTTGTCGAGCGCACTATACGGATTGTATACACGATCAAACACAATGCTACGACGGTGTGCAAGATTCCTTGTTGACGCTTGCTGAACAAGGTTTCAAATTGGTGTGTATTACTAATAAACCAGAAAGCTTGAGTCGTACGTTACTATCATTTTTGCCAATAGGTAACTACTTTTCCTTGATTTTGGGTGGGGACAGTTTAGCAACTCGAAAACCAGACCCTGGGCCGTTATTCTATGCGGCTCGCCATTTCAATCTGGATATTTCGGACTGTTTGATGATTGGCGATTCAAGTAGTGATATAAACGCGGCAAAATCTGCAGGATGTGCATCAATTTGCGTTTCCTATGGCTATAATCAGGGCATAGATCCTGTCTCTCTAGGCCCAACGGTTATTGTTGATCATTTTCCCGAAATTCTTGATTATGTTGTTTTCAAAGCCTAAATTTAATTTATGAATACTCCGGTACGTTTGTCTTTCCTCAACCCCATTTTTTTTCGTTGGTGACACGGCGACTTTTTTCATCGTCTAGTCACTTTTTACGGAATTCAATATGCTTTCTAAACAACAATTCGAAAATTATAAGTCCGCCGGTTTTAATCGAATACCGGTGGTTCGTGAGATACTTGCGGATCTCGATACTCCAGTTAGTACATTTCTAAAACTAGCCAATCAATCTTATTCCTATCTTTTTGAATCCGTTCAGGGTGGCGAGAAATGGGGGCGATACTCAATTATCGGTTTGCCATGTGAAACTCGAGTTACAGTTCATGGCGATGTGCTAAAAGTTATCCGTGGGGATGACGTTATCATGGAAAAAGTAACCGAAGACCCTTTGCAAGAGATAGCGCTAATTCAAACGCAATATAAAATTCCAGAAATCGAAGGTGTTCCCAAGTTCTCAGGTGGGCTGGTTGGCTATTTTTCATACGATACGATTCGTTACGTCGAACGAAAGCTGGGGCCAAGTAATAAGCCAGACCCCATAGCAGCGCCAGATATCCTTCTAATGCTCTCTGAAGAAGTGATTGTTTTCGATAATTTGCGTGGGCGGCTTTATGTCATTGTGCATGCCGACGTCGAAAATGATGATGCATACAGCGTAGCTTGCAAGCGGGTTGATGAAGTTGTTTTTCAATTAGCCACGGGTCTTGATGATACGCAAACTGAACACACAGTCGAGACGATAGATGAGGACTCTTTTGAGTCGTCATTTGCCCGAGAGGATTTTGAAGAAGCTGTAGAACAGTGTCGTGACTACATCAAAAGTGGTGATGTATTTCAGGTTGTTTTGTCACAACGGTTAAAAGTTCCTTTTAAAGCCAGGCCCATCGATTTATATCGAGCATTACGAACGGTCAACCCTTCACCGTATATGTTTCATCTTGATTTAGGTGACATGTATGTCGTTGGTTCCTCCCCTGAAATTTTGGTGCGGTTGGAAGATGACGAGGTAACCGTTAGGCCTATAGCTGGAACGCGACATCGTGGCAAAACGTTGGACGAAGATGAACAGCTAGCCGATGATTTGATGGCAGACCCAAAAGAGCTTGCCGAGCATCTTATGCTCGTTGATTTGGGAAGAAACGACGTGGGTCGAATTGCGAAGATTGGAACGGTTAGACTTACCGAGAAAATGATTGTTGAACGATATTCACATGTAATGCACATTGTATCTAACGTGGTTGGAGAACTATGCCCCGAACTTGATGCCTTAGATGTACTGCGTGCATCCTTTCCCGCTGGCACGGTATCAGGAGCGCCTAAAGTCAGAGCGATGGAAATTATTGATCAGTTCGAGCCTGAAAAACGTGGCGTTTATGCGGGAGCTGTCGGCTATCTTGGATGGCACGGTAATATGGATACGGCTATTGCGATTCGTACAGCAGTAATAAAAAATGAAATGCTTTATGTGCAAGCGGGTGCGGGCATAGTTGCAGATTCAGTGCCCGAAAACGAATGGCTTGAAACAATGAACAAAGCACGCGCTGTATTCAAAGCGGTATCGGTTGCCTTAGCCGGCTTAAATAACGCTAGTACAAAGTTCTAGGAGTCATATTTATGCATTTACTACATGCGCTGCAAATCGCCTCCCACTTGAGTAGCTGACCGACCGATTGTAGCGTATCAATTGCCACATTCCACGGTAACATCGCGACGAAGCCATCGACAGTGGCAGGCGGCTCTTTAAAGATATGCACCAGATAAGTATCCGCATTGTGCCCATTGAGCATGACGGTATTAACCAGGCCATACAAGTTAGCCGAGACTGTTCAGTTTACACTCGCTTTTTCTATACTTTTAGAAACTACTATCTAACACAACTATACTTTGTGATATTGCTTTTATGGGTCTTTCCAATTTGCAGGCTTAAAAAAAACATCGAACGTCATCGTTCCACAAATCCACTATACTGAAAATAGTTGTCCCATTTAGAATCCAGTATTCTCAATGCTTCACCCAATGGTGGCACACTGAATTGACCATTTGAATGTAATAGGAGGTGATCGTGAGTTAACTTCTTCAGTGCATCATCAACTTCGAAATCAACCTCTTCGTCAAAAAGCCTGTTCAATACTTCTTCACAGCATCGATCAAGATCACACTCATTCATATTTCCGTATTTCCACAGACAATAATAGCTAAGAACAACCTCTTTAAACTCCTGCTCTTCCAGTGACTCAACCAAATAAAAAATCACACCCAGATCGTTATCCAGATTCTTGTTATAGAGGGATTCTGTAACAACATACTGGTACCGATCTCGAGATGCTTTAAATCCAAACACAATTTTAGCGGCGTAGCCTAAGATCGTGCCGATTGCAACCAGTGCCACAACTGGGTTTAACGCGGCTGCAAGAATCATCTTCGCTAAGCCTATACCCAACCCTACGACACCTGTTACTGCTAATTTCACAAGATCAAGCGGCTTCATGGAGATGCGCTTTTCCGGAAATACCACCTCAAGATCAGCCATTGGTATGTCCCGAAACGCCTTGATTTGAATTGCCGATGTGGTTTCCTCATCCGCTACCAACGTGCGGTATAGGATGACAACTTGTGCAAAAGTAGGTTCTTGAATAGCCGTTCGTTGAAACAACGATATAAAACTAACACCGACATGCTTGAGCGATATCCGATTCACCAGCCGTTTAGCATGCATATGACTGGAATGTCCGTTATCGGAAGCGTCAATTCCATTTTTAGAGTCAGAGTTTGCCATCGATACAGGTTCAGCAGGTTGACCCGTAAGTATCTTCCATCCAGCCCGAATCTTTTGATTAAAGGCTAAAATTAGTCCCAAACTATTAATGAGAACTCGAGAAACAAGCGTATCCAACTTTTGCAGTGTCAGAAACCCCTCAAATCGATCAATGCCGACACCGCGACGATATACTAAGATTCGATCAAAAAAATCAGGAACATCCTTGCTAGAAATACCTGTTTGTTGGCTAAAATACCTGCTAAGCATCCTGTCGTCGAATTTATCCCAGTCAATTTGGATCGGTAAATTGAAGAGATACTCCTCACTGTCGGCGACGTCGATATCCTTTTGGGTTAACGGACAAAAATTCGCCTTATTCATGAGTTCGATAAAGTTCCCCAAAAAACGATTCTCTAATGCATCTGAGCGAGCACTAGAATTAATGTCATTATCGACAGTTTTTTTGTCAGAGGAATTGAGTGCTCTAAAATCCTGGTTTAATTCTTTTGCTAATTCATGATGCTCAAAATGGTAAACGGCTTCGATGATTCTGCAGAAATCCGAAAATTCCTTACGAGTGTTTTCATCCTCTATGGTGCTTAGCAGAGCGCTAATAAACTGGTCTATTGGTATCGAGATATAATGCCCGTGCTCTACGGCTATTTGCATATGTTCTCCAACGTTGTCTAAATTTATTTCTGATTGTCCTTGAGGCGATCTTGTAGAATCTTATATTCTCGAGAGACTTAATCATTAAATGATGTTTATGAATAATAACGGAGTTTTCAATAGAGTTTCCAGTAGCACCAGAAATAGGAAAGTCTATATTAAAGTCATTTCTTGATAGTTATCAAAAATTCATTTTAATTGCTGAGAATATCTCCACATCAAGTCCGGATGATTTAAAGCAGGAACTTTCTAATGCTGTTTCTGCTAAATAATTAAGTAGTATCGAGAATAACTTTGGCTGAAGTCTATAATCGAAGTATGCTGAATTTGTTTTAGATACATTAGATGTGTGTACAATATCGTAACTTGATCAGCGAGATTGAGACTGGTACGAATCTGCAACTTACAATCAATGTAAACTCGCACAATGAAGCTGTATTTGTTAAGTATTATTACCAAATCGGATGCGATTTCATAGTTTCGTAATAATCAAAAGTGGGTATTTTTGCGGCTACCTTCAATGTATGTATAAAAACATGTTTAAAAACAGAGAGATATAGTTTTAATGTTATTAATGATCGATAATTATGACTCGTTTACTTACAACTTAGTTCAGTACTTTGGGGAATTAGGTGGCGAAGTTGTTGTTCATCGAAATGACCAAATTACGGTGGATCAAATTCGCGATTTAGCACCAAAGCATATTGTAATTTCACCCGGGCCTTGTACACCGACGGAAGCTGGGATTTCACTGCAGGTGGTAAAGGAGTTTGCAGGCCGTATTCCCATTCTAGGTGTGTGTCTCGGACACCAAAGCATAGCTCAGGCGTTTGGTGGAAAAATTGTTCTGGCAAAAACGTTAATGCATGGCAAAACTTCAATGATTTATCATCAACAGGATGGCCTATTTACGGGCTTAGACACACCTTTCCAAGCGACACGTTACCATTCGCTGGTAGCGGAGGAGAAATCGCTACCGGATTGTCTTCGCGTCACGGCTAGAACCGATGATGAAGAGATTATGGGAATAGAGCATAAAACAATGCCGGTGTTTGGAGTCCAATTTCATCCTGAATCAATTCTTTCACAGTATGGGCATAAAATGCTCGCAACTTTTTTGGAGTACACGTTTTGAGCATCAATGATATTCCTGATGTGTTGAGTAAAATTCTCGACGAAAAGAAAGCAGAAGTGCAAGCACGCAAACAAACAATATCTGAGCACTTGTTGATCCAACAGATTTCGGAGTTGCATCCCTGTCGAGGATTTGTTGATGCTATCCGGTCTAAAGTGAGTCGAAACGAACCCGGAATAATTGCCGAGATAAAGAAGGCTTCTCCGAGTAAGGGCGTTATTTGTGAGAATTTCGTTCCTGCGGAAATTGCCAAGGAGTACGAGAAAGCCGGTGCTGCCTGTTTGTCAGTGCTTACAGATGAAAAGTTCTTTCAGGGTTCTAGTGAATATCTGCTGCAAGCACGGGCTGTTGTCGATATACCTGTGCTACGTAAGGATTTTATGATTGATGCCTACCAAATCATTGAGTCTAGAGCTATGGGAGCTGATTGTGTGTTGCTTATTGTGGCAGCTCTGGAGGATCAGATAATGATTGAGCTCGCGGAACTGGCAAATAAACTTGGAATGGATATACTGGTTGAAGTTCACAATGAGTCAGAATTAAAGCGAGCTCTGCAGTTACCTACAGTATTAATAGGCATAAATAACCGTAATCTACGGAATTTTGAAACAAGTTTGAATACAACTATCAATCTGCTAGATATGATCCCACAAGATCGGATAGTTGTTACCGAAAGTGGAATACATACTCATGCAGATATTTCGTTAATGAAAGAAAATGGCGTAAACTGTTTTCTGGTGGGCGAAGCGTTTATGCGCGATACAAATCCAGGGAATCGATTACGGGAATTATTTTTTACCAAGCAGCAGCAGTAAGGGTGTATTTTGAAAGCAATAGTAAAACTTCGAGACGGCGTTTGTTTTGATGCAACTACGGAGTCTGGACATACCATAACAATGGATGGGGCACCGGAGCATGGTGGGTTGGACCGGGGATCGCGGCCCATGGAACTAATGCTGAGTGGTCTTGGTGGTTGCAGTGCGTTTGATGTGGTACATATCTTACGTAAGGCCAGACAAAAAGTAGAGGGTTGTGTTGTTGAACTGGAGGCAGAAAGACACAACGAGCCGCCTAGGGTGTTTACAAAGATTCATCTCCATTTTAAAGTTTCAGGTCAAAATTTAAGCAAAAGCAAGGTGGAGCGAGCAGTGCACCTTTCTGCTGAAAAATACTGCTCGGCTTCTATAATGCTGTCTAAATCGGTAGAAATTACGCATGATGTTGAAATTCTGGATTCCTAGTTGTTTGTCTTAAGCGAGGCCGGCTGATGTATCTAATTTCTGATTGGTTTAAAAAGAATCTCTCAAACCAGGAAGTCGTATTTCTGGCGTTTGTACTGTTGCTTGTTTTTAGCATTATTGTGCTGTTGGGTGATATTCTGGCACCGGTGCTCGCGAGTATCGTAATAGCGTATTTATTGGAGGGTATTGTTAAAGCGATGCAACGCAGTCGTGTGCCACGCTTGTTGGCCGTGGCATTTGTATTTGTTGTATTTTTACTAAGTTTAACCATTCTTATTTTCGGTCTTTTACCCCTGCTGTCCCATCAGCTTTCAGAGGTGGTTCAACAAATACCAAACATTTTGGCTCGTGGCCAAGAGGCTTTATTACGGTTGCCATCAAAATATCCAGAAATTTTATCGGTTGATCAAGTAAAGGAAATGATCAGCGTGCTTCGACAGGAGTTAACATCCTGGGGCCAACAAGTCTTGACTCTCTCGCTTTCCTCAGTGGTAGGATTAATCACGATACTTCTCTATTTAGTGTTAATGCCCATTCTAGTTTTCTTTTTCTTAAAAGATAAAACCACGATTTTAAATTGGTTATTACGCTACTTACCTACTGACTATAGATTGGCCCATCGCGTTTGGCTGGATGTAGACAAACAAATCGCCAACTATATACGTGGGAAATTCTGGGAAATATTAATTGTGTGGATAGTGTGTTTTTTTACGTTCACATTTTTAGGCTTGCAATATGCCATGCTGCTTGGGTTGCTTGTAGGACTGTCAGTGCTTGTGCCTTTTGTAGGTGCTGCTGTTGTCACTATACCCGTTTGCCTTATCGCTTGGTTTCAATGGGGATGGTCAAGTGAATTCATGTATGTGACTATCGCATATCTTGTGATCCAGGCGCTCGATGGTAATTTACTGGTCCCCATTCTTTTTTCAGAAGTGGTTAATCTTCATCCAGTCGCAATCATTACTGCGGTATTAATATTTGGAGGAATATGGGGTATTTGGGGAGTATTTTTTGCAATACCCCTCGCAACCCTTGTGCAAGCGGTTTTATCTACGTGGCCCCAGATAGCAGACGAGAAGAATATTTAGGGCCCCATAAGATCGCTATCTAATGTCGTAAATAGCGTATGAAATTCGAGATCAGATTGTTTTTCTAGGCTTAATTAGATATTTGACCCTTGCAAAAACCATTAAAATAAATTAAAAAGCAAGCACTTAATAAAAATATTTTGGAAATTTAAATGCTTTCATACGGTTATGTCACAATATGATAATCCTAATGTAGAAGTGCAAGGACGTGCGTCCTATCTGGTTACCGAAGGTCTCGAGAATCAGAGTGATGTGCGTCAGAACACTGATGGCTCACGCAGATACGAACGTTATATTCTGGATAGGGTAGTCGATTTTTTGGGTAGGCCTGCCATCCGCTTTGAACTGTGGGACGGCTTTGGTGTTAATGGTCAAGAAGGTGTTACGTTGGTTGGCACTGTTCGCATTAAAACCCGTGATGCATTTAATAAGTTACTATCCGATGTGCATGTAGGGCTTGGAGATGAATATAGTGCTGGGCGCATAGTAGTTGATGGTGATCTGGTTGATGTTTTGACAGAAACGTTTGCTCACCTTGACCAACAATCCGGGCGGTTTGGCTGGATTCAAAAGGTTTTTCGACGAAAGCGGAAAATGAATACCATAGCTGGGTCTAAGCAAAATATTTTCCATCATTATGACTTAAATAACGATTTTTATGCTTTGTGGCTTGATCGGGAAATGCAATATACCTGTGCGTATTTTGCCGATGATCATTTTAGTCTGGAAGATGCACAGTTAGCTAAAATGGACCATATCTGTCGAAAACTGCAATTAAAACCTGGTGACAGGGTTGCCGAAGCGGGAAGCGGTTGGGGAGGGTTAGCACGGCACATGGCGCTGTATTATAGCGTGCACGTAACATCCTTTAACATATCCCAGGAACAGGTGAGTTTTTCACGAGAGCGTGCGGCTCGTGAAGGATACAGTGATCGAGTTGATTATGTAGAGGATGATTATCGAACGCTTACAGGAGAGTATGATGCGTTTGTCTCAGTTGGTATGCTTGAACATGTCGGGCAAGAAGGATTTAATGAACTGGGTCGAGTAATTAATCGTTGCCTTACACCAAACGGTAGAGGCTTGATTCATAGCATTGGTCGGAACAGACCGGCTAATATGAATGCTTGGATTGAAAAGCGAATTTTTCCTGGTGCCTATCCACCAGCTCTAAGTGAAATGATGGATATTTTTCAACCAAATAGTCTCTCCATCGCTGATGTCGAGAACCTGCGATTGCATTATGCCCGCACATTAGAGCATTGGTTACATCGGTTTGAGAAATCTGTCGATACGGTTGAATCGATGTTTGATCCTGTATTTGTTAGACTATGGCGCTTGTATTTGTCGGGATCTATAGCGGCTTTTCTTTCAGGGAATCTGCAGTTATTTCAAGTCCTGTTTAACAGGGAGCGCGACAATTCAGTCGCGTGGACTCGGGATCATATCTATCCAAAAAACTAGGAAATTGCTAAATTTCACGGACTTTTGTTGTATTCTATTGTGTTGTAGGACGCTGGGTACATGTTAAAAGTTTACTCATCTATTAACCTATTTGATGCCTATATTGTCAGGGATACGCTGAATGATGTAGGAATAAGTTGTTTCATATGCAATGAACATGTCTCCGGTGCATTGGGTGAATTACCTTACACTGAGTCGTGGCCGCAGGTATGGATAACGCAGAATTTGCATTTCGATCGTGCGCGTGCTCTTGCTATGGAGTTCGAAAAAAACTCGAATACAGGTTCCGTATTATATTGTAAACCTTGTAATGAGTTTGGTTCTCCGGGGTTTGAATGTTGTTGGAAATGCGGACTGGATTTGCAGCCAGATGAAGGATAGATTGAAAGGTATTTCGTTAGAAAGAAGTTTACTTGTGAAACAGTAAATATAAAAAACACTGGTACGTTTGCCATAATATAGTCGTGAATTTTGTCGAATAAAATCTACCTGGATTTTTTCTATGCTAACGTTTTCGCGTAAACTCTATCCTTAAATAAGTTGTCGGCTGGAAATGAAATCGCGGAAAAAAACTAAAAAGAAATCAAAACGCGCGTTCAGTCGACTATTACGATACATTTTGGTTATCTTGATTGTTCTTCCACTAGGGTGGCTGATGGTCATTGATTATCAGTTGATATCACGCTTTGAACAGCGTCACTTGTCCGCTCCCACTCATGTTTATTCCCAACCTGTTGAATGGTTTTCCGGATCGCCGGTGTCTGTAAAAACGGCGACCAATACACTCACGGCATTAGGTTATCGCAGACAAAATTCAGCTGCTGTACCGGGTCACTTTGCTATCTCGAATAATACATTGTCATTGTATCGTCGTAAGTTTGATGCGGCGTCGGGCTCCATCTCTCAACAACAGTTCAAAATAAAATTTTCAAAATACAAAATCGAACGAATTGAAAATGTAACTTCTACTCGTGTATCGCGTATACGGCTAGACCCCGTTGTCATTGGCACTGTGCAAAGCCGGCAACAGCAAGATCGAAAACCGGTTCGTTTACACAATGTACCTGATCTATTGCTGCAAACCTTATTGCTTATGGAAGATAGGCATTTTAGTACACATTTGGGTGTTGATCCGTGGGCCATAATGAGGGCTGTAGTTTCGAACTTGAAGTCAGGTCGTGTCACTCAAGGTGGCAGCACCATAACGCAGCAGTTGGTTAAGAATTTATTTTTATCTCCGGAGAGAAGCCTGCGTCGAAAACTGGTAGAAGCATTGTATGCAATATTATTGGAAATTCATTTTGATAAGTACGAAATACTTGAAGCTTATGTAAACGAAGTTTTTCTCGCACAAGCGGGAATGCGAGCAATACACGGATTTGCGCTAGCAAGTGAGTTTTTTTTCGGTCGTAGTTTGGAGCAGCTTGAAATCCAGGATTTAGCATTGTTGGTTGGGATGGTTAAAGCGCCTTCAAGTTATAATCCGAGACGTAATCCAAAGCGCGCAACAGAGCGTCGTTCTGTTGTTTTAAGCGTATTAGCTGAGCAAGGGGTGATTGATAGCGGGCAGTTGGTTGCCTTACAAAATTCGCCATTGGGAGTGGTTCGGCGGGGAGAAGGTAGTTCTCGACCGTATGGAGCTTTTCTTGACCTTGTGCGTCGGCAAATATCGGATCGAATTGGCACTCAGTCGTCGGAATTGGAGCAATTACGTGTTTGGTCTACGCTTGATATGTCCATTCAGCGAACCGTTGAACAACAGCTAAAGTCCGGTTTAGAGCATCTTGAGAAGACACGGAAAATAAAGTCAGGAACGTTGCAGGGTGCTGTTGTTGTTCAACGTGCAGAGAACGGGCAAGTTGTTGCGGTCACTGGCGATAGAAGAGTCGGTTATCTTGGTTTTAATCGCGCACTTGATGCGAAGAGGCCAGTTGGGTCTTTACTTAAACCGGTTATTGCAGCTACGGCTTTGAGTGCACAGGGAGGCTATCATTTAAACTCGAAAATAGATGATTCTACCCTGAACTATAAACTTGATAACGGTCACTATTGGGCTCCTCAGAACTATGATAAGAAAAATCATGGAGAAGTTCCACTTATTGATGTGGTTGCTAAATCGTACAATATAGCCGCGGCCAGACTCGGATTATCTGTTGGATTAAATAACTTTGTTAATTATTTAGGAAGTATTGTAGATCTGGATATTGATCGGATTTATCCGTCGGCTTTGCTTGGTTCTCTCGAGCTGAGTCCTCTAGACGTATCTCGAATTTACTCGACATTGGCTAGTGGTGGATTGAATTTTCCGGCGCGCTCATTTACAAAAATAACGGATAATCAACAACGTACACTATTTAATTTTCCTTCCCATGCCAAAAGAGTTCTTAATTCTGATACGCATTTTTTAGTAAATACTTTACTTCATGAGGTTGTAAGGAATGGCACAGCTACTGCTAACTTAGGAACATTTGGCACGAGCTATAAATTATCAGGTAAAACTGGCACTACAGATGATTACCGAGATAGTTGGTTTGCAGGTTATGCCGGGAACTACACGATCGTTGTTTGGATTGGTTTTGACGATAATCGATCGACTAAATTGTCAGGTGCATCTGGTGCTCTGGTGGTGTGGAGTGAGATTGCCAAGCGGTTACCGCTTCGCCCCGTGAATTTTGAACAACCTGAGAATATAGTACTTAGAAGAGTAAAGAATGGGGCAACAGCATCCTGTGAATTATCTCGCGTGTTACCGTTTGTGAGAGGCATTGAGCCTAAAAATGCTTCTCTTTGTCAAGCAAATGGGGAAGATGGTTCGAATGAAAACACGTCACTATTTGGAAGATTCTTAAATAAAATTTTGAGGAGAGCACCGAAAGATAGAAATCATAATGTGCCACCGTCTAGCGAAAAAAATAAATAAACGTGATTTACTGTGAGGCTTGGGTGGTTACTTACTCTTGGCTGCCAATCTGTCAGCCAAGCGCTGTAACGACTTCTTAAGCGGGTCGTGTTCGATATTCTGGGCGCTGTTGCGAACAATTCCAGCCGCCTTTTTTGATGGACGATCGGGTTTGTTGGTGTCTCGTTTACCAAAATTCTGTAGTCCGGGAGAATTATGTATTTGAAGGTTTAAGATGGAAAATCGTTTATTATTCAAATGATTAAAAATTCTTTCCTTACGATTATGCAGCCAATTAGCCCATTGAGAACTGCTGGTATAAACTTTAAGTTCGCCACTTCGGAATAACAATAGAGTGCAATTTTTACTAATATGCTCCGGCACTAATTTTTCAAATTCGAAAACTATCGCCTTTGTATCGTAGACGCTTGCTAATTGATCTAGCTTATTATTTAAACCGCTATACGCCATATATCCGCGTAATGCTCTCAATCTATTGATTTTCATTGTATAATCGAACGTTTTTGACTTGAGTCATTATGCATTCTGAACTTGAATCTTGATACATTTTATTTGATTAGATAATTATGCGTCTTGTAATACAAACTGACAGTGCGGAGGGAGACAAACGGATTCGTTTGAGTCTAGGTGTTGTTGTATTTGTAGTTTGCTTGTCGATTATGTTAAGTGGTGCAATTGGTCTTGTGGCGTTTCGAGTTAATGTTTTTTTGTCGAAAGATATGGATTCAGTCTTAGACGATGTTCGTGTCGTTGATCTACGTGAGCAGTTGGGTGAGCGTAGATGGGATTTAGTGGATAGAAAGGAAGAAATTTCTGACGCCAGAGATGAAATTCAAAACCGAATTGATGGGCTTGCGGTAACTCTGGGCGAGATTCAGGCGCAGATGTTTCGGGTTAATGCACTGGGTCAACGTTTGACGGAAGTCTCTGGTTTTGATAGTGGCAGTGAATTTGATTTTACTGTCAAACCGGGAGTTGGCGGTATTTCTTCTGTTGCAGAAAGTTATGAATACCCGGAATTTCTGGCTCGACTTGATGATGTGGCAATGCGACTCCAGCATGACGAAAATCGATTGGCTGTTCTGGAATCGCTATTGTTAGATAGTAAAATTACCCGAACCATGTTTCCTGATGCCTGGCCAGTTGATGGTGGATGGATGTCTTCCTTATTTGGGTACCGAACAGATCCGTTCACGGGTAAGAAGGCTTTTCATGGTGGTGTGGATATAGCGGGTCGGACGGGTTCGGCAATACAGGCTGCTGCAGCCGGAGTAGTAACATATTCAGGTCGAAAACCCGGTTACGGCATGTTGGTTAAGTTACAGCACGCAGGTAATTATACGACGGTTTATGCTCATGCCGCATCATTGCTAGTGAACGTAGGGGATAAAATTAAGAAAGGACAGGCCATCGCCACCGTTGGCAGTACCGGAAGGTCGACTGGTCCCCATCTCCATTTTGAGGTTTTACAAAACTCAAAGCGAGTCGATCCGAAGAAATTCCTGGGAGCATCGAAATAATTTGTGTTTTATCAATTTGAACACATATTCTGGGTGTTGGTCATCTTGGTGGTTGAATAGTTAACTTTAAATTTATGCGCAAGTTATTTTTTTGTAGTGTTTAGGTCGTGCTTTTCGAAAAGCACACTCGATAGATTTCAAGAGTAAAAAAAGTAAATGATTGGAAAAGTTTTAACGAAAATCTTCGGCAGTCGTAATGAGCGTCAGGTCAAGAAGTACTACAAATTCGTAGAGCAAATTAATGTGCTTGAAGATAGCTTAACATCGCTATCAGATGACGAGCTTCGATCCAAAACGGCGGAGTTTAAAGAGCGCGTTGCCCAGGGTGTTGATAATGAAACCTTGTTACCAGAAACATTTGCGGTTGTAAGGGAGGCATCTAAACGAGCGCTAGGACTTCGTCATTTTGACGCTCAGCTTGTCGGTGGTATGGTTTTGAATAAAGGCCATATTGCCGAGATGAGAACCGGTGAGGGAAAAACGCTGGTTGCTACTTTGCCTGCGTATCATAATGCTGTGTTTGGTAAATCTGTGCACGTTATTACTGTGAATGACTATCTTGCACAACGTGACTCCGAATGGATGGGGAAACTTTATCGATTTTTAGGATTGGAGGTTGGTGTCATACTATCCGGTCAGGATCCTGTTTCAAAAAAGGCTGCGTATGCTTGTGATATTGTGTATGGGACAAATAATGAGTACGGATTTGACTATCTGCGAGACAATATGGCGTTTACTGCGGCCGACCGTGTTCAAAGTCCGTTGGACTTCGCGATTGTAGATGAAGTCGATTCCATTCTAATTGACGAGGCACGAACTCCATTAATTATTTCGGGTCCTGCGGAAGAAAGTACACATCTATACGGCAAAATTAATAAGTTAGTACCGAGTCTTGTTCGACAGGTTGATGAAAACGACAGCGAAAACGAAGATCAAGAGGGAGCTGGTGACTATCACGTCGATGAAAAGGCCCGTCAGGTTTTTCTTACCGAATCAGGGAATGAGACCGCTGAAGGATTGTTAATAAAAGAAGGATTGTTAGACGACTCTTCCAGTTTGTATGACGTGACTAATATAAGCTTGCTTCATCATGTTAACGCTGCATTACGGGCCCATGTTCTTTTCCAGCGTGATGTTGATTATATTGTTCGTGACGACAGGGTAGTTATTATAGATGAATTTACTGGCCGCATGATGGATGGTCGGCGTTGGTCCGAAGGTCTTCACCAAGCTGTGGAGGCCAAGGAAGGCGTTACAATTCAGCAAGAAAATCAAACGCTCGCGTCGATAACGTTTCAAAATTATTTCCGTCTTTACGGTACTCTTTCAGGTATGACCGGTACTGCGGATACCGAAGCTCCTGAGTTTCTTCAAATTTACGGTCTTGAAGTTATTATCATTCCTACTAATCGTGACATGATCCGTGACGATCAGCCAGACTTGGTTTATCGAACCACAGTCGAAAAATTTGCAGCCATAGTCGAAGGAATAAAAGAATCGATTGCACGAAACCAACCAGTTTTAGTTGGAACTGCGTCAATTGAAACCAGTGAGTATTTATCCGACCTACTTAAAAAGGATAAGGTTGAGCACAAGGTTCTTAATGCAAAGCATCACGAGAGTGAGGCACAAATTGTTGCTGAAGCGGGCAGACCTGGAGCGGTTACCATAGCAACTAATATGGCGGGTCGTGGTACCGATATCGTGTTGGGTGGCAATTTGGAACTGGAGTTAGCTGTGTTGGGCGATGATGACGACCCAGAAGAAGTCCGACGGAAGTGGCAAGAACGACATGACGATGTACTCTCCAATGGTGGATTGCACGTCCTTGGTACAGAACGTAATGAATCAAGACGTGTGGATAATCAGTTGCGTGGTCGGAGTGGTCGACAAGGTGATGCAGGTTCTAGTCGTTTTTATCTGTCAATGGAAGACAGTCTTATGCGTATATTTGGCTC
The DNA here is from genome assembly GCA_905478855.1 of uncultured Gammaproteobacteria bacterium. GTDB lineage: Bacteria > Pseudomonadota > Gammaproteobacteria > Arenicellales > CAJQKF01 > CAJQKF01. The sequence goes on from CAJQKF010000006.1 coordinate 87,066, forward strand.
TGAACGCGTGGCGGGTCTAATGCAAAAGCTCGGCATGGAAGATGGAGAAGCGATCGAACATCCATGGGTTACAAGAGCGATTGAGAATAGTCAGAAGAAAGTTGAGGGCCGTAACTTTGATATTCGAAAACAACTATTAGAGTATGACGATGTTGCTAACGAACAGCGAAAGGTCGTTTACAGCCAACGCGATGAGTTGATGAAAGTAGAAGATATTTCGGATCACATTGAATCTATGCGTGGCGATGTAATTTCCGGTGTTGTTGATACTTATCTACCGCCGGAAAGCATTGAGGAACAATGGGATATTCCCGAGCTTGAAAAATCTATTGAAGCTTCTTTTGGTGTTCAAGTTCACATAGGCGAATGGTTAAAAAGCGATGAATTACTGCATGAGGAAAGCCTACGGGCAAAAATTCATGATGTAATTCTCGAGACTTATAAAGAGAAGGAACAGAATGTCGGTACGGAAGTCTTGCGGCATTTGGAAAAAGCCGTAATGCTGCGTGTGCTTGATGATCAATGGAAAGAGCATCTTGCTAGCATGGATCATCTACGACAGGGAATTGGTTTGCGTGGATACGCACAAAAGAACCCTAAGCAGGAATATAAACGCGAATCTTTTGAGATGTTTCAGGATATGTTATCTCGGGTGAGGCATGACGTAATAACCATACTTTCCCGTATCCAGATACAGGCAGAGTCAGAAGTGAGTAATTTTGAGAATCAACGTCGTTCTGACTCTACCCAAATGGAATATGTTCATGAGGAAGCTCCTGAGGCAACGGCTCCACCTGTGGAAGAGGAGAACGAGCGAGTTGAGCTAAGACCAAGAGATCCGGCTCCTGATCCTGTCCAGACATTTGTTCGTGACGGACGAAAGGTTGGGCGAAATGAAGCATGTCCATGTGGTTCTGGCAAAAAATTTAAGCAGTGTCATGGCAAACTCTAAACTATCGCCTTTGGCCCCTGTTTGTTTTCCGCCTTTGCCTAAGGTTAAAGGAGTTAAATTAAGTGTGGCAAAGGCTGGAATAAAATATCAAGATCGCACTGATTTATGGCTCGCAGTTTTTACTCATGCAGCTGAGGTGGCCGGTGTCTTTACCAAATCTAAAACGTCGTCAGCACCGGTGGATTGGTGTAGGTCAATCTTAGGCGGTAGGCCTGCCAAGGCTGTTCTGGTTAATTCTGGTAATGCAAATGCGTTTACGGGAAGTGCCGGTTGGGATGCTGTTGAAAGTATTGCCAGTTCAGCCGGAAGATTACTTCAGTGTGACTCTAATGAAATCTATCTGGCATCTACTGGCGTGATTGGAGAGACTTTGCCATTCGAAAGAGTGAACTCGGCATTAGTCCAACTGGTTGGTGAATCTGCAGAATTCAATTGGGAAGACAGCGCCCGTGCAATCATGACAACGGATACTTTTCCAAAAGGCTCTGGTGGTCAGTTTGAGCTGGATGAGCAGCAAATTTCGATTGCTGGCATAGCAAAAGGGTCAGGTATGATCGAGCCGGATATGGCTACGATGCTTGGATTTATTGTTACCGATATTGATATATCGAAAAGTTTGTTGCAGCAGTGTTTGAGTGAACTGGTCACTGATAGTTTTAATTCGATTACTGTTGATAGTGATACGTCAACCAGCGACACAGTGCTTGTTTTTGCAACGGGTGCTGCTGGTAATGCACTGATAACCCGTGAAACTGATCACGGATACGCCGAATTTAGAAACCATCTGGCCCGGGTAATGAAGGATTTAGCCGTGCAGATTGTAAGAGATGGCGAAGGCGCATCCAAGTTGATAACAGTTGATGTTAATGGTGCAGAGGATAATGAAGCGGCGCGAGTCATTGCAAAATCTATAGCAAACTCGCCACTTGTAAAGACGGCTATCGCGGGAGAAGATGCCAATTGGGGGCGAGTCGTCATGGCGGTTGGAAAAGCCGGTGAAAAGGCCGATAGAGATAAGTTATGTATATCTATGGGCGGTATTTTAATCGCTGAGAATGGCGCAGCGGTAGATACGTTTGATGAGTCATTCTTAACAGAACACTTACAATCTCGCGAGATTACCATTTTGGTGGAATTGGGCATTGGAGATGGTTATTCAAGAGTTTGGGGCTGCGATTTAACTCACGACTACATTAGGATTAATGCTGATTACCGATCGTGAAAAAGATCTTTGCTGTCGTAGGGGTCCTTATTAATCCCGAGGGTAAGTTACTTGTTGCTGAACGACCCGAACATACTATCAGTGCGGGTAAATGGGAATTTCCAGGCGGAAAAATTGAATCATTTGAAAATGCTAGCGACGCCCTTAAAAGGGAATTGTATGAAGAATTGGGAGTTCTGGTTGTCGACACCACACATTTGTTAAATTTTTCCAATTCATTTTCCGATCGTGAGGTGCAAATTAATGTATGTCTTGTAAATAATTGGCAAAATGAACCGTATGGTGCCGAGGGGCAAAAGGTACGTTGGGTATCTACGTGTGAAATTTTGGAGTTAGATTTTCTGCCCGGCTTAGGCGAAATATTAAATGCTATACGCTCTGTGTAGACATAGTCGAATAATTTTTACTGTTTAATTTTTCGAGCGAGCTGTAAGTATTTTGAATGGAGTTGTTTCACTTTAGACGTCAATAGATCAACCGTACTATCATTGATTAGAATGTCATCAGCTACTGCTAGTCTTTGTTCTTGGGAAATCTGGGAAGCGAATATGGCGTCAATATCGTAATCAGTTAATCCACTGCGTTTTTTTATCCACTGCCGACGCAATTCTTCCTCGGCGTCAATAACTAAAATCCGATCAACGCGTGCTCGAGGAGTGCCGCCTTCAATCAGTAATGGAATAGAAAATATGCAATATGGATCTATGCACTCTTTTGCTCTGTTGTCCATTTCGCCTTTAATCAGTGGGTGAAGTATGGATTCCAATAGCATTTTCTTAGCCGGATTAGAAAAGACGAGTTTCCGCATTTTGTTTCGGTCTAATTGACCATCCCGCACATACTCTGTCCCAAAAGCTTCAGATATTAGCTTTAAGGTAGGATGGTTTTTTCTGGTTAATTGATGTGATATCTCGTCAGCATCAATGATGGTTACCCCTAGCGCTTTGAAGGCATTGGAGACTGTGGTTTTACCTGAACCTATTCCACCGGTCAGGCCGACTATAAAACATGTCATCCTAAAAGAGTCGGGAGAAATTAAAAAAACCATTCATAAATGATTCCTCCCAGAACATCATTAACCATCCTGATATGGCTAAAAAAGGACCAAAGGGTATTGGATGATCCTTTCCTTTTTTGGCGACCATAAGATAAATACCGCCCACTATTGCTCCAACACAGGAGCCTATAAGAACAATTAAGGGCACTGTTTGCCAACCCATCCACGCGCCTAATGCTGCTACAAGTTTAAAGTCTCCATAGCCTAATCCTTCTTTACCTGTCACTATTCGAAAAATATGAAACAGCAGCCATAGTGATAAATAACCGACTGTTGCGCCGATTACGGCATCATGTAAGTTAACGAATTCATTGTTGAGATTTACCAACAAACCTAACCAAAGTAATGGTAATGTGATTATATCGGGAAGAAGATAATGTTCTATATCAATGAATATAAGAGCCAACAATGCATAACTGAACACCAAAATGGCGAATAACTGAAAGTTGCTGGTCGCTTGTATAACAGCGAATACCGCAATAATCGCTGCCAAAATCTCCACTACTGGATAACGGAGTGAAATCGGCTTTCCGCAACCTGCACACTTACCGCCAATGAGTAGAAAACCGATTACTGGTATATTGTGCCAGGGATTTATTGGGGCTTTACAATGTGTGCAAGCGGAGGACGGTCGTGTTAAATCGAATGGCTCACCATACGCATCGTTACTGGTTTGGTATGCTCGTTCTATCATTATCGGAAGACGATATATCACGACGTTTAAAAAACTACCGAAGCACAGTCCGAAGATAACCGCCATTGATATAATGAACCAAGGCTCAACCGAACTAAAAAGCGTAATCATACGAATTTAAGCTGTTAAATAAACCCATTAGAAGGATTATTTTTATTAGAAAGCTGCAGCAAGTTTGAATATCGGCAAATACATAGCGACAACAATTGTGCCAACAATGCCACCGAGTAAAACAATCATAATCGGTTCGATAAGACTGCTCATAGCATCCACTGCGTCGTTAACCTCATTTTCAAAATAGTCGGATGTTTTATTTAACATGGATTCCAATTCCCCGGTCTCTTCCCCGGTGGCAACCATTTGTAACACCATAGATGGGAAGAGTTTGGTCTGAGCCATTGAGGCCTCCAGTGGTCTGCCTGTGCTAACATCCCGACGAATTTGGTAGGTGGCATTGTAGTACACCTGATTTCCACTTGCCCCAGCTACTGCACCTAAAGCGTCAACCAATGGGACGCCAGCTCCAAACATTGTCGCCAACGTTCTGCAAAACCGTGCAACCGTTGCTTTTCGTAAAACCGGACCAAATATCGGCAGGTGGAGAATTATACGATCCATCATAAATTGCATTTTTGCAGAACGTTTGTAAATATATCGCAGAACGATGAAACCGATCGCAAGGTATGCCATAAAAAAATACCAATACTCTTGAAACCACCTGGAGCAGTCCAGCATAAATCGGGTTAGGGTCGGTAAGCCGGCTCCGAAACTGTTAAATAGTTTCTCGAACTCTGGGATTACAAAAAGCATCATAATCGCGATGATGGTGATGGCCACGAAGATCACCATTAGGGGATAGAACATGGCGGCTTTAATTTTTCCTTTGATTTCCTCAATGCGCTCCAAGTAAGAAGCCACTTTCATCATTAAGTGATCTAGTGTGCCGGACTCCTCTCCTACTGAAACTAAATTTACATAAAGCCGATCGAAATGGCCTGGGTATCTTCGAATAGCACCGCTAAAATTCATACCACTTTCGACATCACGTCTAATCTTAGTGAGCATTTCACCTAGACGGGGATTATCCGAGCCCTTGGAAATTGCAGCTATTGACTGGGCAATTGGAATACCTGCCGCTATCAATGTAGCTATTTGTCGACTAACCAATGCTATATCTTTAGGTTTAACAGGCTTGGCAAAAAAACTACCTTGTCTGGGTTTCTTTCGAACCTTAGTAACCGTGATACCTTGTCGACGTAAAAGTGTTTTTACAAAAGCGGGAGTAGGACCTTCCTGTTCACCCGAAATAACCCGTTTTCGACTATCAAGTCCATTCCATAAATATGTCTGGAGGTTTTTACTAGAACTTCTTGCCATATTGAATTTTTAATGCCGTTTGATTTTTATTGTAACAGATAATTACTCGTGTTCTGGAGTTTCTTCTTTTCGCGAGCGGGAGTTACCCCGTATTTGTTACGCGTTCAACTTCCTCAAGACTGGCTATCCCCTCGAGAACCTTCGCTAGTCCGGACTGTCTGAGATTAGCAATCCCTTCCCTTTGTGCTTGTTTTTCGAGTGCATCCTGACGATCACCGCGCATGATAAGGGTAGCCATCTCGTCGGAAATTTCGAGTAACTGAAAAATGCCTGTTCGACCTTTGTAGCCATCTGTGCAATTTGAACACCCATTAGCGGCAAAAATTTCAGCATCCTTAATTTGGTCACGGGTAAAGCCAGCAGCTAGAAGGGCTTTGTTCGGTATGTCTACAGGTTTTTTACAAGCCGGACATAATTTTCTAATTAGGCGCTGCGCCATGATAAGATGCACCGACGATCCGATATTAAATGGTTCGACCCCCATGTTAAGTAATCGAGTTACTGTGGCAATTGCATCATTGGTGTGTAGGGTGGAAAGCACTAGATGCCCCGTCTGTGATGCTTTGATGGCAATGTCAGCTGTTTCCAAGTCACGTATCTCACCGACCATGATGACATCTGGGTCTTGTCGCAGAAACGCCCGAAGTGCCAGAGCGAAATCAACATTTGCCTTAGAATTGATGTTTACCTGATTTATCCCGGTTAGATAGATCTCGACCGGGTCTTCAACAGATGAAATATTTCGGTGAGGCTGATTAAGCATATTCAAAGCTGAATACAGCGAAATTGATTTTCCTGAGCCTGTTGGTCCAGTAACCAGAATCATTCCATAAGGTCTTTGTATAGCACGCTCGTATATGGCGAGTTGTTTGTTATCGAAACCGAGTGCTTTTAGATCCAGTGCAATACCGCCTGTATCTAGAACACGAATAACAATTTTTTCGCCGAATAACGTGGGTAAAGAGCTAACACGAAAATCAATTTCGTTCGATTTGGAAAGCTTGAGCTTCATTCGCCCATCTTGCGGGACACGTTTTTCGGCAATGTCAAGGCGCGATAATATTTTAATTCTTGATACTATTTGGTTGGTCATCGAAACAGGCGGAGCGGGTACTTCATGCAGCACACCATCAACTCTATATCGAATTCTAAGGCTTCGCTCATAGGGTTCTACGTGGATATCCGATGCCCCTTTGTTTATCGCGTCCAGAAACATTTTGTTAACGAAACGCACAATTGGTGTGTCGATATCCTCCGATAATTCTTGCGCTATTGAACTTTGATACTCCTCATCGCCTGTAATATCCAAATCATCAAGAGCATCGTCGTCCATTCCTAATAAGGAAGTGTCCGCAGCCGAACACACTTCTTCAATTATTTTTTCTAGTGTAATTGGATCGGTTAGGATGAGCTCAACGGCAATCGTTGTATGAAACCTCACTGCATCCAGGCTGGCAGTATCACTTGGGTCTGCTACGGCAACAAATAGTCTAGATGAATGTTCATAGATTGGTGCTATTTGGTTCTCGCGTAATACTTCTGACGGAATTTTTGTTTTTGGCAAGTTTTTCCGATCAAGGACGCTTAGTTCGAAAAATGGTATTCCGTACATTTCGGCTGCAGCCTTAAATATGACACCATTATTAACTTTCTCGTGCTTTAACGCTGCCCGATAGAAAGATATATTGTTTTTGTCAGCAATTTTTTCGACTTCTGCGGCGATTTTTCGATTGATTATTTTTCGGTCGACAAGAAGTTTGGGAACACCCGTTAGACCCGAATTTTGTTGTGCCGGTACGTTTTGTTGTTGCATCGTTAGGCCTTCGTGTCTATTGCGCAGTGCATCAAAAGTGAATTTTAATTTTATTTAGTATAGTAGATCTATTACAACATATCGTTCACCAATTATGAAGAACGGAAAATGAGCATCGCATGAAGCTTCATCTGGTTGCTCTGATGTTCAAATTTGCATGAACTTATTGGCACATTTCTTTCAAATGTTAATAGACTGTTCGTCTGCTCTTTAAAATTGAATCCCATCGTATTTTATCAATGAGTAGTCCAATCTTGAGATTCTTGCAATTCCATCCATACATGGGTCATTAAGGCAAAGTAAAGAAACATATAATGCCATCTGTAGTTTTTGGTCTGTGGCAGACGCTTAAATTTTTCAATAGTCTTGTAATTGAAAATTCCATTTTTCACAGTTATATCTTTACTTAAGTAATAGTCGTGTAATGCGGCAAGTTCCTTATGAAAAAATACAGGTGCATTGATCTGAAAGCCGCTTTTTTTGCGATTTAAAATTATTTTTGGCAATCGTGAGGACGCTAATTCACGTAACAGATGTTTTTTATTTCCGAATGGAAAACGTGTTTTACGAGACAAGCAGCGGACATGCTGTAGGATAGCGCTATCAATAAAAGGCGTTCGCACTTCTAGGCCATGGGCCATACTGACTCTATCTTCCTGCCATAATAAATCATTTACCATTTTTTGCTGCAATTCAAATTCACTCATGGCAAGAATAGGATCATCATGTTGTGGCCAGAGGTGCTCTAGTAAATCAAATGAGTTCATCGGCGCGTCGTCCAACATGCGTTCACCATACAAAACTCTTCTATTTTCGTCTGTATCCCAAACATTGCGAATCAGGCCGTAAACTTTTGGCCAATTTCCCAATGAAGAACAAATCTGCAAAACACGCTGCTTTTCAGTCCAAAAGCTATGCTCATCCACTAAAGCTCCGCCAAGTTTCGCAACTGCAGAATTTATCGAGAATGATTGTAAATGCCTTAATTGATGAAAACGGTAAAAAATTGCATGGGCGTTATAACCAAAAAATAATTCATCCCCTCCGAGGCCACTTAGCGCAACTTTTCTGTGTTTCGAAGTCGATTGCGCAAGCAGAAATACTTGTAATGCGTTGATCTTAGGCATTTCAAGATGCCAAACGAGTTTACGTAGCAAGGACCTGTCTGGATCAGAAATGAAAAATTGCGTATTTTTTAGCCCAAATATAGATGCGCTTTCCGCAGCATTTTTAGCTTCGTTAGGGTCGTCACCTGTAGACATTGTAAATGTGTGGGTCGCCGGATTCGCACGACCTACGGCTTCTGCTACCAAACCAGAATCAATGCCGCCAGAAAGATATAAGCCGACAGGTACATCGGACACTAGATGCGCTTCGATAGATTGATCAAGTGTTTGTGCTAGGGACAGGTTGCTTGAGCCATTAAAAGTAATGTTTTTGTGACTTACGGAGCCCCGAGATATTTTCATATAACCAGGAGGAATCTGCTTGATACCCGAAAACATGGTTTCTTGGCCCGGTATATAGCGAAAATTAAGACAGTGATGAAGACTTGTCGTGTTCAAACTAGGGGTTGTATTTGGGTGCGCGAATAGTGCTTTGGCTTCTGATCCAAATATAATTTTTGTCCCCTCTTGAAAAAATACTAACGGCTTTATTCCTTGCGGATCACGAACTAAAAAGCCTTGTCGAGATCGGCCATCCCAGAGTGCAAAAGCGAACATCCCACGTAAAAAATCAAAGGCTTTCTCCCCGGCTTGGAGATATAGCGCTAATATCGTTTCAGTGTCAGATGCGGTTGTGTACAAATAATCAGGATATTGCTTTCTCAGTTCTTGATAGTTGTAGATTTCTCCATTGAAGGTAATGCTAATTTGTTCACAGGACGAATGCATTGGTTGCTGGCCCCCGTGAATATCAATGATTGCCAATCTACGGTGCACAAACGCCGCGTTCTCATTATGCCAAATACCTTCGCCGTCTGGACCTCGGTGGGCAATTTGTTGTCCCATCTTTTTTAAAACAGAATTCGGGTTTTCTGTCGACTTTATTCCGGAATAGTCAAACCATCCGGCAATACCACACATTACTTTTTCACCGTCGTAGTAGGGGATGGGCGTTTATTTATAATGCTGTCGTAGATGAATTGGCTAACATCGATGCTCTCGTTGAGCAATTGTTTACGTCGTCTATCCCACTGCGCCTTTGGCGTGTCTAACATGTGGTCTATGCTGTTTTTGAGTGGATGCCAATCGACGGATCGCACATGATCGACAAGCTGATATTTTGTTTGTTGTTCGGTAGTGTAACCGCGATCGGATAGCGATGCATAAATTGCCGGAATGCCAAGTACTGCTGCTTCAGAGGCGACTGTGGCGCTTTCTCCTATGTACATGCGACAGAAAGCAAGCACATGATGCAATTTGTCTGTGTCTCCTGCATAAACTAGTTTTTCTAGATGTTCTGGTAGTTTGGCTTCTGATGAGATGATAACGTTACCGAGCGATTCTAGATGTTTCACTAGTACACTAATGGTTTGCTTATTCCAGTGTGATTCACCAATATCGTGGTTTGCATTCCACGAAACAATGCGTATCAGAAAATTATCCCGTGAGAGATCTAATCCATTTTTTACGGCGACCTCATAATTGGGTGAAAAATATTTGGGATGAAGGTATGCAAGTTCATGATAGCCCGAATATCGTGTACATTTCTTCTCCGGTACCTTGCCATAATAGCAATCTGGAACAATTACGTGACTGGCGAAAGGGTAGGTGATTTTATTTTGTAATTTTGCGAATTCAGTATCGTAGAAAACCAGACTTGGTGTGCGTGTCACAAAACCGCTATGGGCAATAAATGTCCCGCCAATTGCGGCAAGCACATCTGGTTTGAATTTACGGACCAGTTTTATCATTGCTATGTCGCGTTGGATTAGTTCTCTACCGAAATCAAGAAAGCCACCGCTTGCAGGCTTAACTAACGAAATATATTCTAAGCCGCAACCATCAAGTATGGCATGGGCAACATCTTTATCCCTACTTGTTATGAGAACTTGGTGATTGTTTTTCTTTAGTGCTTCTATCGAGTGTCGAAAAAAATGGGCATGAGCCGGATGCGAAATATCTATTAATACTTTCACTCTCCGCAGGACTCCTAACGGTCTTGCTGGTGAATTGCGTAATAAAGATTCGTTATCTGCTCGGAAAGTAAGCCCATTAGGAAGATTAGACTGCTAATCGAAAATAAGATGACACTCATGTTGGTTAATCTATGCATGGTAATAAAAGTGTAACCGTAGTAGCCCAGCGCAGCGAGAAAGTGAATAAGGCTTAGCGGCATGAAAACTTTTAGTGGAGAGTATAACGTTCCAATTTTAAAAATAATAAGGAGAAACCTGATACCGTCTCGCAATGGATTAATATGACTGCTGCCTTTGCGTACTCCTGCTTTTATAGGAACATAAGAAACGCTCAAGCCGCTGCGGAAAAATGCCATTGTTATTGTTGTCGGGTAGGAAAAACCATTAGGATATAAATGTAGAAATTCTCTCGCGTATCGGCTTTTAACTGCTCTCATACCAGAGGTTAGATCCTCAATTTTACGATTTGTCATCCAACTGGCGAATCGATTGTAAATTGTATTTGCAATCCGGCGCCCAAAGGTTGCCTGGGTGGAAGAATGTCGGGCACCAACGGCCATATCGTAACCTTGATCTATCCTCTGAAGCAGCTTTGAAATGTCTTCGACCTTATGCTGGCCATCGGCATCCATTAGTATTAGTAATTCGCCGCTGGCCGCTCGAATCCCGGATTTAATAGCGGCTCCATTGCCATATGCATATGGCATGGCAACTATCTTTACCCCATTATCTTTCGCTATCTGGGTCGTGGAATCAGTTGATCCACTATCTACTACTATAATTTCTGCGTCTTTATAAAATTTCAGCAGCGAAGGAAGGAGTTCACTCAGACCCTTTTCTTCATTGAGTGCGGGCAAGATAATGCTGAGCGTATCAGCAGTCGGTTTTGACGGCAGAGTATTCATTTGATTTTTGTAAATAGCGGTGATTAATCCAAATTAGAAGCATAAATGCGCGTGTAGATATTAGCATACTGGATTTAAGAATTAGTTTTGCAGTCAAAGTGGTCTTTACTCGCGTGCGACGCATAAAGTCAAAGGTAACAATTTTTGCCAGTAAATGTGACAAAAAGTGGCGCTTCCGGTCGGTTTATTGTTTCCGATAACCAATTTAGTATTTGAAAAGTAGCTTGTTGGTGATCGACTTAATAGTCTTTACTCGCCACTTACCTATAAATACGGAGATATCAGCGCAGCATACGGAAAAGATCTAAACTTTTTTGCTCTTGGCATGTTAGTTGCTTGTGTAGTTAAGTAGTAACCAGAAATTTAAGGGTGCGACGGGAGCGAATAGCCGGCAAGTGATCGGACAGAATCGTCAAACAGTTGTTGTTATTTTACTATTACTTAATATATCCAAGGAGTTTTTAATGAAAAATCAAATAAGACAGACCCGCCAACAAGGTTTTACCCTCATCGAACTGATGATTGTAGTAGCCATTATTGGTATTTTGGCTGCAATCGCTATTCCAGCGTATCAGGATTACACCATACGGGCGCAAGTGTCGGAAGGGTTAAGCCTGGCCAGCGGCGCGAAGGCATCTGTTTCGGAATTTTATCAAAATACAGGGCGCCAACCAGGAAATAACTCAGCAGCTGGTCTTGCGGAGTCAACAGACATAGCGGGTAACTATGTCTCTTCCGTTGAAGTTAGTGCAACTGGAGGAACTGCTCAAGGCACAATTACAATTACTTATGGAAATGACGTAAATACAACGATAAGTGGTGATCAGCTTACGTTGGTTCCAGATACAACCAATACAGGATCAATTAAATGGAAGTGTGAGGCAGCAGCGGACGGTGGGGTAGCAGATCAATACTTACCGCAGAATTGTCGCTAAAATTATAGTTTGATTATTAAGATACATTGTGGCCAACGGAGTTCTCTTCGTAGCCGCAATTTATCAATCTGTTTTGTTTTCGAGAAATTATTCTCTATCCTTGTTTGTAATGATTTGCGGAGGCCTAGCATATTTTCTGCTTATCAAAACGTTGAGTTGCTGTCCTATTGACCCTACTCAATTATTGGGATGAATAATTTTTAGCCGAGGTGTTTGGAGGGAACATGAGATGAATGATGAACGGAGACACGTTTGTGCGCGCTAATAGATTACCAACTGCAGATACGGATAGATGTTGCAATTACGACGGTCTGCACAAAATAAAAATAGATCAGGTTAAAAGGGCGCAGAGTGGCTTCACCCTTATCGAACTTATGATCGTGGTTGCAATAATTGGGATAATGCTAAGTCTCGCGATCTCACAGTATTCGGCATACCTTGTAAGAGCGCAAGTTTCAGAATCTCTAAGTCTGATGGCTGCTATGAAGACTACCGCAGGAGAATACTACAACCAAACCGGTAGCTACCCGGCAAATAATTCAGTGGCTGGTTTAACTGCTCCTGCAACAATAGTGGGCAACTATATCACAGAGGTTGATATTAACGGCACACCATCTAATATTCAGGCAACGTTTGGTCATAATGCGAATATAGTGATCTCGGGCCATCAAATTCGTTTATCAGCTATCATTTCTGGTCAAGGAATAGTTCGTTATCAGTGCAAGGCACCCACCATTGATGCTCAATACCTACCCTCAGTCTGTCGATAACAGACTACTATTGCTGAGTTATCATCATCAACTAAATGCAATTCCCAAATCGCGCGCTTTATTTTGCTTCGGCTTTAGTATTACTTATTTCTGGATGGGTTTATAGTCACGGTGTTGGAGGCGATTTTTTACTTGATGATGTTGCCACCATTCAAAATAACTCTAAACTTGCTGTTCAGGAGTTTTCACTAGAAGACGTAACTCGAGCCGCATTCTCGACTGATACCGGCCCTTTAAAGCGGCCCATAAGTATGTTGGCATTTTCGGTCAATGTATCGACAACTGGTTTGCAAACCGCTCCTATGCAGTATACGAATATTGCAATTCATCTTTTGAATGGAGTTTTACTATTTCTGATCGGTATTTTACTTTCCAAATCCCTAACGATAACTGGGTTTAACGAAACGCGACGCTTAGAAATTGTCATATTTTTTGTAATTTCTGTTTGGATTGTATCTCCAATCAATCTGACGTCAGTTTTGTATATCGTTCAAAGAATGACAAGTTTATCTGGCACGTTCGTTTTGTTGGGTTTACTGTTCTATCTATATGGACGTGTCCGTATGTTGACTCTTGGCTCGAATGCTTTTCTTATTTGGACGGTTCCGCTTATTTGTTTAGTTTTAGCGGCTTTGACTAAAGAAACGGGTGTGTTATTACCCGTTTATATTTTGTTAGTCGAGTTAGTAGTTTTTAAATTTAAAACAAATAATCAACTGGATACGCGTATTTTATCGTGGTTTTTATTTATTTTGGTTATGCCCAGTCTAGTCGGGCTCATTTGGGTTGTTCACAACTTTCAAGTTGATTTTTCCCGCAGGGATTTTAATGTTTTTGAAAGATTACTTACCGAAACAAGAGTACTACTTGATTATGTCACTTGGATTGTCGCACCACGTTTGAGCGAATTGACATTGCATCATGATGATTATGTTATTTCGCGAAGCTTTTTTTCTCCAGTCTCAACATCGTTTGCGTTGCTTTTTCACATAATATTACTAGCAATTGCTATATTCAGCCGAAGAAAAAATCCACTTTGTACCTTAGGGATCTTTTGGTTCTACGCCGGCCACGTAATCACCGCGACGATTTTTGACCTAGAGCTAGTTTATGAACACCGTAACTACATCCCATCATTGGGTTTGCTTTTAGCTTTTTTTGTAAGCATAGATTACTACGCGCGTCGTATTTTCATTGGGCAATATATACCCCTGATTTTTTTGTTTATTTTTGGCGTAAATAGCGCCTTAACCTATTTACGCTCAGTGACATGGTCTAATACCGATGTACTGACTGCAGTAAGTGCTCAAGAGAATCCGCAATCACTTTTATCTCAATATCGATTAGGCGCAAATCTTCTACAAAGGTCACCTAACGATGATAATTGGACGAACGCAGAGATCGTTCTTGAGCATGCGACAAGTATGTCCGATTCAATAATTCTTCCAGAGAGTGCATTGATTATAGGTAGTTCAGGGTTTGGAAAATTGGTTGATCAAAACTGGTGGAATAGCATGAAGCGTAAAGTCGTTTCCGATCATTTTCCTAGCGTTAATATTGTGGCACTTACGGATTTGAATCGATGTGCAAAATCAGAAAAATGTCACTTGGATAACAAAGAACTACATGGTATCTACGAAATTGCGGCACGATCACATCCGAAAAATGTTTACTTACTCACTGCATACGGTGACTATGCATTGAATGTTCTTAAAGACTTAAGTCTCGCCCGATCTTTAGTGGTGCGCTGCATCGAGTTGCAACCTCGTAATCCGACCGTCGTGTTAAATATGATTTATTTGGATTTGTATGTTGGTGATTTTGATTCCGCTAAACATTACTTGCCGATGCTACATCGGATAAATCGCTTTGGACAACTTAACAAGGATATCCGTAAAGTAGAACAACAGATAGGTGTAGAGACAAATTTTAACTGATGTTTTTACTTGGTAGAAAAGGCTTCCTAATAAGAATCTTATATCCTTTAATTTTAGTTGCTACCTGGTGTATCTATTCAGTGGGCTTTGGTGGTCCTTTCTTGCTGGATGATTTTCCTCACTTAGCGAAACTCTCTGAAAATGGAGGAATAAATGGATTTGACAGTGCTGTTGCATTTATTTTTGGAGGCAATTCAGGACCATTAGGACGACCACTTAGTTTGGCGTCAATTTTATGGGATGCGACAAATTGGCCGGCTGATGCGTCTGTGCTGAAAAAGACAAATACGGCATTACATCTTTTTAATGGGAGTTTGTTGTATTTGTTGTTCATGAATATCCTTCGTTTCTGGGGGAAATCTAGGACATCGTCCAGAATTATTTCTATGCTGGCATCTGCAGTTTGGTTGATGCATCCTCTTTTTGTATCGACAACACTTTATGCCATTCAGAGAATGACCCTACTAAGCACGACGTTTTGCTTGTGTGGTTTACTATTTTACTGCGCAGGCAGAAACCGGCTAAATGGCAGGAACCCTGCGGGTGGTTTTTACCTTATGTCTGCGGCAGTCATTCTGTTTACGCTGATATCGACTCTGGCAAAAGAAATCGGACTGCTACTGCCTTTAATGATATTTATTTTGGAACGGTTTGCTTTTGCAAAATTCAATTACAGGTTAAGCCACCAAACATGCACTAGGTTACGGTTATGGGTTCGAGTTTTCTTACTCTTTCCAACTTTAATTCTAGTTGCGCTGATCTTGAATGAAGTAGTAACCAGTCTTCATAGTTATAACCAGATTAGAGGGGTTTCCCCTTACCTTCGTGTGCTGACAGAAGCGCGAATTGTTGTTGATTATATTGGATTGCTTGTCGTACCGAGAAGTTTAACTGCCGGCCTGTTTTATGATCACATACAGGTTTCTGTTGGATTATTAAATCCGATTTCGACACTATTTTCTCTTTGTGGACTGTTCATATTATGCAGTGTGGCTTGGTTTGTTCGAGATCGCAGCCCAGCGCTAACGATTCTTGTATTCTTCTTTCTGAGTGGTCATTTGCTTGAGTCAACAATTCTTCCTCTTGAACTCGCTTTTGAGCACCGAAATTATTTACCATCCATATTTATTGGTTTGCCGATGGTGATGTGGATTTGGGATCGATTTTCGACACAAAATTTAAAACGTGGTGTAATCTATTTTCTTGTGCTATTAATTTTGGCGCTCTCAACTTATTCGAGGGCTAGCTTGTGGGGAGACACTGAAAGACTGGCAGCAACTTGGGCTCAATATAACCCACTCTCCCCCAGGGCTATAGCCTATTATGCCTATCATCTAATGGAGAGTGAGCTTACTCAAGAAGCTATTGTGGTTCTTGAGTCAGCCACTACGCAATTCTCGAACGACGCTATGTTAGAGTCCGCTTTGTTCACAGCGATATGCCAAAAAAATGAGTCTAATGATGATCATATTCGACGTTATCAAAAGACTTTACAGTTCGAACAAGTGGATTTCTTATTGCTTTATAAAACATTAGAACGAATTGTTAGATATAGGCAAAACGTCTGTCCTGGGTTAACAGTGAATGATGTTCTATTGCTTTTAAGTGCCGTCCATAGAAACCAATGGATAGGGCGAAAGCCTATATGGAAATCTGAATTTCACGTTCTATCTGCTGAAAACTATCTGCAAAATAATAGACTTGTTGAGTCTGTTGCGGAGTTTACAAGGGCTCAATCATTGAATAATTCCGCGCAACTCATTTTATACGGTGCTGCTTACTTTGGTAGTATGGGATACCCGTTAGCGGGTGTTAGATTCATTGATCAGTTTTATCGTAATACAGAGAATCAATCTAGTCGTGCAATTTCTGCCAATCGTCTGGCAAGATGGTTAGGCATTAAAAATGCGACTACAAATAGCGAATTGGACGTCTTGCGCGCGAAGTTGATTAATAATTTATTGTAATAAATGGATTTTTAGCCATATATGCGCGTTGATTATTATGTGAATTTCGCTGAGAAATTCTTAAGCTATGCCAAGGGAGAGACTTGAGTGAATAATCCGAAGAATGATCAGAGCGGTTTTACGCTAGTTGAACTTCTTATCGTTGTTGGTGTTGTGGCAATTCTTGCTGCCGTAGCTATGCCGTCTTACCGAGATTATGTTATTCGTAGTCGTGTACATGAGGCACAAACTGCATCGGAATCGATAAGAACAGCGGTAGCTATTTATACTAGTCGACACGGATCTACACCATCGACTTTAGCATCACTAAATTATGTGGCGATCGACCCAAATAGTCATGCTGGCAATTACGTAAACTCAGTTGATGTATCAAAAGAAGGGGCTTCATCCCGAGTTACAGTAGTATTTAATAATGATGCTGGTCTGGGCAACGCTTCCGGCGGTAATATTCGTTTTACAGCTACGGTCAGCGGCTCAATGATTCAGTGGACTACTGATAGTACGAATATTGCTGAGAAGTATTGGCCAAAATAACATTAACGGTTGCTATTTCTATTTTATGAAGTCAATTGCGATATTGATCAGTTATGTAATCCGTAAATCACCTATCGAAAGCACAATGCAACATACAGGATTACTTCGGTTATTATTGGCTGATTTACTAGCCTGTCTCTGTTGCTGGCTGAGTCCGAGTATTTGCATTAGCTAAACTTTCTAAGAGCTAGTTTCAGTTTTGCCAATCTGGTTCTGCAGTGCTATGGAGCAAGACCGTAATTTTGTTACTTACAATCGTAAACTACGAAGTTAGCACAAAGCTGAGTCTTTAGTTTTACAGTTTGTATTTTTTGAGCTTGTATCGCATAGATCTAAAACTCATGCCAAGTAAAGTAGCTGCTGCAGTTTTATTTCCGTTGGACTTTTCAATAGCCTCGATTAAAGCGACTCTCTCGATTTCTGCCAAGTGATCGTCTAGTGGGACGCTCCCTGGCTCATAATTTTTTGCTTGATCAGCTAACGGAAAACTATCCTGCAAAATAATGTCTTCGGGCTTGATTATATTTCTGTCGCAGAGAGTGAATGCACGTTCAAGAATATTTTCTAGCTCGCGAATGTTTCCCAGATAATTGTGGCGATACAATATTTCGAGACTACCCGGGGCCAGACTTTTTTCTTCTTGATTTGAATTGTTGTTAAGTTGCGTGAGAATTTTGTCCGTTAGCAGTGGAATATCTTCTCGGCGATTATTAAGGTCTGGTACATTCAATTCAATAACATTCAAACGGTAAAATAAATCGTTTCGAAATTTTCCGGCTCGAACTCTTTCTAGGAGGTTGGTATGGGTCGCGCATAAAATTCGCACATCGACTGGGAATTCTTTGGTGCTGCCAACGGGTTTTATTTTACGCTCCTGTATTGAACGTAAAAGTTTTACCTGCATCGACATTGGTAGCTCTGCTATCTCGTCGAGGAATAGTGTTCCTCCGGATGCAACTTCGAATAAACCAGCCGTATCTTGGTGGGCTCCAGTGAAGCTGCCTTTCTTGTGACCGAAAAACTCGCTTTCCATGAGTTCTGAAGGAATTGCACCACAATTTACCGGAACCCAAGGTGCTTCTTTTCGTCCGCTAAGTTCGTGTATCAAACGAGCAACTAACTCTTTTCCTGTTCCAGTGCTTCCTTGTATGTAAACGGGTGACTGACTTCGCGCAACTTTGCTGATCATCTCTCGTAGCGACTGCATACTTGCAGAGTTTCCTAAAAGCTTTTCGGCCATCGGTACAACGCTGGGTTGTGCGCCAAGTTTCGGAATATTTAGCGCCGCTTCTGCAATTTTCCTTAGTGTTTCTAATTTTACTGGCTTGGCGATAAAATCGAATGCGCCGAACCTAAGTGCCCTGACAGCGGTCTCAACATTGCCGTAAGCCGTAATAACCGCTACTGGCAGATCAGCGTAATGCTGTTGTATATGGTCAACAAGGTCGAGTCCATCACCATCGGGAAGACGCATATCCGTCAAGCAAAGGTCAAACTTCTGTGAAAGAAGTAGTTTCTTTGCGCGTTCAATGTTCTCAGCCTCAAAACATTTGAGGTTCATCCGTGACATAGTAATTGATAACAGACTACGTAAATCTGGCTCATCATCAACGATTAAAACCTGTTTTTTCATACCTTATTCTGCTAGTTGGAACGTAACTCGAAAACATTTCTGCGTACTACTCTGTTGATAGTGAAGCATCGCATGGTTAGCTTCGCATAACTCTCTACTAATGTATAATCCCAATCCCGTTCCCCGGCTTCGGGTTGTAAAAAAAGGTTCAAATAATTTCTTGCGACTCGCTTCATTAATAGGTTTCCCATAATCAATAATGTCGATATAGGGCCTGTTGTCAACCACATTATTTGCGATGTTAATAGTAACACTTGGCTTTCGGTTTGGTTCTGTATGAGCAAGCGCATTCTGGGTGAGGTTTGTCAGTATCTGCTCCAGGTGATTGGGATCCATTAGTGCTGCATTTGCACTTCCTGTAATTTCCATTTGGTCAAAACTTATCGCTTCTATTTGACAAAAATCAAACAGAAAATTTTTCAGCCAGTGGTGTAAATTGATTTTTTCCCGATTTCCTAAATCGCCTCGTCCTATCATTAACACCGATTCGACAGTATGCTCAATACGTTCACTCTGAGTTGTAATAATACTAATGAGATCTTTATCCTCAGCCCCGAGTGTGTCCAATTCGGCGAGAAGTTGGGCCGATTGGTAAATAGCACTTAATGGGTTACGAATGTCGTGGGCTATACTGGAGGCAAGTCTCCCCATAGCAGTTAGACGCAATTGTCTTGCTTGCTCTTGTTCGTTGGATAGGTCCTCCAGAAAAATGAGGCTAATATCGCCAAATCGTTGGCGGCTGGGGTGCATTGTAATGCTGCCAATTTCAATCCCAAGTTGGCTACTGTTATAGGGGGCCGCTGGTTTATTTTTCAAGTACTTATCAATTTCAGGGGCGATCAACTGAATGGATTGCCCCTCGGGATTGACGTCGAGTGATAGTAGTGATCGCGCTCGCATATTACAAATAAGGATTTTATTTTTTTTATCGACAGCCATCACTCCGGTGGGAATGAGTTCGACAACCTGATGATTAATTATATCCATACTAGCCAGTTTTGCGCCTCGGCGAGACGCGAGTGCTTCACTGGTGCGTACCCGACCTGCGAGCAAGGTGACCATGATCGCTGTTGTGAATAATACCGTACCAAAAAATGCGGGACCTTGAAGTGTTAGCCCCATACTGAGTCCGTGCAAAGTGGATAGAACAGACTCTCCTAGCACCAATAGAGTGCCAAACGCGGCATATGCTAGAGCAGTCCGTTGTGTTTCAAGTAGACTAATACTTGCAATTGAGACCACCATAAGAATACTGTAGCCACTTTCGAAGCCACTACTGCTATAGGCGAAAATAGTAATAAATATAAGATCAAAGGTTGCTTGCAGGTGTATTTGGGTTTTAATTTGCGGTTTGGATTGATGGATAGCTAGAAAATTAAATAGAGTCATAACCATCATGATCATGCCGGTCGCTAGAAACAGATCAGGAAACCTGTAAATGCGAGTCTCTCCATTAGTATAAATAGACAGTGCTACAACCACTGACGCGAAAACCAGACGGTAGATGTTGAAATAAAATAAGGAACGCCATCGACTTGGATCGTCGAATGAATTTGCTCGTTGCGTATGTAGATTGTTGGCTGTCATGCTCTGGCGATTACCCAGCACACTACTTTTCTTGCGCCAGCTTTAATTGCGACGCGAGAAAGTTCCCGAAGGGTTTCGCCGGAAGTCATAACATCGTCTAATATTGCAATTGATTGCCCGTCTAGCCTCATGGTAGTGGAGAACGCTCCGCGAACGTTAGACTTGCGTTTGCCTAACGGCAATGACTGTTGGGATGATGTGTGCTTAGTTTTCGTGATCATGTGGGGAGTTTGCGGACACTGCAGTTCATTGGCAACAACTTTGGTGATTTCTGCCGATTGATTAAAGCCTCGATGGACTAGTCGAGTTGTGTGGATTGGCACCGGAATGATTAGATTTGGAATCGCAAAACATTTATGTTGTTGCAATTTGTGCACAAATAAGTTCGCCGCAGTGTGTAGAGCAAAATTATCTTGGTGATATTTCATTCGATGAATCAGTGTTTTAATGGCTCCTGAGTATTCGAATATGGCTATTGTTTGCGAGAACATTGGAGGATCTTTCTGACATCGCCCGCATTCTTTGCTGTTTTTAGCCGGCGAGCCGCATATTGAGCAAGCTGCATCGATTGGCTTAAAGGTTTTTTCGCATGCTGGACAAATTTCGGTATTTGACTCGATGGCGCTGCCGCACAGTATGCATGACCGTAGTAATAACCATTTCTGCCAACTTATTAATCGCTTGTTAAGTTCTCGTAATTTCATCCTTGACTAATCCTTTGTGCAAACTACAATTAGGGAACTTAGCATAACTTGGCGTAATATCTGTGAATAATAACCTGCAATCCTCTTCGGTGTCTGTTCGACAAAATACTGTCGATTCCATCCAGTGGGACCTTAATTTAGCTGTTAGCCTTTATGAAAAACCTTTTGCGGATCTATTATTTCAGGCGCAACAGGTTCACAGGGAAAACTTTAACCCAAATGAAATCCAGCTTAGTACGTTATTAAATATTAAAACTGGAGCATGCCCAGAGGATTGCGGTTATTGTCCTCAGAGTGCGCGTTTTAAAACTGGTTTAAAAGTTGAGCGATTATTGGATATCGAAACTGTGCTAGATGCGGCGAAAGTTGCTAAAGCGAATGGTGCTACAAGGTTTTGCATGGGAGCCGCGTGGAGAAATCCCAAGGGAAAGCAATTAGCTGCGGTAGCGGAGATGGTGCAAGGTGTAAAAGCCCTAGGGCTTGAGACTTGTGCAACCCTTGGGATGCTCGAACCAGAGCAAGCTGCAGAACTTAAGGATGCGGGGCTGGATTATTATAATCATAATATTGATACTTCAGAATCTTATTATCCTGAAGTGATTACTACACGCAAATTCCAGGATCGATTGGACACGTTAGATACGGTTCGCCAAGCGGGTATCTCAGTATGTTGTGGCGGTATTGTTGGTATGGGGGAAAGTAATGATGACCGATTGCAAATGCTAGTTACATTAGCCAATCTTTCTCCAGCGCCAGAAAGTGTGCCGATCAATCAACTGGTGCCTGTGCCTGGAACACCAATGGAAAACTGTGAACCCGTTGATGCTATAGACTTTGTTAAAATAATTGCGGTTGCTCGAATTTTAATGCCGGCATCCCGAATACGTTTGTCTGCAGGGAGAAGTGAGTTCGATGATGCAACGCAAGCGCTTTGTTTCTTGGCGGGTGCAAATTCAATTTTTTACGGTGAAAAGTTACTAACCACTGAAAACAATGAGGCGGACGCCGATCGGGAATTGATGGCAAGGTTGGGGTGTATCGCGGCCAATTAACGCGTGAGGTACCTAGATCAACTCGCTGATCGTATTGATGCTCAGCAATCTGTAAATCTGTTTCGTCAGCGACTTGTAGTCGATTCGGCTCGGTTTGAACAAATAGAGGTTGCGGGTGACAGACTAATTAACTTTAGCTCCAATGACTACCTCGGATTAGCTCATCACCCTAAGCTCAAGGAGTCCGTGTCTTTTGCCACCGAAACTATGGGAGTTGGCTCAGGCGCCTCTCATCTGGTCACTGGGCATCAGGATGTGCATAGAGCGTTAGAGCTAAAGTTGGCAGAATTTACCCACGCGGAATCCGCACTGGTATTCTCCAGTGGCTATATGGCTAATTTAGCGGTTATTTCAACGCTAGTAGGGCGTAGAGGTGCAGTGGTTGCCGATAAACTAAACCATGCATCATTAATAGATGGTGCAATTTTGAGCCGCGGCAAGTTGTTACGATATCGACATAAGGATTTAGCGGATGCTGAGTCGAGATTGGTCGGCCTCAAGGGCGGTGCTGATTTGCTCGTTTCCGACAGTGTATTCAGTATGGATGGGGATTTAGCTGATGTATCTGGGTTGCAATCGCTTTCGGAACACTATGATGTGCCATTGTTGCTCGACGATGCTCATGGCTTTGGTATCCTCGGCGAAGGACGTGGGATACGGGCCCATGAAAAGCTGCGTGATAATGTAATTATCGTCGGTACCTTGGGTAAGGCGCTGGGTGTTTATGGAGCTTTTGTAGCGGGGCCTCAATTGCTTATTCAGGCGTTAATTCAGTTTGCCAGACCCTATATTTACACCACGTCTATACCCCCTAGTATGGCTGCAGCTACCTTAAAGTCGATTGAATTATTAGAAACCGAACCCGCTCGATTGCAAACCCTATTCAACAATATTAATCAATTCAAGGCGTTAGCTAAGTGCAGGAACTTGCCTATAGTGGAGTCTGATACGCCGATTCAACCAATAGTTGTAAAGGACTCTGCACGAGCGTTGAGAATATCTAATGAGCTTCGCCGACGCGGGTATCTACTGACTGCCATACGTCCGCCTACAGTACCTGCGGGCAGTGCGCGTCTCAGACTTACTTTGAGCGCTGCGCATAGCTTTGAGCAAATTAAAAGTTTGGTCGAAGAATTATCCATCGTTTTAGATCTTGAGTTGTAATAATGACTAATATGAATGGCCTTGATCAACACTGGTCGAGAAGCTCTTTTGACAGGGCGGCGCAACGTTATGATGAAGCAGCTGTTTTGCAGCGACACGTTGGCGACGAATTGTTAGATCGTTGCGCCACTATCAAAACGGATGGAGCGTTCGTACTTGATTTGGGTTGTGGCACAGGGTACCTATCGAGAAAGTTGAAGTTGCAGGCACCGAAAATGATAACGTTTGGCGTAGATTGTTCCTTTTCGATGTCACGGCATTGTCTTCAGCACTCATTTAGCAGTATTTGTGCTGACGCGCAAAGATTGCCATTTGAAAAAGAGTCGTTTGATTTAATTATTAGCAATCTTGCAATTCAGTGGTGTGACTATAATCGGGTCTTTCATGAGGTGGCAAGATTGCTGAAGCCCGGTGGTCGTTGGATGTTTTCAAGTGTAGGACAGGATACCTTAATGGAATTAAGGGCGGCATGGGCGGCGGTAGACAACCATCAACATGTGCATGAATTTGCCGATATGCATCATCTCGGCGACAGTATGCTATTAAACGGATTGAAAGACCCGGTCCTTGATGTGGATCGAATTAATATGACCTATGAAAATGTCATGACCTTACTGACCGACCTAAGAACTCTCGGTGTTGTAAACGCAAGTACAGCGCGCCATCGCGGACTAACCGGAAGGACTAAGTTAAAAGCCATGTTGAATGCTTATGAAGACTTTCGAGATGTGGATGGTTTATTGCCATCTACCTGGGAAATTATCTATGGACAGGCTGATAAAGCGCATGACAACCAAGTTAAGGTGCACTTCAGCCCAGGTCGAGGATAGTTGTTTAGAAATTTACGTGGAGTTGTAGTTGATGAATGGTTTCTTTGTGACAGGTACAGATACAGAGATTGGCAAGACGGAAGTATCCTCAGCCTTGTTAATTGGATTGGCTGATGCTGGATTTCAAACCGTTGCAATGAAGCCGGTGGCCAGTGGTTGCGTCAACACAAAAGAAGGTTTGCGCAACAGCGATGCGATGCAATTGCAGGACTCAGCTAGCAGGAAAGCAGCTTACTGCTTGGTAAACCCATATGCTTTCGAACCACCAATAGCACCACACTTAGCGGCTGAAATTTCTGGAGTAACTATTGATAGTGGGCCTATATTAGATGCTTTTTATCAGCTCTCGAAGGGTGATCATTACACCGTGGTTGAAGGTGTCGGAGGTTGGCTTGTCCCCCTGAATCAGGACTATACGGTTGAAAATCTTGCTCAGGATTTATTGCTACCGGTAATTATAGTGGTTGGTTTGCGGCTTGGATGCTTGAATCATGCACTGTTAACAGAGCGTGCAATTTTGTCTTCGGGTTGTAAGGTAGTCGGGTGGATTGGTAATCACATGTCACCAGAATTCACAATGTCGAATGAAAATATCCGCACATTGGAGCGTGAAATGAAAAGTCCAAAACTTGGAGTTTTCCCCTTTTTAGAGAGCGTAAACTCGAAAGTTCTGGCGCAGCATCTAAATATTGAACTTCTGACCGCCTATGGGAAGTAGTGCTATTTGGAATTTTAGCCCACGTCGATATCGCATCCCATTTAGTTTGTTAAATGCGTCTTTGTAAGCTTTTTCAACCTTGCAGCAAAGCATGGGCTGGTGTAGGATTCGAGCCATTAGATTCCAGCCTTTTTTGATGTTGGCTAGCACACAGGTGTTATTAGAATGTTGCTGATTATTGTTCTCTATTGAGATGAATACGTGGCATTAAATTATATATTAAAGGTTTGTAAATAGCGGTAAAATTGTAGATTGCTTCGATTGTGTAGACGGCATTATCCGCATAATCACGGTGATCCATAATAGTGATGTACGTCTGTTGATATGGTATCGATATATCGATCTAAATTTGAGTTTAGGTCGATGGCTTTAGGATTCAACTCAAGCCATCGGATTTCGACGGCAAATCGAACAGACATTTTAGTATTTTTTAGTTTATGTAAGAAGCGTATTTAACTCATAATTCGCTCTTCATTATGGTTTTTGAGTTTACAGGAGATCCCTGAAAATGAAGTTAGTTAGATCTTTCAACGCGTCCAGAATATCCGGTGTTATTCTGGCATATACCGCATTGTTGTTTGGTGCGCTAATTGCCAGCCCGGCCTACGCTGAATATGGGTTGAATTTTAAAACACCGGTGACTGAGATCGCTCATATTGAGTACGATCTACATATGCTGATTCTGTACATCTGTATTGCAATCTTTGTAGTCGTATTTGGAGTGATGTTCTATTCCATCTATGCACACCGCAAGAGCAAGGGATCTGTGGCTGCGAAGTTTAGTCACAGTACTAATGCAGAGATCATTTGGACGGTAATTCCAATTATCATTTTGGTTACGATGGCTATTCCGTCTACCGAAGCGCTTATTCGAATGGAGGACACAACCAATTCGGATATGACGGTCAAAATCACAGGTTACCAATGGAAATGGCATTATGACTATATGGATCATGATGTGGAGATGTTTAGTTCCATTTCTACGCCTCGGGCACAAATCGAAAATAAACAAGAAAAGGGCGAGAACTACCTGCTGGAAGTTAACAATCATGTCGTACTTCCAATCAACAAAAAGATTCGTCTCTTGATTACAGCCAACGACGTAATTCATGCTTGGTGGGTACCTGAGTTGGGTGCGAAAAAAGATGCAATCCCCGGTTTTATTAATGAAATTTGGACGAAAATTGACAAGCCTGGTCGCTATCGCGGTCAATGTGCGGAATTGTGCGGTAAAGATCATGGCTATATGCCGATTGTAGTAGATGCCGTGACTGAAGAAGAATTCGAAGCGTGGGTTCAAAAACAGAAACAGGGTTAATCCGCTGTTCATGTATCTTTGATGAATTTGACAAATTTTTAAGTATTTATTTCATATATTTTTAGGGTGAATAAAATGACTGCCACAACAGCGGATCACCACGACGATCATCATGACCACCATCCGAGCGGAATCGGGCGTTGGTTGTTCTCTACAAATCATAAAGACATAGGAACAATGTATTTATGGTTTTCGTTTTGCATGTTTATTATCGGCGGCCTAATGGCGCTTATTGTTCGTGCGGAATTATTCATGCCCGGGCTGCAGTTGGTAACGCCCCATTTCTTCAATCAGATGACAACAAATCATGCATTGATCATGATTTTTGGTGCCGCCATGCCGGTATTTGTGGGTTTGGCGAACTGGCAGATTCCAATGATGATTGGTGCCCCGGATATGGCGCTTCCACGTCTGAACAACTGGAGTTTCTGGCTGTTACCGCCGGCATTCACATTGCTAATCGGGTCATTATTCTCACCCGGCGGCGCTCCTGCCGGTGGTTGGACAATGTATCCACCTCTTTCCATTCAAACTGGAATGGGAATGGACATGGCAATCCTCGCCATGCACATGATGGGTATTTCCTCGATCATGGGTTCAATCAATATTATTGCCACTATTTTAAATATGCGTGCTCCAGGTATGCATCTGATGAAAATGCCCATGTTTGTATGGACATGGCTGATCACTGCATTCTTGTTAGTAACCTCGATCCCAGTTCTCGCTGGCGCAATTACAATGTTGCTAACGGATCGTCATTTTGGAACCCAATTTTTTGATGCGGCTGGTGGCGGAGACCCCGTTATGTTCCAGCATATTTTCTGGTTCTTTGGTCATCCGGAAGTTTATATTCTAATTTTGCCTGCGTTTGGGGTTATCTCGCAGGTTATACCTACGTTCTCAAGAAAGCCTCTGTTCGGTTACTCTTCAATGGTTTTTGCTGTTGCTGCTATTGCGTTCTTGTCGTTTATTGTGTGGGCGCACCATATGTATACCGTTGGTATGCCGCTTGCTGGAGAACTGTTCTTTATGTACTCCACTATGTTGATATCGATACCCACAGGAGTGAAGATATTCAATTGGGTCGCCACCATGTGGCGGGGCAGCATGACGTTTGAAACACCCATGCTATATGCAATTGGTACCGTATTCCTATTTAGCATCGGCGGCTTTTCCGGTCTAATGTTAGCTATAACACCGTCTGACTTCCAGTATCATGACACCTATTTTGTAGTTGCTCACTTTCATTATGTAATCTTCGGTGGAACGATTACTGGTGCTTTTTGTGCTGTTTACTACTGGCTGCCTAAGTGGACTGGCCATATGTACGATGAAAAACTAGGCAAAATACATTTTTGGCTTACTGTGATTGGCATGAATATTACCTTTTTCCCACAGCATTTCTTGGGACTTGCTGGTATGCCACGTCGAATTCCTGACTATTCTCTACAGTTTACAGAGTTCAATATGATGTCTACTGGTGGCGCATTGCTATTAGGTCTATCTCAAATTTTATTTCTGTATATCGTAATGAAAGCTATCAAGGGTGGCGAAAAAGCGACCGATCAAGTTTGGGATGGTGCTGAGGGTCTTGAATGGACATTGCCTTCTCCTCCTCCCGCTCACACATTTACAACACCTCCACTGGTTAAGTAAATACAAGTGAAAAACAACCACGTATCTAAACCTTCCGCCGTTGAGTCAGATGGATTAACATCGGCTCAACAGTCGGGTATTCGTAAGACCGTTATTATCGCTGCTATATTTGTGGCAATTGTTTTTACTTGGTCAATCGTAGGTCGACTTTAAACGTGGAAAATACGGGGATAGCATCCAGTAACCGAAAAACAAGTCGTTGGCTGCTCTTGTTCGTTGTCGGAATGTTCGGGTTTGGCTACGCGCTAATACCGCTATATGATGTTTTTTGCGAAATCGTCGGTGTTAATGGTAAAGGTATCCAAATTGACACGTCTAATCAGTCTTTGGCAATCAACCGCGATAGAACGATTGCTGTAGAGTTTACGGGCTCTATCATGGGTGGCTTACCATGGGATTTTTCACCTGCAAAAAAAGTTTTTGTGCACCCTGGCGAAACTGTTCGAGTTGCCTATTTAGCAACAAACTTAGCATCCACTGACGTAACAGGTAAAGCCGTTCCAAGCATTTCACCAACCAAGGCGACACGGTATTTTATTAAGGCTGAATGTTTTTGTTTCAACAATCAAACTTTAGCAGCTGATGAGCAGAAAGAAATGCCACTGGTTTTTAAAGTAGATAACGACATTCCGGAGTCTGTTAAAACCATTACATTATCTTATGCTTTTTTTCGGGCAGAGGAAACGGAAGCTGGCGATACGTCGAGCTAAGTAGAATTATTTTTTTGTATACTAAAACTAAATCAGAGGATTAGGTATGAGTGAACAAGGCTCCTACTATGTACCAGAAGGTACTAAATGGCCCACAATAACTTCGGCAGGAATATTTTGCTTGGCGTCAGGGTTTATAATGTTAATGAATGAAATCAACAATGCCTCCATTGTTATGCTGGTGGGCACCTTGATTCTTATCTACGTCATAGCCGGTTGGTTTGGAGAAGTTGCCGTTGAAAGTGAAAGCGGCACCTATTCAAAACAAGTAGATGTGTCGTTTAGAATGAGCATGGGTTGGTTTATTACTTCGGAAGTCATGTTTTTTGCGGCTTTTTTCGGAGCATTATTTTATACCCGAATGCTCTCGGTGCCGTGGTTAGCTGAAACAGAGCTGCTATGGCCCGGTTTTGAGAATATATGGCCAACTGCAGGTCCGGGTGGTGCAGCTCATATTGGCGCGGATGCTCATCATGTTGATGAAGGTCAGTTTGCGACAATTGGTGCATGGGGACTGCCATTTTGGAATACGGTTATTCTTCTGGTTTCTAGTTTAACGGTAACTATTGCGCATCACGCCTTAATTGCGGGTAATCGCAGTAAGCTGAATATATGGCTTGGTATTACTGTTGTGCTCGGTTGTATATTCTTATATTGCCAGATGCTTGAGTACACTCACGCATACGGAGAGTTAGGCTTAACTCTTGGTAGTGGCGTATATGGTGGAACGTTTTTCATGTTAACGGGTTTTCATGGTTTTCATGTGACGATTGGAACAATCTGTCTCGCCGTAATTATGTACAGATGTTTAATCGGGCATTTTCGAGCAGATAATCATTTTGGATTTGAAGGGGTTGCTTGGTACTGGCATTTTGTTGATACTGTTTGGGTGATACTTTTCGTTTTCGTCTACGTTTTATAATTTAATCACTACGGTTCTAAGCAAAGCGCTGCATTTTGCAGCGCTTTTTTATTGGTTGATTAATTCGAGTCAGTAGCAACGGGCAAAGGAATTGTATTGCTGGGTTTAATTACTCCCGTTGAGACCCCAATAAATAGTAGGGCTAGGAGCACAACCCAGATTCCAATTCGCCAGGAAAGTGCTTTTGCCATACTTTTTTTATCTTCTTTGAACATAAAATAAAGTGCGGAAAACAAGGCTATGACCATTGCGATCATCATTAGAATAATCAATACTTTTGTTAACACCAGCTAAACTCCTGTGAAAAATGTCTTCGGATTCTATCAGTAAGCCCTACCGCCATGACATCCAAATTTGTGTATAAATGGTTACCAGTCGTCGCGACGTTAGTCGGGGTGATCCTGTTTGCCAAGCTTGGCATGTGGCAACTTGATCGGGCAGCGGAAAAGACCCTTATGAAGGAAGCTTACGACATTCGGACAGCACTACCAGTAATCAACGTTGCTGCTGATCTGTTATCGATTAATCAAGACGAATATCGATATGCTGTTGTTGAGGGGTTTTACGAGTTTGATAAACAAATTTTAATTGATAATAAAATTATCAATGGTCGTGGTGGGTTAGATGTGATAACCCCAATAAAAATTACAGGTACGGATCGCCGTTTGTTGATCAATAGGGGGTGGACTCCTTGGAGTTTGGATCGCACCATCTTTAGAGAGTTTGATAATCCTAAAGGAAAAGTAGTTGTTCGTGGGTTATTAAAACGACCCTCTCAAGAGTACTTTACGTTATCACGGGTTTTGCCAGATGCATCTGACCAAGTGTGGCAAAATATGGACCTAGCTTTATATTCTGAGCTTAAGAACGTTGAAATTCAGCCGATGTTGCTATTGAGATCGCCAGATGAGACCGACGAGGGTCTTGAACGAATTCTTCCTGTATACACCGATACATGGATTGATAGGCACAAGGGCTACGCACTGCAATGGTTTGCTTTTGGGGTTATAGCATTAATGATCTTTGGTTATTTTCGTTTTTATAAAAGGGGTAAAGTGTGAGTTCATCATCAAAAATCGATAAAACTAAAGGTTCTATGATTCGGAGTCGACTTACTCTGATTGCTATCTTTTTAGTTTTCCTATCTCCTGTACTAGCGTCTTGGATTTATTTTAATTTCGCTGATAACCCAAGTCAAAAAAATAATGGTGAGTTATATCATCCGGCAAGGATGTTGTTGCCAGATTTGAAAATTGATTTAGTTGAGTCTAATTATCAGGGTGAGAGTCTTCGCGGCTTCTGGACTTTATTATATGTTAGCGATGGTGATTGCTCGGTTGAGTGTTTACAATTGCTTGACCAACTAAACCGAATTCGGTTAAGCACCGGTAAGAATATGCGGCGAGTGCGTTTGTTATTTTTAACTGGATCTGATCTTGATGCTCATACCACTGAAGAAATAGTTAAGGTTTTCCCGGGAGCCATTGGGCGTTTGGATCAAGAAAATATTGAAGTAGCCAGAAAACAACTAAATATGTCCGATAATGTTGAGGAAGATGTTGATCGTTGGGTTTATCTTGTTGATCCAAATGGAAATTTAGTTTTGCGCTACGCACAGGACGATGATCCGATTCTGATTCGTAGGGACCTCGCGCGATTATTGCGCGCTTCGCAGATCGGCTAACAAAAGTTAACTACTATAGGCATTCTAATGAGATCAACTGCAGAAACAACGACAGAAGTGGACGGAAAACAACTATCGTTATCACAGCTGGCAAAAGAATATTACGAGCTTACAAAGCCACGGGTAGTCGCTCTTATTATTTTTACCGCTGTGGTTGGCATGTTTTTGTCAACACCCGGTATGGTTGACCTTGATATATTGATTCTTGGCACGGTTGGTATTGGTTTAGCGGCGGCATCCGGTGCAGCGATGAATCAGATTCTAGACCGCGATGCTGATAGTGAAATGAAGCGAACGAGGAATCGTCCTCTGCCGAGCGGGCATATGAACGCCATGCAGGCTATGGTATTTGCCTGCATGTTATCTATGGTGTCCATGTTAATTCTCGCTATTTGGGTGAATACATTAACCGCCATTCTAACTTTCGCTTCAATGGTGGGATATGCTGTAATTTATACGGTTTTTCTGAAACGGGCGACTCCGCAAAATATTGTAATTGGTGGAGCCGCGGGGGCTATGCCGCCTGTCTTGGGTTGGACCGCAGTCACAGGTGAAATTAGCCACGATTCACTGCTGCTGTTTCTAATCATTTTCTGCTGGACACCTCCACACTTCTGGGCCTTGGCTCTTTATAGAGAGAAAGATTACGCTAAAGTCGGTATCCCGATGTTGCCAGTAACCCACGGTCGAAAGTTCACACAGGTGTATATAGTTTGCTATACCTTTTTACTTGCAGCCGTTTCGATTATGCCATTTGCCACTAAAATGTCAGGGTTTATTTATCTCTTCGGTGCGATTGTATTAAATGGTCTATTTATTGGTTACGTGATTCGGTTATATAAAAACTACAGTGATGCGCTTTCTAGGAAAACATTTTTCTTTTCCATTCAGTATCTAGCTTGGTTGTTCGGAATTATGTTAATCGATCATTATCGAGATTCAATTTTTGGTTTATTGCCTATTTAGTCATTCACGCAATGTAGTGGATGTTCTTTTCCGTTAACTGGTGTCATGAAAAACTATTCTCCAGCATTTGAGCGCAATCATCATCCGATTACCGAGAGTTTAAAAACAGCTCTGCCGAATCGGGGTAGTGTTATTGAAATCGGTAGCGGTAGCGGCGAACACGTTTCATGGTTTTCTCAGGCTTTCCCACATCTCCGTTGGCAGCCAACTGATGTTGAAAAAAACCTGTCGAGTATCGCGGCGTGGATAGATAATCCTGGCTGTACTAATGTTGCATCGCCCATAGCTTTGCAGTTAGGAAAAGATAATTGGCCAAATCAGAGTTATGACGCTCTAATTTGTATAAATACAGTTCATATTGTGAACTGGGAGTGTGTGAAGTCTTTGTTTATATATGGTGCGCAACACTTAAATCCAGGTGGTGTGTTTTTCGTCTATGGACCGTATAAATACAAGGAGCAAGATTTAGCTCCAAGTAACGAGCAGTTTGATAGCTGGTTAAAATCCCATAATCCTGAAAGTGGCATTCGATGCTTTGAGGATATTAATCAGCTAGCATTGAATAATTCCTTGGAGTTAGTAAACGATTGCGCCATGCCGTCAAATAATCATTCTATTTGGTGGAGAAAAAAACCGGATTGATGTTGCGAGTCTGAGTTATTCCTGAGGGTGGCGAGACTGGCGTATCGACTGCAAGATATCGGTAATAAGTTTTGGGCCGTTATAAATAAATCCTGTATAAATTTGAACCAGTTGGGCTCCGGCCTGAAGCTTTTCGACAGCGTCATTGCCGCTCATAATTCCCCCTGCTGCGATCACCGGTATTTCGCCACCTAGTTCCTGACATAGTTTATAAACGACTTCAGTGCTATGTTGAGTAAGTAATGCGCCACTTAATCCTCCAGCTTCCGCCGCAATATGTCTCGGTAGATCACTTGGTCGCGCAATAGTAGTGTTGGTAGCAATAATTCCATCGATATGGTTCGTTACGCAGTTTGATGCAATTTGTGCGATAGCGTTACTATCTAAATCTGGCGCGATCTTAACTACGATCGGAACATGTCGGTCATGCTTATCTTGTAGCATGCGGACGGATTGTCCGATACCATGCAGTAGATTCTGTAATTCGTTACCTTCCTGAAGATCGCGTAAGTTTTTGGTATTTGGAGATGAGATGTTGATGGTGATGTAATCGGCATGATTATAAACAGCGTTCATACCCAGTTTATAATCATCTAGGGCGCCCGAGATCGGCGTACTGGCATTCTTTCCGAGGTTTATTCCTATGATCCCTGATGGTCGATTGCCTTGTAGATTTTCAAGAAATGTCTCTAGTCCGCAACTGTTAAAACCCATGCGATTAATTATGGACCTTGATTCCGGAATGCGAAACATGCGGGGTTTTGGATTGCCTGGTTGAGGCTTTGGCGTGACTGTTCCTAATTCA
The DNA here is from genome assembly GCA_905478855.1 of uncultured Gammaproteobacteria bacterium. Taxonomy (GTDB): domain Bacteria; phylum Pseudomonadota; class Gammaproteobacteria; order Arenicellales; family CAJQKF01; genus CAJQKF01. Next base: position 120,762 of record CAJQKF010000006.1, read on the forward strand.
AGAAACCCAAAACCCATTGACGCAAATGCAGGGCCACAGCTTGCGTTTTTGTCGAGTCCTGCTGCAAGGCCTAGGGGATTCGGAAAACGCAGACCCATAAGGTCGATGGGCTGGGACAGTAGTGCTGAACTGGGGGTTGGGCACAACCTAGCGATTGGTCTTCCAACTTTAGACAGTGCTTTCAATACGAGATCGTGACTGTTTTCTGCATCCATATTAAATAATAGTGGTCGCAGTGCTGGGTATAGATTCATACTATGATTTCCGATTTCGCAAGTAGTCGCCACATCCCGCTGGGTAACTTTCCAAGTTTAAGTTGCCCGACCCTAACGCGCTTAAGCGCCTGAATTCTTACTCCTACTAAATCGCACATTCGGCGAATTTGTCTCTTTCGACCCTCGATTAATATAATCTTAAATTGATCTTCATTTATGCGATTAACTTTAGCTGGTTTGAGTATGCGTCCATCAAGTTCTAGGCCATGTCGTAATTTTTGTAGTTGTCCATTGGACACATCACCATTAATCCGAACTAAGTATTCTTTCTCTACGCGACTGTTGTTACCGATTAGTTGCCGCGCGATACGCCCGTCTTGGGTTAGTATTAGCAGTCCGGTGGAATTGATATCAAGACGGCCCGCTGGCGCAAGAGTATCTCGATTTTTTATTATGGGTGAAATATCGGAACCAAAGTAATTCTCATCAATAAGAAGACTTACAGCACTTTGATAGCCATCCTCGGGCTGGGATGACACTAAGCCCAACGGTTTGTTTATAATCACAGTGAGTCGACTTTCCTGTTGGATTCGTGCTGCGGCGTTGAGTTCTACAATGTGCTTATCATTAATACGAAACCATGCTTCGCGCACGATCACCCCGTCCACAGTTACCAATCCATCAGCGATATATTTATCAGCTTCGCGTCTTGAACAGAGTCCCTGCAAAGCTAAGTATTTAGATAGTCTTGTTTCTTCCACTATAGGTAATCTTTTGCAAGCTGTTCAGCATAGCCAGTGTAGGATTCTGGTGTTAATTCTAGCAACGCATCTTTGGCATCGGTCGGAATTTCTAATGTTCGAATGAAATCACGAATAGTTTCTTGATTCATTTCTTGCCCTCTAGTCAACGCCTTAAGTTTCTCGTAAGGAGACTCAATGCCATACCGACGCATGACCGTTTGAATAGGCTCGGCTAATACTTCCCATGAATCGTATAGGTCTTGCTTTACGCGAGTCTCGTTAATAGCCAGTTTACTTAAGCCCTTGATTGTAGATTCAAGGGCAACTAGCGTGTAACCGAATGTCATACCGAGGTTGCGAAGCACGGTTGAATCGGTAAGGTCTCGTTGCCACCGACTAATCGGAAGTTTACCTGCCAAATGATTAAAGAGTGCGTTGGCTAGACCCATATTGCCTTCTGAGTTTTCGAAGTCAATTGGATTTACCTTATGTGGCATGGTGCTAGAACCCACTTCGCCTGCAACAACTCGCTGTTTGAAATAACCGATAGAAATATAACTCCATATATCGCGATCGAGATCTATAACGATAGTGTTGGCTCGGGAGCATGCGTGTGATAATTCAGCAATATAGTCGTGAGGTTCAATCTGGGTGGTCATCGGATGACATTGAATATCCAGACTTTGCATAAAATCGTTTGCCACTTTGGGCCAGTCAATTGTTGGGTAGGCGGATAGGTGAGCATTATAATTGCCCACAGCTCCGTTAATTTTCCCTTCGATAGGGATTCTTTTAATAACGTCTATTTCGCGTCGTAGCCGATAGACGACGTTTGCAAATTCTTTTCCAATGGTTGTTGGAGATGCCGTTTGGCCATGAGTGCGACTAAGCATTGATGTGCTGATATGCTTATTTGCGATTTCAGCTAGGCGGCTTATGAGTCGTTCATAAACGGGTACCAGAACTGAATCCCTACCTTCTTTCAGCATGAGAGCGTAGGCGAGATTATTGATATCTTCTGAGGTGCATGCGAAGTGAATGAACTCGGAAACTGCAGCCAGTTCATTATTGCTCGAAATTTTTTCTTTCAGAAAATACTCCACAGCCTTTACGTCATGGTTAGTAGTAGCCTCGATGGCTTTAACTCGCAACGCATCTTCCTCAGAGAAATCAAGAATAACTTTTTGAAGTTCGACTTTTGCTGTTTTGCTAAATGCTGGGACTTCCTTTATTTCTGCATGTTCGGACAGATGAATTAACCAATTTACTTCTACTAAAACGCGATAGCGAATTAAACCAAACTCACTGAAAATTGGGAGTAAGGAGTTAGTTTTGTTTAAATAACGACCGTCTAGTGGGCACAGTGCTGTAAGCGAAGATAAATTCATCAAGAAAACTCGTGGTATGGGATTGCTGTATTAGTCGAGAAGCCACCTTGAAAAAATCAATGGCGGAGGGTGGAGTTTACCATTGGAATCGGTTTAATCGAGATTGGTTTATGTTAGGAATCTTCATTTTCTGAGGATTTGTCAGTCAGTTCCGAGCCGGTGCCAAGCAGAACTCCCAGCCATCTAGATTGTTCGTCGCTTTCGACACCAATTTTTAGTAGGGTTGTTAAGGGTGCCGAAAGGAACATTCCAACTGGTCCTAATACCCAACCCCAAAATATCATGGATAGAAATACTACCAGTGTGGACAGCCCAAGTCCTTTTCCAAGGAATCTAGGTTCCACAAAATTTCCGACAACCACATTAGCAATAAGAAAGCCAAGAGCGGTGTACCCAGCGAGTTCTGGTCCCTGCCCAAGCAGTGCTATAAGAACGGCTGGAATTGCCGCTAGGATTGAACCGATATACGGCACAAAATTTAAAAAGAAAGCCAACCATGCCCATAAAATTGCGAAATCAACATCTAATACCAATAACCATATTGCAATAAACAAGCCGGTAACAAGACTTATAGCGGTCTTGATTAAGAAGTATCGATTTACTGTTTTAGTAAATGAATGGAGGTTTGTAAACGATAATTTCTTTTTACTCAGCAGGTATTCAAATTTTTGATGTAATGCGCCACTTTCGGCAAGTATAAATAGCACGGCGAATAGGATTAGGAATAAATTTGCTACAAGATCCCGTGCTGGTCCCAGTAGTTGTCCAAACAGACTCGCCATACGCCCTGGGTTCACCAGTGACCGAAGTGTCGTGTCTGACGGAAGCAAACCGATGCCATATAACCATTCGCCAAGTTCGACAAGTATTGTTGCTAGCCGATCCTCATAAAATGGCAACGTCGCGCCTATTTCATCGATTGAGTCGCTAATGCCGGACACGCTCATAATACATAACAGTGCAAAACAGCTGAGTACGATGCTAAATGAAGCGGTTTTCGTAAATCCTTTAGATTGAAGCCAATTAATTGGTGGGGTGCTGATGATAGCGAAAAAACAGGCGATCAATAATGGGGAAATAATTTCAGATGCACTCCGTAGCCCGGCGATTACAATAACAGAGCAGGCTACAGTTAATAAAATTGCAGTGGGCCGTGACAGGGAGTTAAGGCTATTCATAAGTTGACCGTAGTTATCGGAAGGACTGCATCAAGCAGGTGTGCTGACCTATGTGTCTATTCTTCGTCATTGATAGCACGCTTAAGGTTTTCGAGTCGATTATTACATTGTTGTTCAATCGATGTTAATTCTGCAAGGGTTAACTCTATGTCATCACGCTTTTGGTTTAAATGCAGCCTCCGGTCATGTATCCGGTTTAGGAAGTATTCTAACTGTGCAATTTCACCAGGTTCCGCGTGATACATACTAATCATGTCGGCGATTTCAGATAGGGAGAAGCCTAAACGCTTCCCACGCAGAATAAGCTTTAGTTGAACACGATCTCGCGCCGAATAAACACGATTTCGACCATTGCGCTCTGGTTGCAAAAGTCCTTCCGACTCATAAAACCGTATCGTGCGGGTAGTAATGCAGAATTCTTTCGAGAGTTCAGTTATGTTAAATGAGGATGGCATAGGAAGGCTTAGTGTTGATTTGCGCAAGTATATCGATGATTGACGTTTACGTAAACGTAACATAGCGGCTATACTTTACTGCCACTTTCTAACCTTCAAAATTTGGCATTCTTATGTCCCTTGCACAAAACCCGATCAACGCTTCTTCCCATCTACCTGATTCTACTTTACCGCGGTTTGTCACTGCTGCAAGCTTATTTGATGGTCATGACGCCTCGATTAATATTATGCGCCGAATATTGCAAAGCGCTGGTGCAGAGGTTATTCATCTTGGCCACAACCGATCCGTGCGCGAGATTGTAGACGCGGCTATTCAAGAAGATGCTAATGGTATTGCGGTCAGTTCCTATCAAGGCGGACATGTTGAATATTTTCGCTATATGGTCGATATGTTAAAGCACGCCGGGCGAGCAGATATTCAAATATTTGGTGGAGGCGGCGGTGTTATCGTAGCGTCCGAGATTGAGTTGCTCCATGACTATGGCGTTACCCGAATTTTCTCGCCGGAAGACGGTCAGTCAATGGGGCTGCAAGGCATGATTGATTTTATGATTGACAGTGTCACAAACCTAGAATATAAAAATGCTCTGAAGACGCTGGACATTGCGCGGTTAAGAGAACCTGCATATTTAGCACGTATGATAAGTGCGGTTGAAAATAATGCCGTCGATGATGCTTTTTATACAGCACTTGATCGACAAGCGGTTATCAAATTAATGCCTGTTCTGGGATTGACCGGAACTGGAGGATCTGGAAAGTCATCGTTAACGGACGAGCTAATTCAACGACTTCGATTGGATTATGCTGATGACTTACGCCTGGCATTGATTGCAGTCGACCCAAGCCGTAAAAAAACAGGTGGTGCATTGCTTGGTGATCGTATTCGCATGAATGCGATCGATAGTCCTAATATCTTTATGCGTTCTATGGCAACTCGAAGAGCGGAAACTGAAATTCCTTCCTGTTTGACCCATATCCTCAAGCTTTTTAAACTTGCAGATTATGATGTGGTAATTGTTGAAACCCCTGGTATTGGTCAAGGTAATGCGGCAATTGCCGAATTAGCTGACACATCATTGTATGTTATGACACCTGAATTCGGCGCCGCGAGTCAGTTGGAAAAAATTGATATGTTGGATTACGCCGATCTTGTCGCAATTAATAAGTCGGATCGTAAGGGAGCTAAAGACGCATTAAGAGATGTACGTAAACAAGTGCAGCGAAATCGTGAGGCATTTGATGTGTCCCCCGAACAAATGCCAGTATATCTAACGAGTGCGGCACATTTTAATGATGCTGGCGTAACCAAACTTTATTTTAGTTTGCGTGAATCCCTACAAAAACAGGGTTTGCGTGAGTCGCCTGGCCGTCTTGATTCGTACGGGCGTGCGGCCACACCAACTGATGCTATTTTACCTGTATCTAGACAACGTTACTTATCAGAAATTGTCGATGTGATTGAAAAATATCACAAGACAACCAAGCATCAAGCGGATATCGCACATCAGCTACAACAGTTGGATGGTGTATCGGCTATGTTGAATAGTGAAGCAGATCAACATATGTTGGAACATCTGCTCATTGAGAAACGAGCACTGCTGAAAAGTGACTGTCAGGATTTACTTTCAAGTTGGCTGAATATCGCACTAGCCTACCGCGGGGACAATTATTGCTATACGGTGCGTGGTAAGGAGTTACATGTTCCTCTTATTTATACCAGTCTAAGTGGCACAAGAATACCAAAGATATCATTGCCTCGTTATCGTGATCATGGCGATTTATTGAGTTGGTTGCGCAGTGAGAACCTGCCTGGATATTTTCCATTCACGGCTGGCGTTTTTCCTATTAAACGCGAAGGCGAGGATCCTACAAGGATGTTTGCAGGAGAGGGGGACGCATTTCGCACGAATCGTCGTTTTAAATTGTTATCAGATGGTTATCCAGCAAAACGATTATCTACAGCATTTGATTCTGTAACACTTTATGGTGCAGATCCGGATGAGCGACCAGATATTTATGGGAAAATTGGTACCTCCGGAGTGTCAATTGCAACTCTGGATGATATGCGTGAACTCTATCGTGACTTTGATCTTTGCGCGCCTAATACGTCGGTATCGATGACAATTAATGGCCCCGCCCCAACCATATTAGCAATGTATTTAAATACAGCTATAGATCAACAGATTGATAAATACACTTTACAAACAGGTTCTGGACCTGATAAAGATCGATATACCAAAATTGTCTCTGAAGTCTTTTCTGCTGTTCGTGGAACGGTTCAGGCTGATATTTTAAAAGAAGATCAGGGCCAAAACACTTGTTTACTATCAACTGAATTTAGCTTGAAGTTAATGGGTGATATTCAGCAGTACTTTATCGACAATAAGGTGCGTAACTTCTATTCCGTTTCGATTTCCGGATATCATATTGCAGAAGCTGGGGCGAATCCAATTTCACAATTAGCATTTACATTAGCCAACGGGTTTACCTATGTCGAGTCATACTTAGCCCGTGGTATGCATATTGATGACTTTGCTCCAAATCTTTCCTTTTTCTTCTCCAACGGAATGGATCCGGAATACTCTGTTATGGGCAGGGTTGCGCGTCGTATATGGGCGATTGCAATGCGTGATAAGTATAAAGCCGGTGAGCGTAGTCAAAAGCTTAAGTATCACATACAAACCTCTGGAAGAAGTTTGCATGCGCAAGAAATGTCGTTTAATGACATACGAACCACATTGCAGGCTTTGATTGCTGTTTATGATAACTGTAATAGTTTGCATACCAATGCCCATGATGAGGCGGTAACCACACCAACAGTAGATTCGGTAAGGCGTGCTATAGCGATTCAAAAAATTATCAATGAGGAATGGGGCTTAGCGAAAAATCAGAATCCCAGTCAGGGTAGTTTTATAATCGAAGAATTGACAGACCTTGTTGAACAGGCCGTTTTAGCCGAATTTGAGCGAATCTCGGAGCGCGGTGGCGTTCTTGGTGCAATGGAGACCGGATATCAACGTGGCAGAATACAAGAAGAATCAATGTATTATGAACATCGAAAACATGATGGCAGTTTCCCCATTATTGGTGTCAACACTTTTCTTGGTGAACAGGTAACAGATTTGATAGAGCCCGAGTTGGCGCGTGCAACAGAGGCTGAAAAAAATGATCAAATTAAGCGTCTGCGACTCTTTCATCAACATCATAGCGAAGCCTCCAAAGAAGCCTTGGATGCGCTTCAGGAATCCGCGATTCAAGGCGAAAACGTTTTTACCGAACTGATGAAAACGGTTCGGGTATGCTCACTTGGCCAAATTACTAATGCCTTATTCGAAGTGGGCGGTAAGTATCGTCGCAATATGTAGTGCGTTTTTTTATCTGACCCTGTCTGTGGCACTTCGGGTCTGGTGTCCGTCTACTGACAAATTATTTGATGGAAACCATTCCTGAATGAAACGCAATGTTTTTTTACTGGCAATGTGCCAGGGGCTGATGCTGACAGCCACATCGTTACTATTATCAACGTCAGCATTAATTGGTGCCAGGCTTACTGAAGATCAAACTTTTGCAACAGTCCCCTTGGCTTTGCAGTTTTTTGGAATGATGCTAGCGTCGTTTTCCGCATCAATGATTATGAAGAAGGTGGGCCGACGTTCGGGTTTTTTGATTGGACTTTTCATTGCTCTTTTCGGTGTAACACTTAGCGGCACGGCAATCGTTCAAGGGAGTTTTATTGGATACTGTGCTGGCTCACTTATGATGGGGATTTTCAACGGTTTCGGTGCTTATTATCGTTTTGCTGCGGTAGAAGTGGCTCCACCGAATTTTCGAGCACGAGCCATTTCCTACGTTATGGCGGGCGGTATTGTGGCGGCCTTTATAGGTCCGAATTTCGCTGCGATTAGTCGAGACTGGATAGCCGGGGCGGAATTTGCGGGTAGCTATTATGGTCTGATTACCGTTTATCTACTCTCCATAATTTGTATCTCGTTTATTCATTTTCCACAACAGTCTTTTGAGTCGTCGAATCAAGTTGGGCGACCACTTAGGCAAATTATCCGGCAGCCAGTTTTTTTTGTTGCTGTATTCGGTGCGTTAGTTGGCTATGGGGTTATGAACTTGATAATGTCATCGACTCCTCTTGCTATGGACGCGTGTGGATTTGCATTTGGCCAAACTGCTCAAGTTATTCAATGGCACGTTGTTGGAATGTTTTTACCGTCATTTTTTACCGGTAATCTCATTGATCGTTTTGGCGTGCTAAATATTATGATTATCGGTGCAGTTGTAATGCTGCTAACGTTAGCCGTTAATTTACATGGTATAACCTATGCTCATTTTATCGTGGCGTTGATATTACTTGGGATCGGCTGGAATTTTCTCTTTGTTGGCGGTACTGCTTTATTAACCGAGGCATATGAATTATCGGAGAGATCGAAAACTCAAGGAATTAACGATTTTATGATTGCAACTGCAGTCACATTTACCGCGTTGTCGTCTGGGTATCTTAATTTTACTTTTGGTTGGACGACTATAAATCTTACGGCAATTCCTGTGATTCTGCTTGTTCTGTGTGCATTGATTTGGCTTAAAGTAAAACGGAACTAGTCGATGTAATTATCAGTTTCCTTGCATGAAATAAATCGCTAACTATGCGTAGATGTTGTTTTACGTTTTATTGCCAGCAGTCTGCAAGCAGAGCAGGGCACTGTTAGTACAGAGAAAATTTTCAAACACCTTAGAAATAACTAAAGCAAAATAGGGAATAAGACCGTTACAGATGCGGCCCTACTTGGTCCAACTCTATCAATTAAAGTTAAATAACTGTCAAATCCGATTATTGAACCGAATTGTACATACCATGTAGATCCCTAAATCAGGATTGATAATTATAGATAGTTTGGCAGAGTTCATGGTAAATTTTTAGATATTTAACTTTTCCAAAATGGTTTTGCTATCTCAAATTTTATTTGCTCAGTAGATAGGCCAATGTCAGACAATGACTCGGGTTCAAGTGATGAGAGTGCTCGTCGTTGCTGACTTCTACGATAACAGTCCCAAAAAACATGCGTGATATCCTCGATCGTATTTTCGATCCACTGCATTACGATAGTTGTATCAAAGTGTTGTTTAATTAGTAGGGTAGTCATTTCGTGCACTCCAGATTTCATCGTCAATTTTTCCGAACCAATTCCGGTAGGTGTATTATCTGTAAAGTCCTGATACAGTAACAGATACAATAAAATGAATTTGTTACCGTAACAGTTAGATATGTTGAATTCACACACTAGTCAATTTTTATACGATCAAGTCTATGATCTTATTCGTGCGCAGATAGCTTCAGGTTCATTACGCCCTGGCGATAAGCTACCTTCACTCAGGGGCTTTAGCCGACAGTTAAAAGTAAGCATAGCTACGATAATGCAGGGCTATACGAATCTTGAGCAGGAGGGTTTTATTACAGCTCGAGCGCAATCTGGGTTTTTTGTTAGTCCTTCGATTGATCGCAGTATTGCATTACCATCGGCAACTTCACCAAAGCCTGTTGCACGAGATATCCAGTTATCCGGTGTGGTCCGAGATTTACTTAAATTAAGCCGTACCCCTGGTGTTGTGCCCCTTGGATTAGCCAACCCAGGCGGTAGCTTATTACCTTGCAGAACATTAGCGAGAATTATGCATCGTGTGGTAACACGATCTCCGCTAGAGGCTGTTGAATATGCCGAATTATCCGGTCACCGGGAACTTAGGCATCAGATTGCCTATCGCTCTGGTATGCTTGGTACTGCAATTGATCCAGATTCTATTGTCATAACCAATGGTGCATCGGAGGCTCTGGCGTTATCCCTTAAGTCAGTCACTAAACCTGGAGATACGATTGCTGTTGAGTCCCCAACATATTTTTTATTATTGCAACTTATAGAAGATCTTGGTCTTAAGGCCATCGAGGTGCCATCAAACCCTACCCATGGTTTGGATATTGACTCACTCGAAGATATTCTTGAGCAGTTCAATGTATCGTGTGTTATGTGTGTCGCTAATTTTAATAACCCTTACGGAAGTTTGCTGCCGGATTCACAGAAACAACGTTTGGTGAATTTAGTAAATAGCAAAGGGGTGCGTTTGATTGAGGATGATATCTATGGTGATTTGCACTTTGGAGAGCATAGACCATTACCACTTCGCAGCTTTGATTATCAGGGTAACGTGGTGACTTGTTCATCGTTTTCCAAAACATTAGCGCCAGGATATCGAATTGGCTGGATCGTTGCTGAATCCGATAGGGAGGAGATGTTATCTCGTAAACACTCAGTCTCGCTATCCACATCCAGTGTGGGGCAAATGGTTGTAGCGGAGTACCTGGCAACAGCTGGTTATGAGCGACACCTGCGTGGACTCCGCCGACGATTAATGCAGCAAGTTCATAAAATGCGATTGAAGTTAGGAAATCACCTTCCGAAGGGAACACGAATTAGCCAACCCCAAGGCGGGTTCGTATTATGGGTTGAATTGCCACGTGGCGTAGATGCCCTAAAAGTCTTTAGTCGATGCCTCGAAAATCAGGTGAGTGTACTCCCTGGTACGATATTCTCGCCGACTTGGAAGTTTAGGAACTGTCTACGGGTTAGCTGTGGGCATCCGTGGAACGAGAGCATAGATCAAGCGGTGAAATTGCTTGGTAGGGTTACGGCGGCAGAACAACAGACAAGAGGCCATTAGTGACTCATGCTAGCAAAGTATTAGGTCTTGGGGAATTTGCCACACTGACAGCGTTACTCTTTAGTTTGGTTGCGTTATCCATTGATGCCATGCTGCCTGCATTTCCAGCAATTGCCGAAGACTTGTTTATTGCAAGTGAGAATGACGTTCAACTGGTTATTGGTTTATTTTTCCTTGGTAACGGGTTTGGACAGTTACTTTTTGGTCCGCTATCCGACAGTTTTGGACGACGTCCGATGATTTTAATCGGCTTGATCGTGTTTATGATTGGTTGTGTTATGTCCATGGTGGCACAAAGCTTTGAGTTGTTACTGATCGGTAGAATATTGCAGGGGGTGGGGGCCGCAGGCCCCAGAACAGTTACGGTTTCTATGGTGCGTGACTTGTATTCTGGTGTTGAAATGGCACGCATAATGTCAATTGCGATGGCTATATTCATACTGGTCCCAACACTCGCACCGGCTATAGGGCAGGTCGTAATATTATTTTTTGGTTGGCGATACATATTCTTACTTTTTTTATTGATGTCGTGTCTTGCATTGGCATGGCTTGTTTTAAGGCAGCCTGAAACACTTTTGAAAGTGGAGCGCAGAACACTTTCGATCAGTATGTTGTTAAGTAGCTTCATGTTTGTATGTCGGAATCGATCGGTTGTGGGCTATGTCTTGGCGATGGGCGTGATTTTCGGCGCGTTTGTAGGTTTTCTGAGTTCAGCGCAACAGGTGTTTGAGTACACATTTAGTACTGGGAAATGGTTTCCTCTCTGCTTTGCATCACTTGCGATTACGCTCGGGATTGCATCATTGGTTAATTCGCGGTTAGTGAAATTAATTGAGATGCAGCGAATAGTTTTAATGGCTAATTATCTTGTAGTTATTGTCTCTGCTATTTATGCTTTATTGTATGTTTTGGGATACCTTGATGGTTTAGTCACCTTTATGGTCTGGGGTGGACTATGTTTCTTTGGCTTAGGCTTGATGTTTGGTAATTTAAACACATTAGCGATTCAACCACTTGGTGAGGTCGCCGGGATGGGGGCTGCCATAATAGGATTCGGTAGCACTATTATCTCAATTATTCTGGGTGTACCAATCGGTAGAGCGTTTAATTTGACGGAATTTCCACTTGTTCTGGGGTTTGTAATTATGGGCACCGTTTCCTTGTGTTTCGTAAAGTATGCTGGAAATCATCGTCGGCTATCATAAATTTCCTTGGGGGGCGAAGCTTGTAATTTAAAACAAGGATGACCTGTGCAGGATATATCCGAGTAACAGCAAGTGCCCTGAACTTGGGTTTCAATCCGGAACAATAGGTTGGTATGGATACATGATGCTGTGGCAGTTTTGTGCGGCGATCTCAACTGGTGAATGCAACACTTTATCTTTAGTATCTAAGATGGAGTGTAAAAATGAGACAACGAAAACGACACTATTATTCTGAAAAGGATAAAGCATTGATGTGGGATCGGTGGAAGA